>NZ_JBSEFH010000033.1:0-57269 GCF_053570585.1 Pseudochelatococcus sp. B33 | reverse complement strand
ACATCGTGGGGTTACCGGCCCTTTATCGTGACCCAATCATGCGCGCAACCTGACGGTGCGCGACGTAGGATAAAACGTCCGTCCGCCTGCGGAGCACACCGGCTCTTGCGCCGGCGGTAGTAACCAGCAAGCAGTCCTTTGGCTATGACAGGCCGCTACAGCGTGCACTGTGAAACGTAATTGTCCTGATAATCATCAAAAATCTTCTCGACGATCTCGGTCGCGTACTTGCCGTCCGGGCGCTTGACTACCTTAACGAGGTAGAAGTCCTGAATCGGAAAGTGATTGGGACTGAACTTGAAGTCACCGCGCAACGATTCAAACTGAGCGTTCTTCAGCGCCTCGCGCAAGTTGTCCTTGTCGTCGATCTTGCCGTCGACAGCCTTGACGGCCGCATCGATGAGGAGCGCCGCGTCGTAAGCCTGGATGGCGTAGGTGGCGGGCACGTTGTTGAATTTGGCCTCATAGGCCTGCACGAACTCCTGAGACTGCGGGTTGTCAAAGTTCTGCGCCCAGTTCGCACCGCCGAAAAAGCCGAGCGCAGCGTCCCCCTGGGCAGGCAGCGTGCTCTCGTCCACGGTAAAGGCCGAGAGGAAGGGAATGTTGTCGAGCCCTGCCTGTCGGTATTGCTTCACCAGATTGACTCCCATGCCTCCGGGCATGAAGGCGTAGACCGCATCCGGCTGGTCGGCGGCGATCTGCGCCAGTTCGGCCGAGAAATCGAGCTGACCGAGCGGGGTGAATATCTCGTTGCTGACTTCCCCCTTGTAGGAATGCTTGAAACCAGCCAGCGCATCCTTACCCGCCTGATAGTTGGGTGCGAGCAGGAACACGCGCTTGTAGCCCTGATTCTTGGCATATTTGCCGAGTACCTCGTGAATCTGATCGTTCTGGTAGGAAGTCACGAACAGATTGGGGTTGCACTCCTTTCCTGCCAGATTGGAGGTACCGGCATTGGTGCTGATCAGGAAGGCACCCCCACCTGTCACTGGCCTGACGATCGCATTGAGGACGTTGGAGAAGATCGGTCCGATAACAAAATCGACTTTATGTCGCTCGACGAGCTCACGCACCTTGTTGACGGCGACGTCGGGCTTCTGTTCATCGTCGACAATAATGATCTCGGCTTCGAGCCCGCCGAACTTGTTGCCGAGCTTCTCCGCCGCCAGCAGGAACCCGTCGCGCGACTGCTCGCCCAGCACGGCCGATGGGCCGCTCAACGTGTAGATCAGGCCGATCCTGAGCTTGCCGTCTGCCGCATGTGCAGCCGAAGCAGCGATGATGGACGATACAGTATAGGCAAGAGAAATCAGCCCCGCGGCTGCAACACGATTTGACAGCATGAATGTTCCCCTGTTCAAGCAACAATTTCCATTCCACGCGGAAATGCTGATGACATCGCCGCAATGCTGGAAATACGTTCGTTATCTGAACCCGTATTGGGCTTTTGGCCCGATACGCCATTGCTGCAGGAAGCGTCCCTCCTGCATCCTGCGCGCCCGGGCAGAGAGGCATTCGTTGTACCTCAAATTTATTTTACACATAAACCAATTTGCCGCAACAGCCCATTTGCAGTCCCCAGCCTGATTCCACCTGAGCCGTCACGACACCCTTGAGGACAAAGAACTGCGTTGGCTGGAAGCCACGCCGGCACCGTGATACGGCTTATGGTGGTTACTGGCGAGACAATGTCTCGGAGGGCAGTTCCCCGAACATTTGGCGATAGATGCGGGCGAAGGCGCTGCCGTTGTAGAACCCCCATTGCGCCGCGACGTTCCCGATCGAACAACTGCCCGGCGATGCCCTGCGCAGGGCATCGTGGATGCAACGCATACGCAGCCGCTTCAGATAGGTCATCGGTCCGACGCCGAACTGTTCCGTGAAGCCGTATTGAAGCGTGCGCGCAGAAGCGCCCGAAGCCCGGATCAGATCGGTCAGGGTGATGTCTTCGTCCAGATGGGCCTCTATATAGTCCACCGCGCGCGCAACGTAAGTTTTCCGATTGTTGCAAGCTATTCTGGCGCACGGGATCCGTGCATTGCCATTTTGCGCCAGAGGTAACAGCAAGGATAACAACAGGGCCTCCTCCAACGATCTGGCCGTGATTCCGCGGCTGAAAGCCGAGTCCGGATCCACGCTTTCCTGGCAAATGGCGCCGAGAGCGTTGGCGAAACTGCGTCCCATGCCCTCAGTCAGCATCATCAACGATCTGGCCTGTATCCTGTTCAGTTCCAGACCGGGAAATGTCGCGTGGGCAAGTGCTCCGGCTTTCTCTGCGGAAATAGACAGTACAAGCGCAACACAGTCGTCGCTCCAGTAGGTGTTGAGAGGCTCCCTTGGTGTGTATACCAGTGCGGTTCCTGGCGCAGCGACGATATCGGATGCGCAGACCAAATGCCCACTCAGTGGAACCATGATCTGGAAAATATTGATCGGTGGTGAGGTTACGTGAATGGCGGATCTGTGCTGCACACCGAACAGGTGGCCGAAGTTCAAGGCAACATGGCTGACGCGGATATTCGGTAATGAACGGCTGGCACATAGCTGGATGCGGCGTGGTTCGGTGAGGTCACTCACCATTTTTTCCACCATGCACAAATCCCCGCCGCGCAGTTTGGTGGCCGCGCTCATCGGAAAGTCATCGATACCGGGAACGATGGATGACATTTGGCAACCCCCGGTGATTGTTTTTATTACCCAGGGCATTCTGACACTATTGGCAGCAGGGATACATCACTTTTACGTTTCATCGCAACTTGTGCTTCATTGCAGGGTTCCCTGCCGCTCAAGGGTTTGGTGCCCTCCGGCGGGATGTCGCCCCCAATGCTCCTGAGGTCTCCGGAAAGCGAGCTTCTCCGATTATCGCCGAAGGGGCGCGCCCCTCCCGCCGTGATGCGGCACCACCGATCTCTCCGATGCCGCGTCAACGGCCGGGCTTCTGCCAGATACCGCGCTCTTGAAGGAGCAAGATCTGGCGATCGATGATCTCCTTCTTGTACGCCTCGTGCCTGAACGGCTCGCGGTCGAGGTATAGGTTCTTCGGATAGATCCCATTCTCGTAAATGATCTGGGCCAGTTCGGAGCGCACATCTTTCAGCCAGTTGGAAACCTGGGCATTGGCGCGATGGTGGCGCAGCTGCTCGATGTTGATGACGCCCGCGACATAGGTCGACCCACCGCCATATTCCTGCTTACCGACGATAGCGCCGCGATGGTCGATGATGAAGGAGCGTCCGCCGAAGGTATCGATCGGCGTCGTTGAGTCCGGAAAAAGATAGTAAGTGCCCATGTTCGGCGACAGCACATACATGTTGTTTTCGAGCGCGCGGGCGCGGGACGATATTTCGAAGAAGTCGTTGCCGGTGCCGGGATGCGGGAAGGAAGCACGATAGGCGACCTCGCAGCCGTTCAGCGCCAGGCCTCGCCCGTTTTCCGGATACGACGCCTCATTGGCCATCATCACCCCGAGCCGCCCGATCTCCGTATCGACCACCGGCCAGAAAGCTTGCAGCGTACGGCCGTATTTCTCGATCCACCAGTCGAAAATGTCATGCGGCGTGACGCTGTGCTCAACCGGATACAGGGTTGCCAGCTTGTAATGCTGCAGGATGACATCACCCTGGGGATTGAGCACGAAGCCGATATTGAAGAAACGATCCTTCCACTCCGGATGCCGGGCCTTGGCCTGCGCCATGATGAAGACGTCGTATTCGCGGGCGATCTTGCCGAGCGCGTCGGTCTCCGGCCCGGGAATATCGATGGCGCAGGTGTTGGCGAAGTCGACATGGTCGAGATCGAGCACCTCGTCGTTGAAGCCCTGGAGCCCCCCTTCGGGGATGACCAGCAGACGCACCGGAATATCGAGGCTCGACAGCCAGGCGGCGGCCTTGGTCAAATGACCCAGATGATCGATGTTCGTCATGATGTCTTCGCGCTTGCGAATGCCCCGCACGGTAGGGATCAGACCAACGCAATTGTACGGCTCGACCACGGTGTCGTTCCTTTCCTGACGGTGGAGAAGGCGGAGGCGGGATCAGGCGTGCGGGAAGCGATATCTGGCTACTCGGTCCGGCAAGGATCGACGATCGTTCCTTCGCGGCAGGAACCCGCGGCATGCAGTCGATTGCCGGCCCGCCGCAGCGCGCCGTTCTGGCTCCCTCGTCCGTTCTTCTGTTATGGGGCGCGTTTCGTCCACCCCTGGAAAACAGGATAGCCTCTGACGATCCGGATCGTTAACGACTACGCGCAACGCATGCCGCATTTGCGCAAAACCGCTCTTTTTTTATCGTCTGGAAATGGTGCGAAGCGGCAACGACTAGCGCCTCGGCATGCTCGCCTCGATGAGTTCCGCCGTCCGGCGATAGTGCGCTGCCAGCAGCCCGAGCGCCTCGTCGGAGCGCCGCGCAAGCGCCGCCTCCATGATCTCGCGGTGTTCGAGCGGCACGTTGCGGCAGGTCGAGGCGACTTTGCCGACGAGGGTGGGAAGGCGGTACCGCTGGGTTTCGGCGTAAAGCTGATCCGCCAGATCGATTAACCTCCGCGATCGACATCTGGCGATGAGTGCCCGGTGGAAATCCTGGTGGCGACTTTCGAACGCCCACAAATCGTCGCCCCCGGGCGCCTCGTCGCCCGCGGGCATCCGGCGCGCCTGCAGATCCAGGGAATGAAAGGCCGCGACGATGCCCGCCTCCCAATCGTCGTCGCCGTTGAGGATTGCTCGCCGAAGTGCTTCGCACTCAATCAGAATGCGGGTTTCCATGGCATCCCACATTTCCTCGATCGAAACCGGGGCAACAGAAAATCCCCGCAAAGCCGCGGTCGCCACCAGCCGCTCCGTCTGGAGGCGATTGAGAGCCTCGCGCAAGGGCGAGAAGCTGAAGCCGTAACGCTGGCGGAGTTGTTCCAGCCGCAGCGGCTGGCCGGGTGCGAAGACGCCGGCGACGATATCCTGCCGCAGGAGACGATAGGCGGTTTCCGCCAAGGTCGCCGGACCCGGCGCGGCCGGCGTTTCGTCGCTTTCCGGCAGCGCTCTGTTTCGCCCCATCCGCACGTCTCATTCCTCCAGTTCAGCCCGAGTCGCGGCTCCATATCCTCAATGACTTTGCACACAAAAGACCCTTGTGTCGAAAACTCTTTGTGGTAGACATAATAATAACTCATTTTCGAAAATACGAATCGACATATAAAAAGCGGAGAGGATGGACTCATGTCAACGCAGAGAGAGAACCACCGCGAGGATATCGCCGGCCGTGCAAACGTCGAGGATACGCCGGAATTGCTGGCCTACTACGAAGAGCTGGAGCAGCTCGAAGCCGGCGCGCTCTGGACCGTCGCCAACAAGATCGAGCCGTGGCAACCGAAATCGGCCTCGGTTCCGGTTCTGTGGCGTTTCCGGGACCTGCGCGATCACGTCCTGCGTTCGGTTGAGCTGGTCACGCCGGAGAAGGCCGGACGGCGCGTCATCTACCTCAATAACCCGGGTCGCCGCGACGTTTCGGCGGCGGTCGGCTGGCTCTATTCGGGCCTGCAGGTCATGCACCCGGGCGAAGTGGCCTCTGCTCACGCCCATTCCGCATCCGCGCTGCGCTTCATCATGGAGGGATCGGGTGCCTACACCATTGTCGACGGCCACAAGATGACACTCGGTGCCAACGATTTCGTGCTGACTCCCAACGGTACCTGGCACGAACACGGCGTTTCGCCCGACGGCGCTCCGTGCATCTGGCAGGACGGTCTCGACATCCCGCTGGTCAACGCGCTGGAGGCGAATTTCTACGCGGTCCACGAGGACCTGCATCAGGCGGTCGGCTACCCCGTGAACGACTCGACTGCAGCCTGGGGCAACCCCGGACTGCGTCCCCACGGCACCGAATGGAACAAACCCTATTCGCCGCTCTTCAAGTACGAGTGGGGGCCGACCTACGAATCGCTCCAACGCTATGAGAAGTCGACCGACGGGTCTCCCTTCGACGGCATTCTGCTGCACTACGTCAATCCGCTCACCGGCGGGCCAGTGATGCAGACCATCGGCGCTTCGATGCAGCTCCTGCGACCCGGCGAACATACGAAGGCGCATCGCCACACCGGCAGCTTCCTCTACCAGGTGGCGAAGGGGAGCGGCTACTCGATCATCAACGGCCGGCGGTTCGACTGGCAGGAACGCGACATATTCTGTGTCCCGTCCTGGGCCTGGCATGAGCACGCCAACGCCTCCGACGGGGACGACGCCGTCCTGTTCTCGTTCAACGACCTGCCGGTGATGCAATCACTTGGGCTCTACCGCGAGGAAGCCTTCGGCGACAACGGCGGCCAGCAGCCGATTTCAGCATAAGCGTTCTGCTCCGGGATTTCGACCATGCGTCTTGTTACTTATCGCGACGCCATCGACGCCGCGGCCCGCCTCGGGGCGATCGAGGGCGATCTGGTGATCGATGTCGAGAACATCGGCGAGAAGGCGGGGCTTCCCTTGCCGGCCCGCATGCTCGATTTCATCGCTCTCGGCCCCGCCGCAGTCGCTGGGCTTCGCGCGCTGCTCGACGATTATCGTGGCCGCTGGCCGGTGGGTATCGCCCTGCCGCTGGCGAACGTCAGGCTGCTCGCACCCATACCCCGGCCGCGCAAGAACATCTTCGGCATCGGCCTGAACTACGTCGAGCACGTGGCGGAATCGGCGCGCACGCTCGACACCTCCCAGGAGCTGCCGAAGCAGCCGGTTATCTTCTCGAAGCCGCCGACCAGCGTCATCGGTCCGGGCGACGCCATCGAGCACAACGGACGCATCACCCAGCAGCTCGACTGGGAGGTCGAGCTCGCCGTCGTCATCGGGCGCACCGCCCGTCGCGTCACGGAGGCCGAAGCCCTCGATTTCGTCTTCGGCTACAGCGTCCTGATCGACATCAGCGCCCGCGACAACCGGCGTGCCGGCCAGTGGATCTACTCGAAGGGGCAAGACACCTACGCCCCCTTCGGCCCCGCCATCGTCACCGCTGACGAGATCCCCGACCCGCACGGGCTTGATCTCTGGCTGACCGTCAACGGCGAGACCAAGCAACGATCGAACACGCGCCACATGCTGTTCAAGATCCCGACCCTGATTGCCGACATCAGCGCTGGTATCACCCTCGAACCTGGCGACATCATCGCCTCGGGCACGCCGGACGGCGTGGGTGCCGGGCGCAGCCCGCAGGAATGGCTGTGGCCGGGCGATGTCGTCGAGGCCGGCGTCGAGGGTATCGGCACGATCCGCCATCCGGTCGTCGCGGTCTAGGAATCGCGGCGCATGAATCAAACGCAGAAGTCAAAAGAGTGGGAACCAGCGAATAGCCGTCGGCAAGTTCGGCATTCAACCTTGTGGAGGCATTGAGCCAATGAACGCGCTTCTTTACAACCGCCGCACCGTCATGGCCGGCTTGTTGACAACCGCCCTGCTCTCGCCGACAACGGCATGGCCGCAGTCCTCCGGGCAGCAGCCTGTCCGGATCGGCTTCATCACCACGCTGTCGACGCCTGCCGGCTACATCGGCGAGGATATCCGCGACGGCTTCCAGCTCGCCGTGAACGAAGGCGGCGGCACGCTCGGCAGCATACCGGTCAAGCTTGAGATCGAGGACGACGCCCTGAAGCCCGCGAATGCCAAGCAGGCAGCGGATCGCTTGATCCAGAGCGGCGTCAGGCTGTTCACGGGCGTCAACTTCTCGAATGTGCTGACGGCCGTGGCGCCGGGCGTGATCGAAGCGGGCGGATTCTACGTCAGCCTCAACCCCGGCCCTTCCAACTTCGCCGGCGAGAAGTGCCACCCGAACTACTTCGTGGCCTCCTACCAGAACGATGCCTTCCACGAGGCCGCCGGGCTCTCCGCCAACGAACTCGGCTACAAGCGCGTCGTCCTGCTCGCTCCCAACTACCAGGCCGGACGCGACGCGCTGGAGGGGTTCAAGCGTACCTATAAGGGTGAGATCGCAGGCGAGATCTATACCAAGCTCGACCAAACGGATTTCTCGGTCGAACTCGCCCGCGTGCGCTCGCTCGCGCCGGATGCCATCTATCAGTTCCACCCGGGCGGGGCGGGCATCAATTTCGCCAAGCAGTACGCCAACGCCGGCCTGCCGAAAAGCATACCCATGCTCATTCCAAGCTTCTCAATGGACGCGCGGATGATCGGCGCCACCGGCAACGCAGCGGATGGCGTCTATGCATCGGCGCTCTGGACGACCGAACTCGACAATCCGGAATCGCAGGCTTTCGTCGCAGCCTTCAAGAATGCCCATTCGCGGACGCCGACGATGTACGCGCAACAGGCTTACGACACGGCGCACCTCATCGGCAGCGCGCTGAAGGCCGTGGACGGCGATCTCAGCCGGCAGGAGGAATTCCGGCAGGCGCTGCGCACCGCCGATTTCACGCCGGTGCGCGGCAAGTTCGCGTTCGGCCCCAACCAGCACCCCGTTCAGGACTATTACTTGACCCGCTTCGAGAAGAATGCTTCCGGAGAGATCGTCCAGACTATCGTGAAGAAGATCGCCTCCGATTACGGTGACGCCTATGCGTCGAAGTGCGTCACACAGTGATCTGCCACCAGCGAATTCGTTTCGCGGCGGGTCTCCTTGTTGTCTGGTGAGGCGTTGCCGATGCTTCTCTTGATCGAACAGGCCCTCAACGGCCTGCAATACAGCGCCATGCTCTTCATGCTGGCCTCGGGACTGACGCTCATCTTCGGAATCATGGGCGTCATCAACCTGACCCACGGCTCCTTCTACATGGTCGGGGCCTATTGCGCCGCTTTTGCGTTTCTCGGCACCGGGTCCTTTCTCGCCGCTGTCGCAGCGGCGCTGGCGGGAGCGGGGCTCTACGCCGTCCTCGTCGAGGTCGCGGTCGTGCAATGGCTCTACCGCCGGGATCACCTCTATCAGGTGCTGGCGACGTTCGGGCTGATCCTGTTCACCAACGAAGCCGTCAGCATGGTGTTCGGCCGCCGCCCGCCCTTGATGGACATTCCGTCTTTCCTGCAGGGGTCTGTGCCGGTGCTGCCGGGTCTAGACTATCCGGTGATGCGCCTCGCTTTCATCATGGTCGGCGCCCTTGTCGCAGCGGGACTGTGGCTGCTCGTCAACCGCACGCGCGTCGGCATGCTGATCCGCGCCGGCGCCGACGACCGCGAGATGGTTGACGCGCTGGGCGTGGACATCCGCAAGCTCTATACGCTCGTGTTCGGGCTGGGCGGCCTGCTCTGCGGTCTGGCAGGGGTCATGGCCGCGCCGTTGCTTGCGGTCGAGATCGGCATGGGTGAACGCGTGCTGATTACGACTTTCGTGGTCATCGTCATCGGCGGCGTGGGCTCGATCTACGGCGCTCTGCTCGGGGCACTGCTCGTCGGCATGGTCGACAGCCTCGGACGTGCCTACCTGCCGCAAGGGCTTCAGATGTTACTACCGCCCTCAATCGCCGACACGCTCAGTGCCGGCCTCGTCTCGGCCAGCATTTACGTGCTGATGGCCGCCGTCCTGCTCGTCAGGCCACTCGGCCTCCTGCCCGCGAGGTCATGACCCGATGAACACCACGCAACTCGCAATTGTCGGAAAACGCGCGACCACCGCCACAGCCGACGGCCTCCGCCGTGCCTTCATCATCGCCGGGCTCGCCGTCTTCCTCGCTGTGCCATCCTTCGCAGACGCGACCGGCTCCGCCGCGCTACTCGGGCTTTTCACCCGCATCGTCATCTATGCCATCGCGGCGGTCAGCCTCGATCTCATCATCGGCTATGGTGCGCTGGTCAGTTTCGGCCATGCCATGTTCTTCGGCCTCGGCGGCTATGCCGTTGGCATCGTCGCCCATCACACATTCGGAGGCGAACCGCTGTTCGGCTGGTCCGGCACCAACGCAGCGCTCGTGGTCTGGCCGCTCGCGCTGCTGGCGTGCGCATTGCTCGCCGCGCTCGTCGGCGCGCTGGCGCTGCGCACGAGCGGCGTGCAGTTCATCATGATCACGCTCGCCTTCGCGCAGATGGTGTTTTTCGTCCTCGTCTCGCTCCAGGTCTACGGCGGTGATGACGGCCTGCTGATCGATCGCCGCAACGAACTGCCCTTCATCGATATCGGCCGGCCGCAGACCTTCTACTTCCTCTGCCTCGCGTTGCTCGTCGCCTGGACGGCGTTCTGCGCATCCGTCGTCAATTCACGCTTCGGGATGATCCTGCAGGCCCTGCGCCAGAGCGAGCGGCGCGCCGTCAATCTCGGCATCCGGCCTTTCCCCTTCCGTCTGGCGGCTTTCGTGATTTCCGCCGTCGGCACGGGGCTCGCGGGCGTGCTGTGGGCGAACTACGCGCGTTTCATCACGCCCGACATGGCAGCGTGGACCAAGTCGGGCGAGTTCATGGCTATTGTCGTGCTCGGCGGGCTCGGCACCTTGTTCGGCCCCATCCTCGGCACGACCGTGTTCATCTCGCTGGAACAGGCGTTGTCGAGCTGGACGGAACACTGGATGATCGTGATGGGACCGGTCCTGACGCTTGTCGCCCTGTTCGGCCGCAAGGGGCTGGCTGGCCGCATCCTGGGGCCTCGCCATGACTGACCTTGCCATTGCTGAACAGGCCGCGACCGTCTTGCGCGCCTCCCTGCCCGGTCCTCCCGTGCTGGAGATCACCGGCCTGCGCAAGACGTTCGGCGCGCTGGTCGCCACCGACGACGTGCAGCTCGACGTACGCGAAGGCGAACTGCACGCCCTGATCGGACCGAACGGCGCCGGCAAGTCCACCCTGATTGCGCTGATCTGCGGGGAACTGACACCGACTGCGGGACGCATCGCCTTCGACGGGCGAGACGTCACCCGGCTGCCGGCCCCGGCGCGGGCGCGCCTCGGGATCGGCCGTTCGTTCCAGATCACGCAGCTCTGCCTCGATTTCACGGTACTGGAGAATGTCCTGCTGTCGATCGAAGCACAGCACGGTGGCTCCTTCGACATGTTCTCCAATCCGCGTCGCAACGCGCGCAATCGGCAGACAGCGCGTGAGTGGCTCGGCCGGGTCGGGCTCGCCGACAGGGCAGACAGTCGCGTTTCGGTGCTCGCCCACGGCGAAAGGCGACAGCTCGAAATCGCAGTGGCGCTTGCGCGCCGGCCAAAACTGCTCCTGCTCGACGAGCCCATGGCCGGCATGGGGCCGGAAGAGTCGGCGGCCATGACCGGACTGCTCCTCAGCCTCAAGCGGCAATGCACTATCCTGCTGATCGAGCACGACATGGACGCGGTCTTCGCCCTCGCCGACCGGGTGAGCGTGCTGGTCTACGGCAAGGTGATCTTCACCGGCACGACCAGCGAGATACGCGACCATCCGGAGGTCCGGGCCGCCTACCTCGGGGAGGAGCATCCATGCTGAGCGTCACCGGCCTCGAAGCGGGCTATGCCCAGAGCCGTGTCCTGTTCGGCCTATCGTTCAGCGCGACAGCGGGCGAGGTCGTATCACTGATCGGGCGTAACGGCATGGGCAAGACGACGACCGTGCGCGCGATCATGGGGCTCATCAAGCCGCGCGCCGGCGATATCAGCTTCGACGGATACGCTGTCGCCGGACTGGCGCCGAACATCCTCGCACGCCTCGGTCTCGGCCTCGTTCCCGAGGGACGGCGCATCTTCCCGTCTCTGACGGTGGAGGAAAATCTCATCGCGACCGCGCGGCCAGGACGGTCGGGCCCCTCCTGGACGCTGGCGCGCGTCATCGCGCTCTTCCCTCGCCTTGGGGAGCGCCGGCGGCAGTCGGCCCGCACGCTCTCGGGCGGTGAGCAGCAGATGCTCGCCATCGGCCGGGCGCTGCTCACCAATCCGCGGCTTCTCATCCTCGACGAGGCAACGGAAGGACTTGCCCCCCTGATCCGTGCCGAGATCTGGCGCTGCCTCCACGATCTGAAGACCGCGGGCCAGACGATCCTTGTGATCGACAAGAACCTGTCCGAAATGGCAACACTTGTCGACCGTCACAACATCGTGGAAAAGGGGCGCATCGTCTGGTCTGGAACGCCTGCGGAACTGGCGGATGATCCCGACATTGCCCGGCGCTACCTCGGTCTGTGACGGACGGAAAGGCACTGCATGTTATCGAACCAACTCCTCTATCGTGGCCTTGACAAGGCGACACTCGACCGCGAGTACAACGCCCGCGAGAGCGTCCCTTCCTTCGATGCTGAATATGCCCGCTACGTGGCCGGAAGCGAGCGTGTGAAGCGGGAGGTCCCGCACCTTGCCGACATCGTCTATGATCCGGTGAGCGGCGAGACGCTCGACTTCTACCCCGCCCATCCAGACGCACCTGTCTTTCTGTGGATTCACGGTGGGTACTGGAGAGCCACGTCCAAGGACGACAACGCTTTCGTCGTGCCCGGTCCCCGCGCGCACGGTATGGCGGTCGCCGTTGTCAACTACACGCTCGCCCCGGCCGTCAAGCTCGACGAGATCGTGCGGCAGGTACGCAGCGCGCTCGCCTTTCTCCACGCAAGCCGCGAGCGCTTCTCCATTGCGCCCGGTCCCGTGGCCATCGGCGGATCGTCCGCCGGCGGGCATCTCGTCGGCATGTTGCTCGCAGGAGGCTGGCATTGGGACTTCGGCGTGCCGGAAGATGTCATCGGCACGGCACTGGCGCTCTCCGGTCTCCACGACATCGAGCCGCTGCGCCACACCCACATCGACGCCTGGCTCGGGCTCGACGATGGCGCCATCGCACGCAACAGTCCCATCCGTCACATCCCACAGCGCTCCGCGGCCCGGCTTCTGGCATCGGTGGGCGGACTCGAAACCGCGGAGTTCCGTCGGCAGACTGCCGACTATTACGCCGCCTGGACCGCTGCCGGCCACGAGGGCGAGCTTATTGACATGCCGCGGCACAATCATTTCGACATCGCCCTGAGCCTCGGCGAGCCGGACGGCGTGCTCGCGCGAGCGGTCGCAGCATCCGCCGGCGGGTAAGGTCGGTCATATAATACTGAATCCCGATGAGTTTGACTCATCGGGATTCAGTCAAGCCCGCGCTGCGCTTGAGCGATGCCCACACGCGACCGGTCGAAGACCGGGAACGTCGGTATAAACGGAACAGAGGGAACGGACCGGAGCAGCACCATGAACGCAAGCACCAGAACGACATACAAGGCCGCAGTCGCCCAGACCGCCTCCATTCCGGACGATCCGCGCGCCTCGGCCGAGAAGGCGGCCGCACTCATCCGGGAAGCCGGCCAAGCGGGAGCGAGACTGATCGTGTTCCCCGAGGCCTTCCTCGGCGGCTACCCCAAGGGCGCTTCCTTCGGCGCCCCCATCGGCCTGCGCAAGCCGGAGGGGCGCGAGGCATTCCGCCGCTACCACGCGGGCGCGATCGACCTCGACGGCGAGGAGGTGGCCGTCGTCGCGGCGGCGACCGCCGAGACCGGCCTGTTCGCGGTGATCGGCTGCATCGAGCGCGACGGCGGCACCCTCTATTGTACCGTCCTGTTCTTCGACGGCGACCGGGGGCTCGTCGGCAAGCACCGCAAGCTGATGCCCACCGCCGGCGAGCGGCTGATCTGGGGCTTCGGCGACGGCTCCACCCTGCCCGTATTCGAGACGCCGCTCGGGCGCATCGGCGCGGTGATCTGCTGGGAGAACTACATGCCGATGCTGCGCATGCACATGTTCGCGCAGGGCATCGGCATCTACTGCGCGCCCACTGCGGACGACCGCGACACTTGGCTGCCGTCCATGCAGCACATCGCGCTGGAAGGACGTTGCTTCGTGCTCACGGCTTGCCAACATATCAAGCGATCCGCTTATGGGGACGCGCACGAGTCCGCCATGGGCGATGCGCCGGACACCGTGATGATGCGCGGCGGCAGCGCGATCGTCGACCCGCTCGGCCGCGTCCTCGCCGGCCCGGATTTCAGCGGGGAGACCATTCTCTACGCCGACATCGATCTCGACCAGATTGCGCGCGGCAAGTTCGATTTCGACGTCACAGGTCACTACGCGCGCCCCGACATCTTCCAACTCACCGTCGACAACCGGCCCAAAAGGGCCGTTTCGGCGCTGGCCGCGGAACCCGACACACTCACAGACTGAGGTTGGCATGCTGTTCGATCTGGAAGCGCTGACGGCGCGGGACCGTTACAAGGTACTCGCCGCGTGCATCGTGCCGCGGCCGATCGCATGGATCACGACGCTGTCGGAAAACGGCGTGCTCAACGCCGCGCCGTTCAGCTTCTTCAACATGATGGGCGACGACCCGCCCACCCTCGCGGTCGGGATCATGCCAGGCTCGGGGCGGCTGAAGGATACGGCCGCCAACATCCTCTCGACCGGCGAGTTCGTCGTCAACCTTGTCGCGGAGGCAAATGCCGAGGCCATGAACCTGACCTGCATCGACGCGCCGCCCGAAGTCAATGAACTTGCGCTCGCCGGATTGACGGCCGAGCCTTCCTCCTCAGTCGCGCCGCCGCGCATCCGCGAGTCTCCGGTTTCCCTCGAATGCCGCATGCTGACGTCGCTGGTCACGGGGCCGCGCCAGACCATCGTCATCGGTCGCGTTATCTGTGCCCATGTGGAAGACAATTTCGTTCTGGACGAGAAGCGTTGCCACATCGACACAACAGCCCTGCGCCTCGTCGCCCGGATGCATGGAAGCGGCGGCTATCTTCGGTCGACAGACCTGTTCCAGCTCGACCGTCCGAAGTGGGACGAGAGCTGGGCGGCTCGGAAGAAATCCTGAACCGACGGCGGTGGGGACGCGGTGCAATATTCCGCACTTTTCGCACAGCTGCCGCGCTCCGCGCATAGTCTCAAACGAAACTATTCGTCACCTTCTTCTGATTGAGAACTATATCAGAGAGGAAAAAATGACGAGAATTGCTATTGTCGGCGCGGGTCAGGCTGGCCTGCAGCTCGGAATTGGGTTGCTCAGGCACGGCTATGAAGTGGTGATCACTTCCAACCAGACCGGCGAGCAGATCTACAACGGACGCGTCACCTCCAGCCAGTGCATGTTCGACCGCGCCTTGCAGAACGAGCGCGATGTCGGCCTCAATTTCTGGGAGGGAGAGGTTCCGGTCGAGGGCATCCAGTTTGCGCTGCTCGAGCCCGGCGGCGGGACCGCCCTGAAATGGTCGTCCCGCCTCGATGCACCGGCGCAGGCCATCGACCAGCGTCTCAAGATGCCCCGCTGGATGGATGAATTCGTCGCCGCGGGTGGAGAACTGCGCATTGCGGACGTCGGCATTCCCGAACTCGAGGCCCTGCACAGGGAAAGCGATCTCGTGATCGTCGCGTCCGGCAAGGGCGAGATCGGCAAGCTGTTCGAGCGCGACGCCAGCCGCTCGCTCTTCGACAAGCCGCAGCGATCGCTCGCACTGACCTACGTGCACGGTATGCGTCCACGCGAGGAGCATACGGCCGTCAACTTCAACTTCATGCCCGGTATTGGAGAGTATTTTGTCTTCCCCTCACTCACTCTCAGCGGTCCATGCGAGATCATGGTCTTCGAGGGCGTCATCGGCGGGCCGATGGACAAGTGGGCCGGGGTGACGAGCCCGCAGGAGCATCTTGCGGAAAGCCTGCGCATCCTCAAGGAGTTCGTGCCGGAGGAATACGAGCGCAGCAAGGACTGCGTGCTCACCGACGACCTCGGCGTGCTCGCCGGCCGCTTCCCGCCCACCGTCCGCAAACCGATCCTGACGCTTCCCTCCGGCGGGTTCGCACTTGGCGTGGGCGATTCCGTCTGCCTCAACGATCCTGTTACCGGTCAGGGATCGAACAATGCCAGTCACGCGGCGGCCGCTTATCTCGCCGCCATTCTCGACCACGGCGACCGGCCGTTCGACGCAGCCTTCATGCAAGGTGCCTTCGACCGCTACTGGGATTACGCGCAGTACGTGGTGCAATGGACGAACGGCACCTTGCTGCCACCGACGGAGAACCTGCAGAGGCTGTTCGGCGCAGCCCAGCACGATCCGCGCGTGGCACACTGGTTCGTGAACGGCTTCAACGACCCACGCACCTTCTTCCCCATCATCACCGATCCGCATGCGGCCGATACATTTCTGGGGAAGGCGGCATGAGCGAGAGGGTTTCAACGATCGATCCGGTCCAGTTGCGCCGGACCCTCGGCCGGTTCGCGACGGGGGTGCTCGTCGTGACGACCCGTTGGGGTGATCGCATTCATGGCATGACGGCGAATGCGTTCACCTCCGTTTCGCTTACGCCGCCGCTCGTCCTCATCTGCATCGACCAGCGCGCCGCGATGCGGCAGGCGCTGCAGGAGTCGGGTCACTACGGGCTTTCCGTCCTCAGCCGTGAGCAGCAGCGCCTGTCGCGTCACTTCTCGTCACGCAACAGTCCGGAAGTGGAGATCGCCTTCGAGGACCTCGACGGCGTGCCGGTAATCGCCGGAGCCCTGGCCCAGTTCTCCTGCCGGATCAGGCAAACGCTCGACGCTGGAGACCATCTCATCTTTATTGGCGAGGTGATCGGGCACCGCCATGACGAAGGCGAACCGCTGCTCTACTTCGGCGGAGGCTACAACTATCTGCAACGACCGGAACTCAGAGGAACATGCCAATGACGGGCTTTGACGGGAAAGTCGCCATCGTTACGGGTGGCGCGGCCAGCATCGGACTGGACATCACGAAGGCATTGGTCGAGGCCGGTGTGACGGTCGTCATCGGTGCCCGCAGCAAGGAAGCCGGCGAGACCGTCGCCCGGGAGCTGGGCCAGAAGGTACGCTACGTCGAGGCCGATATCCGCAAGGACGAGGACCTCGACGCTCTGGTGTCCGCCGCCGTCGCGCTCGGCCGGCTGGATTTCGTCGTCAACAACGCGGCCGTCTATGACGACGACGGCGCCGCGAGCAGTCGCGAGTCATGGCTCAACACGCTCAATACCAACGTCGTCTCGAGCGCGTTGTTGAGCGAAAAGGCCCGGCCGCATCTGGCGAAGACGAAGGGCGCGATCGTCAACATCTCCTCGATCAGCGCTTACGCAGCCCAATCGGGCCGCTGGACGTACCCGGTTTCGAAAGCCGCGATCCTGCATCTGACCCATTCGCAGGCACTGGATTATGCGAAGGACGGCATCCGTGCCAATACCCTGATTGCAGGCTGGATATGGAGCGATCCCATTGCTGGCCTGTCCGGCAACGATCAGGAGAAGGCCGATCGCGTCGGCGGGCAATACCATGTGCTCGGCCGGGTTGGACGCGGCGCGGAAGTGGCGGCAGGCGTGCTGTTCCTGCTGTCGGACCGAGCAAGCTTCACCACCGGCTCCGAGCTCAAGGTGGACGGTGGCTATACAGCGCTGGGGCCAGAAGGCGCTGGCCAGGCCATCGCGGAACTGACCGGCGGCAGTGGCAGTGTCCGTTAACCCCGGCGCAGGGTCTGAGACGGCGTTTCGCCGAACATCTGCCGGTATTGCGCGGCGAAGCGGCCAAGCTGGTGGAAGCCCCAATCGGTGGCGACGGAGGTGACGGTGTCGTTGTCCCGCGGGTTGAGCAGCCGTTCGCGCACCATGCGCATGCGCACGGTGCGGACATGGGCGAGCGGCGAGACGCCGCGAAACCGGCGAAAGCCCTCGAACAGCGCGCGGCTGCTTACGCCGCTCACGGCCACGAGATCATCTATGGTGAGCGGCTTGTCGGCATTCGCCTCGATATAGGCTTCGACGTTGCGCACATGGCGGGGCGCTATGCCGGCGCAGCGGGCGGAAAGGCGGTCGCTGTAGTTGCTGGGCTGGTGCTCCAGCAGGCTCACAAGCAACAGGGATTCGTGCAGGCTGGCGGCAAGGGAGGAACGGGCGTGCGGCGATGCGTCGAGATCCTCGATCAGCAGGCCGACCGTGCGCCACCACCGCGCCATCCCCCCGCTGAGCGGCGTAGCGAGGTCGAAGGCGATGCCCCTCACCGGGACGCCGCCCAGCATGCTGGAGAGCTGCTGCTCCAGCGCCTGCCGGTCGATGCGGACCATGATCTTGTCGCAATCCGCGGACCAGCGCATTCGTGTCAGGTCATCGGGATTGAGCAGCGTCCCGCATCTGCTCGTCGCAACGGCCCGCTGCCGGCCGTGCTGAATGTCGGCCGTGCCGGCATGTGGCAGCATCAGGAGATAGAAATCCCCGAGCTGCCCCGGAGCGATGTCCACGTCGGCGCCATAACTCATCGCGCCGACGCTCATCGAACCGAGGCGCACCATATTCTGCCACGCGTCCAGCCGACGCGCATCCCCGAGAAGGTCCAGATGATGATCACAGTAAACCTTCGCAACCTGCTCCCGAGCTTCATCCACGGCGGTGGTGGTGAAGCGTGCATAGCGGGCAAGAGGGCGTTCCAGAGCCATGACCGGCTGCCTCCCTGTTATATCTCGATGTCGACTTTAGTTCCCCTCATATTTTTTAAGCTTAAACTTATAACGTGGACCGATGATCGATCAAGCGGTTTGCGCGATCGCCTCCGTCCTCCCCGCTCCGATTGATATTTTGAACATAAAATATCTTTTCCTGCCCCGTTTTCCAGCTATGCTTTCAATCGCAACGTCACGCCGTCCCCTGATGCCGCTTCACGCCACGATTGCCGGATCGGCTCGACCGGCGGAGGCCAAACCCGAAAAATCACGAGAGGTGGAACATGAGCACGCAGCAATATCTGGCCAATGTCGCAACCGCTCTTGCAGCAGGCACGATAGAGGTCGTCGACCTGACCGCCCCGCTCGGCCCGGACACGCCGGTCCTGCATCTGCCGCCGGATTTCGCCAGGAACACGCCCAAGGTCGCGATCCACAAGATCTCCGCCTACGATCAGGATGGACCGTGGTGGGCGTGGAACTGGCTGGAACTCGGCGAGCATACCGGCACCCATTTCGACGCACCCGTGCATTGGGTTTCCGGCAAGGACTTGCCGGACAACACGACCGACACCGTGCCGGTGCAGCACTTCGTGGCACCCGCCGTCGTGATCGACCGCTCAAAAGAGGTGGCCGCCGATTCCGATTTCCTGCTGACTGCCGATGATATCAAGGGCTGGGAAGCGGAACACGGCGCCATCCCGAAGGGCTCCTGGGTGCTGCTACGCTCGGACTGGTATCCGCGCAACACCAGCACCGAGGCATTCCTCAATACCGACGAGAACGGCCCGCACACGCCTGGTCCCAGCGTCGATGCTGTGCGCTATCTGGTGGAGAAAGGCGTGCTCGGCTTCGGCACGGAATGCGTCGGCACCGATGCGGGCAACGCCGCTACGTTCGATCCACCCTTCCCCGCGCACAACCTGCTGCTCGGCGTAGGCAGCTACGGCCTTGCGAGCCTCGTCAATCTCGACAGGTTGCCGCCGACTGGCGCCCTGCTGGTGGTGGCCCCGCTCAAGATTGTTGGTGGCACCGGCAGCCCGGTGCGCGCCATCGCCCTGGTGCCGCGCGGCTGAGGCAGTGACCAAGGAGGTGAGAGGGATGGCCGACGCGGATTACATTGTCGTGGGGAGCGGCATCAACTCCCTCGTCGCAGCAGCCATGCTGGGCAAGAAAGGGAACAAGGTGCTGGTGCTGGAACGCGAGGCGGTCGCCGGCGGATGCCTGCGCACCGAAGCCATCACCGCGCCCGGCTTCATCCATGACGTGATGGCGACCACCTTCGTGTTGTTCACCACGTCGCCCGCCTATTCCGTCCTGGGAGCGGATCTCGCCCGGCACGGGTTGGAGTTCTGTAACACACAGAGTCCCACAGCGGTCATCCTTCCCGACGGCCACCATCTCGTGCTGAGCACAGACAGGGCCAAAAACATCGCCGCCTTCAACGCGGCCGACCCGGTTGACGGCGAAGCCTTCCAGCGGGAAATGGACGGCTTCAGCGCCAATGCCAACTTCGTCTTCGGCCTGCTCGGCGGGCGGATATGGTCGCTCGACATGCTGAAAGCCATCATGAAGGAGGCCTGGAAGCGCGGCCTGCGCGGCCTCGCCGCCTTCTTCGGCGAGGCGCTCACACCCGCTCGTCCCTATCTCGAAACGCGCTACAGATCCGACCTCGTGCATGGCCTCTTCGCGCCCTGGGTGCTGCACTGCGGCCTCAACCCCGAAAGTGCCTATTCGGGCGAGATGGTGAAGGTCATCGGCTTCGCGCTGGAAGCAGCAGGGGCGCCCATCGTCAAGGGCGGCGCGGTCAACGCCGTGCGGGCCTTCGAGGGGTTGATCGCCGAGCAGAACGGTTCCGTGCGCACCAACGCGGAAGTCGTCACGGTCATGGTGGACGGCACCAACACCGCCAGAGGCGTGCGCCTCGTCGGCGGCGACGTGCTCACCGCCGCAAAGGGCGTCATCTGCTCGGTGGCCCCGTCCCAGCTCTATGGCAAACTGCTGGCAGGCGGGGCCGTTCCGCAGGAGGTGACTGACGGGGTTGCCCGCTACCGCTATGGCAAGGGCAACATGCAGATCCACTACGCCCTGCGGGAGAAGCCGAAATGGAAGGGCGCGGGACTAGACGAGGTAGCGCTGATCCACCTGACGCCCGGGCTTGACGGCGTATCCCGCGCCGCCAATGAAGCCGAGCGCGGTCTGCTGCCTGCCGTGCCGACCATCTGCGTCGGCCAGCCGACAGCGCTCGATCCCGGCCGCGCGCCGGATGGAGGAGCAATCCTGTGGTTGCAATTGCCCGAGGCTCCGCGCCATATCAAAGGCGATGCCGCCAGCGAAATCGCGACCGAAAGCGACGGCCGCTGGACGGACGCGATCCGCGAGCAATTCGCCGACCGTGTCGAAGCGATCCTGCGTCGCCACATCGAAAACTTCGACAGCGCGGCCATCGCTCGTAAGAGCTATTCACCCGCCGATCTGCAGGCACTGAATGTCAATCTGGTCGGCGGCGATCCCTACGGCGGCCATTGCGGCATCGACCAGTTCTTCATCTGGCGACCGCTTGCTACCTCGATCAACCATACGACACACGTGCGCGGTCTCTACCACATCGGTGCGGCTACCCATCCAGGCCCGGGCCTCGGCGGTGGCTCCGGTTTCCTGATCGGCAACGCCTTGAACTGAAATCCGGCATACCTGCCGGATCGGCGGACAGAAACGGGAAACATGCCACGTCGTTTCACTCGTTTGCTCATGCACCAAGCCCATCTGGTAGGCAATATTCATTTTTCCGTTTGACGCTCCTAGAGCGGCGGACGTTCAACTGGAATCATTCGGCCGCCCTAACTTTTTGTTTATGCATCGGATTTTTTCCGAAAAGTGCACGTACTTTTCGGAAAAAATCCGATGCTCTAGCGGGGCGTGTCCTGCTCGGTCCGGGTCGTGGCGATCTGGTCCGAACGGCGACGGCGGATGGCCGCGGCGCGTGCAGCCTGCGTATAAATGCCCATCATCAGCTCCAGTGTTTTCGCCGCGTCCGTAAGCCGCTGAGCCAGGCCCGGCACCTGCCGCACCGCCTCGATCAGAAGCATCGCACGCACGTCGGCGAAGCGGTCGGTCACCCGCCGCCCGAGTTCCGTCGCCGTATAGAACACGCCCGAACGTCCGCTGCCGTGGCGCTCGACGAGCCCGCCCTTGATCAGCTTGCGCAGGCTGTACTGAATATTTGGAATGTCCTCGCGGTTAGTCATGTAGGCGAGGTCGCGCACGCTCTTGGGCCGGTCGTCCATACGGATGACATGCAGGAGCGCGTTTTCCGGTCCACTTGCGGCAAAGTCGATGACTGTCGCAAGACACTCGGCCTGCCATGAGCCGAATGCCTCGAACGATCGCATCAGCGCGTACTCGAACTCCGCGACGTCGATTTCGAGCGGCGAGCGCCCCAGATGCCAGCTCCGGTCCAACGCGCCCGGCGGCGCCTCGCGTCCCTCCTGCTCCGTCATCGACTCCCTCCCTTCTCGCGCAGGATGAAACCAAATGGCGCTTGACGTCCATCGAAATATTAAATAGATTTTCTATTATAAATTATAACATAAATCCGTGAGGGATTCAGAATGACCAATCGCATGTTCAATGCGGGCACGTTCCTGCTTGGCACTTTCGCAACCAATTGCTCGGGCGGCATGACCGTGACCAAGGCGTCCGAGCGCTGGGACAACTCCTGGGCCAACAACCTCAAGCTGGCACGGATGCTGGACGATGCCGGCATCGACTTCATGCTGCCTATCGCCCGCTGGATCGGCTACGGCGGCGAAACCAATTTTCACGGCAATGTACTGGAAACCGTCACCTGGGCCGCCGGTCTGCTCGCCAGCACGCGCGACATCTCGGTTTTCGCCACGGTCCACACGGTTGCGAACCACCCGGTCGTGCTCGCCAAGCAGCTTGCAACCATCGACCAAATCAGCGGCGGGCGAAGTGGCCTCAACATCGTCGCCGGCTGGAACAAACCTGAATACGACGCTCTCGGCATCGAGCTGCCCGACGACCACGAAACCCGCTACGGCTATGCACAGGAGTGGTTCGACATCGTCAGGAGGCTCTGGAGTTCTACCGAAAGCTTCGACTGGGAAGGAACCTGGTTCAAACTCCGGAACGTGCTGGGAGCCCCGCGTCCCACCTCGCCCATTCCGATTCTGAACGCCGCCGGTTCCGAAGAGGGACGGAAATTTGCCGTTCGCAACGCGGATTTCCTATTCACGCCCGCCATTGACCTGTCGCGCTCGAAGGAGGAGATCGCGGCGCTGAAGCAGCAAGCTATCGACGTCGGCAGGAGCGTGGACGTGCTCACCTTTTCCCACATCGTCTGCCGGCCGACAGAGAAGGAAGCGAGGGATTATCTCGAGCATACCGGCCAGACGAATGCGGATTGGGGCGCTGTCGACAATCTCATCAAGCTTCAGTTCGCACACGCGCATTCCTTCCCCCACGATCAGCTGGCGCTGATCCGCGACAGGATGGCGGCAGGGCACGGCGGCTTCCCGCTCGTGGGCACGCCGGAGCAGGTCGCTGAAGGCATCGGGTCGCTGCACGAAGCCGGCTTTCGCGGCACCACGCTTTCCTTCGTCGACTATGTCGCGGAATTTCCGTACTTCCGCGACAACGTATTGCCCCTTCTGGAAGCGCGCGGCATACGGCAAGCGCTCCAGATCGGCAGTAGCTAACGGGTCCGGAAACCGCCTTTCAGCGCTCGCAAATCAAAGGCGGAGCCATCCTCAACCGCGCGCGCGGCGTTCTCCTTGATGACACCGCGCGCGAGTTTCCGGGTCGCGGCGAGCGGCAGGGTGTCGACGAAGGCGACGTAGCCCGGCAGCTTGTGATAGGCGAGCGTTTGCGCCGCCTGTTCGAGAATGGCTTGCGCAAGCCCGATGTCCTGCGCCGCCGATTCCGCCACGACGACGAAGGCGAAGACCTCCTCCCCGCGCAGCGGATCGGGAACGGGTGCGACGGCGCTGGTTTCGATGTCGGGCAACTGGTTGAGCACGGATTCGACCTCCAGCACAGCGATGTTTTCGCCGCTGCGCCGGACGATGCTTTTCTTGCGGTCGAAGAAATACAGCAACCCCTTGTTATCGCCGTAGATGACATCGCCGGTGTGGAACCAGCCGCCCGCCCAGGCTTCCTCCGTCGCCTGCGGATCGTCGAGATAGCCGCTGAAAAAGCCCTGGCGGGGATCGGCGCCGCGGGCGCGCACCAGCAGTTCCCCCGGCTGGCCGGGCACCATGTCCATGCCGGCATCGTCAACCAGACGGTAGTCCATGGAGGGCGCCGGCCGGCCGATGCAGCGCGGCCCGAAGGCGTTGCCCTCGCCCGCTGTGGAGGTGACGGCGGCTCCCCCCGTCTCCGTCATCGACCATGCCTCGACGATGGGGATGCCGTAACGCGCCTCGAAAGCCGCCCGGTGGTTTGCGTCGACTCCCGGTGCCAGCGCGAACTTGACCCGGTGGCGACGCTCGTCGGGCGAGACGGAAAGTTCCAGCAGGATGGCGGGAATAACACCAAGGCAGTGCACCACTGTGGCACCGCTGTCCGCGACACTCGCCCACCAGCGGCGGGCAGAAAAGCGGTCAAGCGGCACCACCGCGCCGCCGATGCGCATCATGCCGACCGCGCTGCACCCGAGCGCGTTCATGTGGAACATGGGCAGCGGCGTCAGCACAACTTCCTCGCCCGGCGTCAGCGAGGCGATGCCGCCCTGCGTCACGTACCACTCGGACAACTGGATGAAATAGCGGTTCGAGAGGATGCACCCTTTCGGCTTGCCCGTGCTGCCGGAGGTGAAGAGCAGTGCGCATTCGTCGTCATCCAGGGGCTCGCCGTCATCGGGTGTGTCGACCTGCGCCGGGGGAACGGCATCGCCCGCCTCGATCAGGCGTGCCTGTGTCAGTTCGACACCGCGCATGCCGTCCATGCGCTCGCGCGCAGCGACCACGAGTTGCGCCCGCGACAACGACAGCTGGAACGCCATTTCGTCCGCCCGCAGATCGGGATTGAGCGGCACAATCGATGCACCGAGCGCGTTGAGCGCCAGCCAATGCGCGAAGAAGTCCGGCCGGTTGTCAAGCAGCAGCGCAACGCGCGTTCCCCGCCCGTAACCTGCGGCCCGGTAGCACGTCCGCAACTCCCCTACCTGCGCGAGAAGCTCACCGTAGGAAATGCGGAAGCCGTCCGGTGCGTAGCTCAATCCCGCGCTCGCCGGAGCGGTCAGAAACAGCGCATCCGGCGCGCGCAGCGCAGATGCAGCGAAGGCTGCGAATGGAGACGCTGTCGGAGCCATGGTTCCCCTCCGGTTGTCGGATGCGTTGGTTCTCCTGACGATAGAGGGTATTTCAAAAATTTTAAATATATAATATCGTGTGTCGACACCAACAAAAGGGACGGACGCAAGGTCCGGGAGGGACGATTGAGCAATCCGAACAGCAATCCTGCACTGTCGGCTGGAGCGGCCCTCGCGGATGAATTTCCGCCTCCAGAGCGCACCCTGCCGGCCCTTCTGGTCCGCCGGGCGGCGGCGCTCGGCGAGCGGCCGTTCGTCACTTTTGCGGATACGACATTGAGCTTCGGGGAAGTCGAGCAGCTTGCAGCGACAGCCGCGCGCACACTGCTCGACGCCGGCATCGCGAAGGGCGACCGTGTCGCGATCATGGCCTCCAACCGGCTTGAGTTCCTGCAGGTTTTCCTCGGCTGCGCCTCGATCGGCGCCATCGCAGTGCCGATCAACACGGCCTCGCGGGGCGTGCAGCTCGCGCATATCCTGACGAATTCGGGCGCGAAGCTGCTCGTCATCGAGCACGCGTTGCTTCCCTCGCTGCAATCGGGCATCGAGGCGGACGGGCCGGTGCCGGACCTGATCTGGACGCTCGACGGAACGCAAGACACCACCGGCAGAGGGCTAACACTGCACCCACTGCCCATACCGGGCCCGCGCGCCGACGCAGCGGCGCTGCGGCCAGGCGATACCATTGCCATCCTTTATACGTCCGGCACCACAGGCCCGTCGAAGGGCGTCTGTTGCCCGCACGCGCAGATGTTCTGGTGGGGCGTCAACACCGGCAGGGCGTTCGCCCTGACGGCGGACGACGTGCTGTTCACCACCCTGCCGCTGTTCCATACCAACGCGCTCAACACGTTCTTTCAGGCACTGCTGCATGGCTGCCGGTTCGTGATCTTGCCGAAGTTCTCGGCATCGGGCTTCTGGAACAGCGCGCGCGAGCACGGCGCGACCATTACCTACCTGCTCGGAGCCATGGCGGCCATTCTGCTCTCCCGCCCGCCTGCGGCCGACGATCGCGACCATGCCATCCGCGCGGCGCTCGGCGGCGGCGTTCCCGGCCGCTTCCACGGCCCGTTCCTGGACCGCTTCGGTGTGCCCTTGCTCGACGCCTATGGCTCCACGGAGACGAATTTCGTCTTCGGCAGCCCCATCCCCTCGGATCATCCGGGCACGATGGGCTATCTGATCGACGGCATGGAAGCACGTGTCGTCGATGAGGACGACACGCCGGTACCCGACGGCGAGGCGGGCGAACTGCTCCTGCGCGCGCACGAACCCTTCGCCTTCGCCACCGGCTACTTCGGCATGCCCGACAAGACGGTGGAAGCCTGGCGCAACCTGTGGTTCCACACCGGCGACCGCGTCGTGCGCGAAAAGGACGGCCATTACCGTTTCATCGACCGCACCAAGGATGCCATAAGGCGGCGTGGGGAAAACATCTCGTCGTGGGAGGTGGAGCAGACGCTGCTCGCCCACCCGGCCATCGAGGCGTGCGCGGCTTATCCGCTGCCCTCGGAGCTCGGCGAGGATGAGGTAGCCGTCGCCGTGGTGCTCGTGACCCCCGGCGCCCTATCACCACTTGACATCGTTCAGCACTGCGAGGGCAAGCTGCCCTATTTCGCCGTGCCGCGCTTCGTGCGGATCGTGGCAGAGATGCCGCTTACGGAAAACGGCAAGATCCGCAAGTTCGCCCTACGCGAGGAGGGGCGCCTGCCCGGCGTCTGGGACAGGGAGGAAGCAGGCTATCAGGTGCGCCGTTAGAGTCATAAGACAAGCGGCAGACATTCAAACGAAATCGCATCGCCACTCTAACCACTTGTCTACGCATCAAATTTTTCCAAAAAGTGCACACGCTTTTTGGTTCGATGCTATAGCGATTGTGCCTCTTCGAGAATGCTGCCATATCACTCCGATCAGCAACTGAAGATCAGTGGAAGCGGGTGTCGATGCAGGATCGGTTTGCGGGAACAGTTCTTCGTTCGGAGGAGGATGACACGGTCTTGCCAACCATCGGCGAAATCGGCCTGAATCAGTTCGCGCCCTACCTGATGAACCGCGTCATCGCGCGCTGGAACGCCAGCCTTTCGGACGAGCTGAAAGCGCTTGGCATCACGACGGTGAAGATGCGGGTGCTCGCCATCCTCTCCGTCGCACCTTCGCTGACGATCAACGAACTGTCGGTGTTCGCCGTCACCGAGCAGTCGAGCATGAGCCGCACGCTCGATTCGCTGGAGGCGCAGGGATATATCCGCCGCACGCCGCGCCCGGAGGACATGCGCATCCGCGACATCACCATCACGGCCGAGGGACGCGCTGCCTTCGAGCGGCTGTGGCCGAATATGTATAGGATGTTCCAGCAGATGTTCGATGGCATCGATGAGGCCGAATATCGCCACTTCGTCGCCATCCTGCACCGGATATTGCAGAATACGCGGAATCTCGGCGGCT
Source organism: Pseudochelatococcus sp. B33 (assembly GCF_053570585.1). Taxonomy (NCBI): domain Bacteria; kingdom Pseudomonadati; phylum Pseudomonadota; class Alphaproteobacteria; order Hyphomicrobiales; family Chelatococcaceae; genus Pseudochelatococcus; species Pseudochelatococcus sp. B33. Next base: position 30,161 of record NZ_JBSEFH010000033.1, on the reverse strand, counting down.
GATCAGTCTTCGCCTATTGCCGGCGGCCGCAGCAATCTGTTGGCCTGGAGCGCGTCGACGAACGCCGCCATCCGCCGGCGGCGGTACGCGTCGACGTCCACGCCCGCGTAGTCGAAGAAGCCCGCGCCGGACTTGAGCCCGATCCGGCCCGCTTCCATGTTCCTGCGCACGATGCCGGGTGGCGCGAACCGGTCGTCACCGAACGCCTCGGCCAGATAATTGCTCGCGTAATAGAGGATGTCGCCGCCACCCCAGTCAATGAATTCGAGCAGACCGAGCACCGCGAAGCGCAAGCCGAAGCCGTAGGTCACAGCCTTGTCGACATCCTCCGCGCTCGCCACCCCTTCCTCGACGAGGCGCGCCGCCTCGTTCATGGCAAGGGCCTGGATGCGCGGCACGATGTAACCGGGCGAAGCCTTGCAGACGACGGGCACCTTGCCGAGGCGTTCCAGAAACGCGCGCAGGCGCGCAAGGACGTCCGCGTCCGTCTCCGCGCAGGGGCTGAGTTCGACGAGCGGCATCAGGAAGGCCGGGTTCAGCCAATGTGCGTTCAGGAAAGAGCGCGGCCGCTGCGTGAGTTGCGCCAGATCGGTCGACAGCATGGTCGATGTCGTGGAGGCCAGGATGGCGTCGTGCTCCGCGTGGGCGTCAAACAGGGCGAAGGCTGCCGCCTTCGCCTCCCGCACCTCCGGTACGCCCTCGAACACGATCGCAGCTCCGGCAAGAGCCTCGGCCGCCCGGTCGAGCGGCCAGACGGTGATCCGACGGAGGATCGCCGCAATGGCCGCGCCGTCGAAGACGCCGAGGTCGGCAAGCGCGGCAAGCCCCTGCCGGATTTCAGCCTCAACCTCCGAGGCGAGCTTGTCGAACGCATCCCCATCGCGCGCCCGCGCGTCGAGCAGACGGATTTCATGGCCGCCGTAGGCAACGCTCTGCGCGATGCCGCGCCCCATGCGTCCCGCTCCGATGCAGGCAACGATTTCCCCGCTCATGACAGCCCCTCCCGCAGGATTGCCTGCAGTTGCGCCCTGTCGAGCCCGTCAAGGCCGAGGTTCTCGAAGGTGCGGCCTTGCGCGCGGAAATCCGTTTCAGCCACAGCAGAGGCGATGGCGAGCAGCCCGGCAGCGACCGGCGTCGGCACCCCCGCCCAATTGCCCACTGAGACGAGAAAGGCAAGGCCGAGCCCGACATCCTCCCGCATGTAGCGGTGCGTCTTCAGATCGAGCGCCTCGTGCCAGTCGCCGGAATCGACCAGCTTGTCGTGCGCGAGGTTGCCGTACATCCAGTTGCTGGTTTCGTAGTGATCGGCGAGCGGGAAATGCGGCGCACCATAGCCCAATGTCTCACGCACGGCGATGCGCTCGTTGTCGAGCGCCGCGTGGGTGCGGCGGATGGCCGGCTGCGTGCCCTCGTTGTGGATGTCCCAGCGGTCGAAATGCTCGATCGGCCCCGCATTCATGAGGATGAGCGGCGGGTGGATGATCGGGCCGGCGTTCATGAGTGCGCCCGAAAGCGCGTCCTCCACGGGCTCGATCACGCCCGGGAACGCCTCGCCGATGACGGCGAGCGCATGGTCCGTGAGGCGGGCAGGCAGCACGCCGGTGGGCAGACGCGAGGCGCGGGTGGTGATGCGCACGTGAAGCGGCCCCTGCTTACGGGCGAGCCACGGCAGCGTACCGGTCTCGGCGATGGCGACGTCGGCCGTCGATCCGCATTCGCGGATGCGCCGCAGCATGAGATACGAGCCGAACGTACCGGGCGGCAGGTAAATCACCTGCCCGTCGACGAGATGCGGCGCCAGCGCCTGTGCGATGTCCTCCTGCGCAAAGGCGGGGATCGGCGCGAGAATGAGCGCGGCGCCGTCGAGAGCGGCGGCGAGGTCATCGGTGGGCGCAACAGTGATCTTGCGGCTGCCGGCATGATCGATGACAGTGATGCCGCCGGCCTCCAGCACATCCTCGAAGCTGGCCCGGTCGCGGCGCCACCAGCGCACGTCGTGCCCGGCTTCCACCAGATCCGCGACGGCCGCGTAAGAACCGTTGCCCCCGCCGATTACGACGACTTTCATTGTTGTTCCCTCTCGTTCTGATTGCTTGAAATGTTCGCCGACCACTGTCAGAGCGTGGCGACCGTCTTCAGTGCGCCATCGAGCGCGACGCCTTCTTCATCGAGCTGCGCCGCCTGCCGCAGGCGGCGCAGCCACGCGGCCCCATCCTCTCGCGCGGTCAACGCGGGCAGCGCCGACAGCACGCGGTCGAATTTCGAATGGCCGCGCGCATGGGTGTCCGAATAACCCTTGATCAGCCGGCGGCAGTTGAGGACCTCGACGGCCAGATCGTAGTTGGCGGCGATGGTATCCGCGGCACGGGCGAGCCAAGCCTCACGGTGCGCCTCCTCGCGCGCGTGGCGCAGTGTCTTGCGGCGGATGCGCCGCAGGGCGGAGACACCGTAAAGCCCGCAGAACCAGAACAGCGTGCCGGTGCGCACCCGCCGCCCCCGGTTCACGAGGCGGTCGAGACGGGCGAAAAGCGCGGGCCGGTTCTCGATCCACTCGCCCCAGACGCGGGGCAGCGTGCCACAGATTTCCTCCATGCGCGGATGCATGTATTCGGTGGTGTAGACGATCTGGTCCGCCTTCGCGCCGACTTCCGCCCGAACGCGCGCGAAACGCGAAGCGCGCACCTTGAGATCCGCCACCCGGATGACGTCGTCATAGGCCATGGCCACGGCGACGTATTTCGCTGCCTGAACGGTGAAGGCGTATTCGCGCGTCGCTCCCCCATGCTCCCGGTCGAGCGCATGAAGCATCGCCACGCGGCCGAGATACTCGCCTGCATAGGCAGGGTCCTGGAAATCCGTCAGCTTCTTCACACCAGCGTAGAGCAGCGGCCATGCCGCTTCGGGAAATTCCTGCCGGATGCGTGCCACCAGCGCGTCGAGCAGCGCGTGTCCCGCCGTCTCCGGCAGCGGGTCGAGGCGCTTCTCCGGCGTCGCCGTCAGCGTGTCCTTCGGCTTGTGCTTTGCACGTTCATAAGCCGCGTTGAAGGCGCGGAGACTCGGCTCCACGCCTTTGCCGCCGGCGCGGATCGTCGCTTCGAACGCTTGCTTGGGAAAAGGCAACACACCCGACGCCGCCACCGCCCCGAACAGCGCCGCCGACACCACGCTGCCGTTCTTCACCGCGAGCGTCTCCATGTCGAAGGCGATGGTGCGCCGCGCGGCGAAATCGGTCGCGTCCGTCACCACGGTCGGATCGCCGATGCCGTCGCCGGGCTTCTCCTTCTCGATGACGGCGAAAGAGCGGTGCGTGGAGGCGATCAGGGTAGTCCGGTCGGGCGTCACCAGCCCGCGCAGCACGGAGCGTCCCGCCTCCATCAGCTCGGCGGCGATGACGACATCGACATCGCCGGGGGTCGGCATGAGCGAAAGCACCGGCTGCCTGCCTTCGCGCGCAGGGATCGCCTCGATGTAGTAGATGGTGGCGCCGGTGCGCTGGGCGACACCGGGCACGGAGGTGGATTGCGCGATCCAGCCGTTCTCCTCCACAAGCGCCACGATCCAGTCGGCCAGCACACCGCCGCCCTGTCCACCCATCGCCAGCACGGCAATGGCGAGCGGCTTGTCGCTGGCGAGGCCGTGGGCGACCGCGTGCCGGTCCGCCGTCGTCACGATATCGGTCATGGCTGTTCCCAAAGCAGTTTGCGTTTAATTGTGCTCTCAAATTAGACGCAAGTCGCGGTAAACTGTATAAATTGGAGATGTTTGCGCAATTCAGCCTTATTCAACAGTAATGCAAACAACTCTATTCGGCGAAAACGACACGATGCGCCTCGCGGCGGGCCTGCAACCAGCCGATCACCCTGCCGCGGACGCTTGCCAGAAAGCGGTCGATCCGCGTGGGATTGTGGATGATGTCCGCCCGGTAGAACGACGGGCACAGCACGGCCGCTTCCGACACCTCGCCGCAATTGCCACAGCCGACGCAGGTGTTGTCGATGGCCGCGACCGGATCGTCTTTCAGCGGATCGTCCGTGTGCTTCACCGACAATGACGGGCAACCCGAGAGACGGATGCAGGCGTGATCACCGGTGCAGACATCCTCGTCCACGCCGAAGCGCTCCTTCACCATGCGCCTGCCTTCCTTCACCGCCTTGGCGAACTGCGGCTTGACGCGCCGCTGCTTGTTGAGCATGCACTCCGACGACGCGACGATGATCTTGGGGCCGGGTTCCTTCGTCGTCAGCGCCTCACGCAGCGTGTCGCGCATCTTCGTGACGTCATAGGTGCGGTCGATCTGGCGCACCCATGTCGCTCCGATGCCCTTGACCGCGTTGACGATGGAGTTGTTCGTCTTGCGGCGCGGGTTCTGCGCACGCGAAGACAGGACGTCCTGCCCGCCGGTGGCTGCGGAATAGTAGTTGTCCACGACGAGGATGACCCCGTCCTGCTTGTTGAACACGGCATTGCCGACGCCGCTCGTCAGCCCGTTGTGCCAGAAACCGCCGTCACCCATGATCGCGATCGGCCGCTTGTCGGCCTCCACGTTGAAGGCCGAGGCCGACGCGGGGCCGAGGCCATAGCCCATCGTGGTCGCGCCGAGATTGAAGGGGGGCAGAATCGAGAACAGGTGGCAGCCGATATCGGCCGAGACGTGATGGCGCCCGAGCTCTTTCTCGACGAGCTTCATCGCCGCGAAGATCGGCCGTTCCGGGCAGCCCGTGCAGAACCCGGCCGGGCGCGGCGGCACCACCTCCGCCAGCGCCTTCACGCGCTTGTCGGCAAGCACCCGCGACGGATCCGGCACCGGCGGCCGGTTGCCGAGCAGCTGCGGTGCATGCGCCTCGAAGAAGGCGCCAAGGCCCTGCATCAGCACGGGCGCGGTGTACTCGCCGCCGATGGGTAGCACGTCCTTGCCCGACAGATGGGTCTGGATGTCCCGCCGGCGCAAGATGGTGTGCAGCGACTGCTCGATATACTCCGGCGCGCCCTCCTCGATCATCAGCACGGCCTTCTTGCCCGCGCAGAAGCCCGCCACCTCGTCGTCGACGAGCGGATAGGCGACGTTGAGCACGTAGAGCGGGATGGCGGAATTGCCGTAGACGTCGGCAAGGCCGAGCTGCTGCAGGGTGCGCAGCAGCGAATTATACAGGCCACCCAGCACAATGATGCCGACGTCGCCGCTCTCGGGGCCGAAATACTCGTTGAGTTGGCGACTTCTCACGAATTCGACGGCGGCCGGCCAGCGCTGCTCGATCTTCTCCTTCTCGTGCAGGAAGGAGGCCGGTGGCAGCACGATGCGGTTGAGGTCCCGCGAGGGGTTCTCCAGCGCCTGGCGCAGCGTGAATGGCGGGCGCTTGTTGTCCTTGGCGACGAACTGGCCGTGCATGTGGCAACTGCGGATGCCAACCTGCAGCATCACCGGGGTGTTGGAGACCTCCGACAGCTCGAAGCCGTCCTCCACCGCCTGCACGATGGACGGCAGGTTGGGCCGGGGATTGAGCAGCCACATCTGCGACTTCATCGCGAAGGCGTGGCTGCGCTCCTGCATGATGGAGGAACCCTCGCCGTAGTCCTCGCCGATGATGATGAGCGCACCGCCCGTCACCCCGCCCGAGGCGAGGTTGGAAAGCGCATCCGAGGCGACATTGGTGCCGGCGGTCGACTTCCACGTCACCGCGCCGCGCACCGGATAATTGACCGATGCAGCCAGCATGGCCGCGGCGGTCGCCTCCGAAGCGGACGTCTCGAAATGGACGCCGAGATCCTCCATGACGTCCTTGGCATCCGCCAGAACATCCATCAGATGCGAAATGGGCGACCCCTGATAGCCGCCGACGTAGCTGACCCCGGATTGCAGCAGCGCCTTGGTGATGGCGAGAATCCCCTCGCCCTTGAACACCTGGCCGGCACCGAGTTTCAGGTCCTCCACCTCGCGCGCAAAGGAACGCTCAGCCATAGCCTTATCCCCCGTCCTGCAACGGACTTTATGATTTTATAAATCTGCAAAATCATATGATATAGATCGAATGCCTGTCAATCAGGTTTTTAGCAAATACGATCTTGCCCTAAAATTGAAGTAATATCAGCAGATAACACAAGAAAGGACGACTCTCATTTATATGAAAAAACATATTTATATGGCGGCAAAGGCCGCTCCACATGCTGCCATCGATGACGACGCGCCGCCGCCCGGCATGGGCTCAGTCCTTGTCGACAGCCCCTTTGGCTTGCGTTGTCGCACGCAAAACGGAAGACTTGAGAGCCCCTAGCTGCAGCCACAGAGCGTCCTGTTCCTTGCTGTCGAGATCGCCGACGAGTTCCGCGATCCATTCGCTATGCTCGGATGCCATTTCCGCGAAGACAGTTCGCCCGCGAGGGGTAAGGCGGACAACGGCGGCGCGGCGATCGGCCTCGCTCACCTGCCGTTCGACCAGCTCTTCCTGCACGAGGCGCTCGACGAGACCGGTCAGGTTGCCGTTGGACACCATCATCCGCCGCGACAGCTCGCCCAGCAGCATGCCGTCCCGCGACCGCTCCAGCTGCGCCATGAGGTCGAACCGCGGCAGCGTGGTGCCGAACCGCTCGCGCAGCCGCTTGCGAATCTCAGTCTCGATCATGGTAGCGCAGGTCAGCAACCGCAGCCACAGCCGCAATTCCGTCCGGTGCGCATGCGGATTCTCATGCACCTTGGACTCGGCATCGATCAATACGCTGTCATTTTCTCCAGTGACTTCCACGATGCAATCCCGCCTCTATATCTCCCCTTTGCTTCATACTTAAATTATCTTGAAAAAACAATGTTCGTGTCATCCAGCAGCCAGAGAGGCGCAAAATGACGCGGATTCGACGCTTGACAGGGTATGTTTTGCGCCATTATTTTAATATTAAAATAATCGTTCCGGACGGGAACCATTACCCAGGAGGGTCGTCCCCATGCGCATCGTTTGTATAGGCGGAGGTCCGGCAGGACTGTATTTTGGGCTTCTCATGAAGAAGTTCCATCCCGGGCATCGTGTCACCGTTGTCGAACGCAACAAGCCCTACGATACGTTCGGCTGGGGCGTGGTGTTCTCCGACGCCACCATGGACGCCATGAAGGCGTGGGATACGGAGAGCGCCGCCGATATCCAGGATGCCTTCAACCATTGGGACGATATCGAGGTGCTGTTCAAGGGCACCCGCCAGCGGACCACCGGACACGGCTTCGTCGGCATCGGCCGCAAGCGCCTGCTCAACATCCTGCAGAAGCGCTGTGAGGATCTGGGCGTCGAACTGGTGTTCGAAACGGAGGTCGACAGCGACCTCGACTTCCCCGACGCCGATCTCATCATCGCTTCCGATGGCTTCAACTCGAAGATCCGCAACCGCTACGCGGAGGTGTTCGAGCCTGATCTCGTCGTGCGGCCCAACCGCTACATCTGGCTCGGCACCAACAAGCTCTATGACGCCTTCACCTTCGACTTCCGCAAGACGGAGCATGGCTGGTTCCAGGCCCACATCTACAAGTTCGATGACCAGACCTCGACCTTCATCGTCGAGACCACCGAGGAAGCCTATGAGGCGCACAGCCTCGGCCAGCTTGACCAGCAGGGCTCGATCGACTTTTGCGAAAAGCTGTTCGCCGAGGTGCTCGACGGCGCGAAGCTCATGACCAACGCCCGCCACCTGCGCGGCTCGGCCTGGCTCAACTTCAACCGCCTCATCTGCGGCAAGTGGAGCCATTTCAACGGCCGCTCGCATGTTGTGCTGATGGGCGATGCGGCGCATACGGCGCACTTCGCCATCGGGTCGGGTACCAAGCTCGCCATCGACGACGCCATCGAACTCACCTGCCAGTTCGAGAAATTCGGCCACGGCACGGAGGCCATTCCCGCCGTCCTCGACGCCTACGAGGAAGTGCGGCGCGTCGACGTGGCGCGCATCCAGAACGCCGCCCGCAACGCCATGGAATGGTTCGAGGTCGTCGGCCGCCGCTACGCGGACACGCTGGAGCCGGAGCAGTTCATGTACTCCATGCTCACCCGCTCGCAGCGCATCAGCCACGAGAACCTGCGCCTGCGAGACAGGAAATGGCTCGAGGGCTACGAGCGCTGGTTCGCGCGCAAGACGGGCCTCAACGTGGCGGACGACGCCCGGGCGCTGCCGCCCATGTTCACGCCCTACACGGTGCGGGGTGTCACGCTCGCCAACCGCATCGTCGTCTCGCCCATGGCCATGTACTCGGCGAAGAACGGGCTCATCGACGACTTCCACCTGACGCATCTCGGCGCCCGGGCGCTGGGCGGCGCCGGGCTGGTCTTCGCCGAGATGACCTGCGTCTCGCCCGACGCGCGCATCACTCCCGGCTGCCTCGGACTGTGGAACGAGGAGCAGGCCGCCGGCTGGCGGCGGCTGGTGGATTTCGTCCACGGCTACAGCGACGCCAAGGTCGGTATCCAGCTCGGCCATGCCGGCCGCAAGGGCGCGACCAGGCGGCCATGGGACGGCATCGACCAGCCGCTCGACGGCGATCCCGCGACCGAGGAGGGCGGCTGGCCGCTCCTCTCCGCCTCCGCCCTGCCCTACCTGCCGCACAGCCAGGTGCCGAAGGCGATGGACCGCGCCGACATGGACCGCGTCAAGGCCGATTTCGTGCGCGCCGCCGAGTTCGCCGCCACCACCGGGGCCGACTGGCTCGAGCTTCACGTCGCGCACGGCTACCTGCTGTCGAGCTTCCTGTCGCCGCTCACCAACCGGCGCGACGACGAATACGGCGGCAGCCACGAGAACCGAGCACGCTATCCGCTGGAGGTTTTTGCCGCCATCCGCGCCGTCTGGCCGGCGGACAAGCCGATATCCGTGCGCCTGTCCTGCCATGACTGGTTCGAGGGCGGCAACACGCCCGACGACGCGGCGATCTTCGCGCAGTTCTTCAAGGATGCCGGCGCCGACCTCATCGACTGCTCGTCGGGGCAGGTGTGGAAGGAGGAAAAGCCGGTCTACGGCCGTCTGTTCCAGACACCGTTCTCGGACAAGATCCGCAACGAAATCCATATCCCGACCATTGCGGTCGGCGCGATCTCGGAAGCCGACCACGCCAATTCGATCATCGCCGCCGGCCGTGCGGACCTGTGCGCCCTGGCGCGCCCCCACCTCGCCGATCCTGCCTGGTCGCTGCACGAGGCGGCGAAGATCGGCATCACCGGCATCGAATGGCCGAAGCAGTACCGGTCGGCCAAATACCAGTACGAGTCGAACCTCGCCCGCGCCGCCGGCACGTCCCAGTAGGAGCATGCGATGTCCACCACTGCACCCCTCGCCGGCCGGCACGCTCTCGTCACCGGCGCCGGCGGCGGCATCGGGGCAGCCATTGCGCTGGCGCTCGCGGGCGATGGCGCGAACGTCACCCTGGCCGGGCGGCGACGGGAACCGCTCGACGCCGTCGCCGCGCAATTGCCGCCGGGCCGGGCCTTCGTCGCGGACGGTTTCGACGTCACCGATGTCGCCGCCATCGCCTCGGGGCTCGAGCGGGCGAATGCCGCCTTTGGGGCGGTCTCGATCCTGATCAACAACGCCGGCGAGGCGCCCAGCAGCCCCTTTCACAGGACGACGCCCGAGCTGTGGCAGCACGTGCTCGCCGTCAACCTCACCAGCGTCTATCTGGTGACGCAGGCTGTGCTGCCACAGCTGCGCGGGCATGGCGAGGGTACATCTGGCGAAGGCGCGCGCCTCATCAACGTCGCTTCGACGGCGGGCCTCACCGGCTATGCCTATGTGTCCGCCTATACGGCGGCGAAGCACGGGGTCGTCGGCCTCACGCGCGCGCTGGCGCTGGAGCTGGCGCGCACCGGCATCACGGTGAATGCGATCTGCCCCGGCTATACGGATACGGCGCTCGTCGGCCGCTCGCTCGACATCATCACCGAAAAATCCGGCCGCTCACGCGAGGAGGCGCTGGCTGAGTTCACGAAATCCAATCCACAGGGGCGTCTCGTTCGACCGCAGGAAGTGGCGGACGCCGTGCGCTGGCTCGCAGGACCCGGCGCATCATCGATAACAGGACAGGCCATCGTGGTGGCCGGCGGGGAGGTCATGGCAGGATGAGCGACACGGCAACTCTCACTTCGATGCGTTCGCATCTGCGCCCGTTCAAGGATTACGAGGCGCGTCACTTCCTCTGGGAGACGAGCGACGACGGCCGCGTGGGGACCCTCACCCTCAACCGCCCGGAGCGCAAGAACCCGCTGACCTTCGACAGCTACGCCGAGATGCGCGACCTGTTCCGCGACCTCGTCTACGCCTCCGACATCCGTGCCGTGGTGCTCGCGGGCGCCGGTGGGAACTTTTCGTCAGGCGGCGACGTGTTCGAGATCATCGAGCCGCTGACCGAGATGGCGATGCCGGACCTCATCGCCTTCACCCGGATGACGGGCGATCTCGTCAAGGCGATCCGCAAATGCCCGCAGCCGGTCATCGCGGCGGTGGACGGGGTTTGCGCAGGTGCCGGCGCGATCCTCGCCATGGGCTCGGACCTGCGCTACGCGACGCCGGCGGCGAAGACGGCCTTCCTGTTCACCCGCGTCGGCCTCGCGGGGGCGGACATGGGCGCCTGCGGCATCCTGCCGCGCATCATCGGCCAGGGCCGGGCGGCGGAGCTGCTGTTCACCGGCCGCGCCATGAGCGCCGAGGAAGGCCATGCCTGGGGCTTCTACAACGCGCTTCACGAACCCGACGCCCTGCTCGGTGCCGCAATTGCGGTCGCGCACCAGCTCGCTGACGGTCCCTGGTTCGCCCACGGCATCACCAAGAACCAGCTCAACACGGAATGGGCCATGGGCCTCGACGAGCTGATCGAGGCGGAAGCACAGGCGCAGGCCATCTGCATGGCGACGAAGGATTTCCGCCGCGCCTTCGAGGCCTTCGCGGCCAAGCGCAGGCCCGCCTTCGAGGGGGACTGACATGACCACCCCCTCCGTCCTTGCCGGCCCGACGCGCGAGCATCTCGCGTGGCCGTTCTTCGAGGAAAAGCACCGCGCCTTCGCGGAAAAGCTCGACGCCTTCGCGGCTTCCGGCGCACTCCACGGCGTCGACCCCGCCGATACGGACGCCGCCTGCCGCGCACTGGTGCGCCTGCTCGGCGAGGCCGGGCTGCTCGCGGCAGCGACCGGCAACGCCGGCAGCGCGGCCATCGACTCGCGCACCATCTGCCTCGCCCGCGAGACGCTGGCCTGGCACGACGGCCTCGCCGACTTCGCCTTCGCCATGCAGGGCCTCGGCACCGGCGCCATCAGCCTCGCGGCGTCGGACGAGCTGAAGCAGGCGGTGCTGCCGCGCGTCACCGCCGGCGAATGGCTGGCCGCCTTCGCCCTGTCGGAAGCGCAGGCCGGCTCCGATGTCGCGGCCATGCAATGCGCGGCGCAGCGCGAGGGAGACCATTACGTCCTCGACGGCGAGAAGACGTGGATCTCCAACGGCGGCATCGCCGACGTCTACACGCTGTTCGCCCGCACCGGCGAGCAGCCGGGCACGCGCGACATCTCGGCCTTCGTGGTGTTCCCCGACGATCCGGGCTTTTCCATCAAGGAGCGCATCGAGGTCATCGCCCCCCATCCGCTCGCCACCCTGCGCTTCGACGGTTGCCGCATTCCCGCCGCGCGCCTGCTGGGTGCGCCGGGGGAAGGCTTCAAGATCGCCATGCGTACGCTCGACATTTTCCGCGCCTCCGTCGCTGGTGCCGCGCTCGGCTTCGCGCGTCGCGCCCTCGATGAATCGCTGGCACATGCCAAAGCGCGAAAGATGTTCGGCGCGACGCTGGCCGACCTGCAACTCACGCAAGCCGCCCTCGGCGACATGGCGACGAGCGTCGACGCGGCCGCGCTGCTCACCTACCGCGCCGCCTGGCGGCGGGACGTGGAGCAGAAGCCGACGACGCGCGAGGCCGCCATGGCCAAGATGACAGCGACCGAAACCGCCCAAACGATCATCGACCGCGCCGTACAGCTCTTCGGCGGGCGCGGCGTCAAGAGCGGCGAGACCGTCGAAAAGCTCTACCGCGAGATCCGGGCGCTGCGCATCTACGAGGGCGCGACCGAGGTACAGAAGCTGATCATCGCGCGCGAGTTGCTCAAGGCCGAATTGCCCAAGGCGCCATGACCGACAGGAGTCGATATGTTCGAGACCTCGCGCCCCCTGCGCTTCGGCCAGTGTGACCCGGCGGGCATCGCCTATTTCCCTTCCTACATCGACATGCTTGTCGGCGTGACGGAGGACTTCTTCGCCCATATCGGCGCGTCGTGGACGGCGCTCGTTCGCGAACGCCACATCGGTGTTCCGACCGTGCGGCTCGACGCTACCTTCGTGAAGCCGGCCTTCCACGGCGACCGGCTCGACTTCACCCTGCGCGTCGCCGGGCTCGGCCGCAGCTCGCTCGACTTCGCCCATCACGTGGCCGTTGGCGGCGATACTGTCTGGACGGCGAGCCAGCGCCTCGTCGCGACGTCGCTCGATAGCCATCGGCCGATCCCGTGGCCGGACGATATCCGCACCCGTCTTTCCCACCATCTGGAGATCAACGATGCATAAGGTCCTGCAACCTGAGGGGTGGGCCAGGCCCATCGGCTACGCCAACGGCGTGGAGGCGCGCGGACGCACCGTCTTCGTGGGCGGACAGATCGGCTGGAACGCGCAGCAGCAGTTCGAAACCGACGACTTCACCGAACAGGTTCGCCAGACGCTCACGAACGTTGTCGCGGTGCTCGCCGAGGCGGGCGCCGGGCCGCAGCACATCACCTCCCTGACGTGGTACTTCACCGACAAGGAGGAATATGTCGCCAACCTCAAGGGCGTGGGACAGGCTTACCGTGACATTATCGGCAAGCATTTCCCCGCCATGGCCGCCGTGCAGGTGGTCGCGCTCGTCGAGGACCGAGCCAAGATCGAAATCCAGGCCACTGCCGTCATCCCGGACCAGTGATTGGCGGGACGACGGCGCCCGTCGCGAAGAATAAAAAATGAAACGCCGGAACGGACGATGTAAGCAAACACAAGGGGAACTCTGCCATGAAATACTATCAGAAGCTGCTTTTGTCTGCTGCGATGCTTGTCCCGCTGGTTTGTGGCGGAGCGCGGGCGGAGATCGTCGTCGGTTTTATTACGGGCCTCAGCGGCCCAGTTTCGTCCATCGGTATCCCGAATGCGAAGGGCGTACGGGCGGGGTTCGAGTATCAGGGCGAGATCGACGGTGAGCCAATCCGCATCATCCAGCTCGACGACACGTCGGATCCCTCCATCGCCACCCGCAACGCGCGCAAGCTTGTTGAACAGGATCGGGTCGATTTCCTGATCGGCACCTCCGGCGCTCCGCAAACGGTGGCCATGGCCGTGACCGCTGTTGAGCTGCAGGTGCCGATGATCGCGATTTCGCCCATCTCGCCCGTGGCTCCCGGCAGGGATGGACCCTGGGTCGCGCAGGTGCCGCAGCCGACGACCCTGCTGGTGCAGGGCATTGTCGATCATATGAAGGCCAACGACGTCGGGACCGTCGCCTTCATCGGCTTCAGTGATGCTTTCGGCGATCTGATGTACAATTCCCTCGTGGAGGCCGCCGGCGCCGCGGACATCAAGGTGGTCGCGGACGAGCGCTACGGCCGAGCGGACACATCGGTGACGGCGCAGGTTCTGAGAACCGTATCCACCCGCCCGGACGCGGTCATGATCGGCGGCACGGGTACCTCCGGCGCGTTGCCGGTGCTTGCCCTGAGGGACAGGGCCTACAGGGGCGCCGTCTACGGCAACCACGGTATGATCAGTGCGGATTTCCTCCGCATCGCCGGCAATGCGGCGAACGGCATCATCTGTCCCACCGGCCCCGTCACGGTGGCGGAACAGTTGCCGGAATCGAACCCGATCCGCGAGGTGGCGCTGGCATACCGGGCGGCCTATGAGAAAGTGAACGGCGCGCCGCCCTCCGACGGCTTCTCCGCCTATGGCTTCGACGGCTGGATCGCCTTCGTCGATGCGGCAAAGCGGGCGAAGGCTTCGGGCGCGCAGCCGCGCACCCCGGAGTTCCGCAAGGCGCTGCGCGAAGCCATCTTCAACACGCGGGAATTCGTCGGCACGCAGGGAATCTACAACTTCAAGCCCGACAACCTCGACTGGGTCGACGAACGAGCCCGCGTGCTGATCCGCATCGAGGACGGGCAATGGAAGTTGCTCCCGCCCCTGTGACGGGCGGGCAGCCGCGCCCCGCCCGCTCCCACAGCACTGCCCGGCATCCGTGAGGTTTTCATGTCCGTCTCAGTCCGCATAGAAGATCGCGTCGCGCTGATCACCATCGACAACCCGCCGGTCAACGTCACGTCGCACGCGGTTCGCGAGGGGCTCGTAGCCGCGCTGGACAAGGCCGGGACAGCGGATATCGAGCGCGTCATTCTGACGGGTGCCGGCAGGGCCTTCGTTGCCGGAGCGGACGCACGGGAGTTTGCCGCTCCTGCGCGCGCACCGCACCTGCCGGACATCATCGCGCGGATCGAGCGTTTTCCCGTGCCCGTGATCGCGGCGATCAACGGGACGGCGCTCGGCGGCGGCCTCGAACTCGCCCTCGCCTGCCGCTGGCGCATCGCATCACCCGCCGCCACGCTCGGCCTGCCGGAGGTGACGCTCGGCATCGTCCCCGGCGCAGGCGGCACCCAGCGCCTGCCCCGCCTCACCGGGCTCGCCGCCGCGCTGTCGCTGATCAGCGAGGGGCGGCTGATCGGCACAGCTGAAGCGCAGCGCCTCGGCATCGTCGATGCGGTCGACGCCGATCCCGTCGCCGCCGCGCACGCCCTGACGCTTACCGAACGCCCCGCGACCGGCGATCTGCCCGCCCCTGCTGCCGACGATGCGGCCGTGGAGGCCGCGCGTCGACATGCCGAGCGGCGGCTCGCCCGCCAGATCGCGCCGCTGAAGGCCATCGACCTCGTCGCCGCCTCCGCCCGCCTGCCGCTCGCCGAGGGCCTCGTGCTCGAGCGGCAGACCTTCCTCGACCTCCAGACCTCCGATCAGGCCGCCGCCCTGCGCCACATCTTCTTCGCCGAACGTGCCGCCGCAGGTCGAGGCCGCGAGGGCGGCGCAGAGGTTCGCTCGGCCGTCGTGGTCGGCGGCGGCACCATGGGATCGTCCATCGCCTATGCGCTTGCCGGGATCGGCATCGACGTCGCACTGGTCGAGACCGACGCGGCCGCCGTCGAGCGCGCCCGCGCCAATATCGCGAGGCTCTATGACGAGGCGGTCAGGCGCGGCAAGTCTACGGCGGAAGCCGCCGCAGCCGACCGGGAAGCCCGCTTCGCCTTCCACGCCGGCTACGACGCGCTCCCGGCCGCCGACATCGCCATCGAGGCCGCATTCGAGGATCTCGACGTCAAGCGCCGCATCTTCGCAGCGCTCGACACTGCCTTGCCGGAAACGGCTGTGCTCGCCACCAACACCTCCTATCTCGACGTCGACCGCATTTTCGACGGCGTGCGCCGTCCGGAGCGCTTGCTGGGCCTGCATTTCTTCAGCCCGGCCCACGTCATGAAACTGCTGGAGGTGGTGAAGGCGCGCGAGACCTCGCCGGAAACGCTCGCGACCGCCCTGCGGCTTGCCGCCCGTCTGAAAAAAATCCCAGTGCCCGCGGGCGTCTGCGACGGCTTCATCGGCAACCGCATCCTCACCCGCTATCGTCAGACGACCGACATCCTGCTGATCGAGGGTGCGACCCCGTGGCAGGTCGACGCCGCCATGCGCGGCTTCGGCATGGCGATGGGCCCCTATGAGGTGCAGGACCTCTCCGGCCTCGACATCGCCTATGCCAACCGCAAGCGGCTCGGGTGGAAGACGAGGGAGAACTTCCGCTACATCACCATCGCCGACCGGATCGTGGAGGAGACGGGGCGGCTCGGCCGCAAGACCGGCGCGGGCTGGTACGATTACGCCGACGGCAAGGCAACCCCCTCACCGCTGATCGAAAGCATCGTGAAGGAAGAGTCCGCCAAGGCCGGCATCACCCGCCGGGACTTCACCGACGAGGAAATCGTCACCCGCGCGACCACCGCCATGATCGAGGAAGGCTTCCGCATTCTCGAGGAAGGCATCGCCGAGAAGGCGGCGGATATCGACCTGGTGCTCGTCCACGGCTATGCCTTCCCGCGCTGGCGCGGCGGGCCGATGCACTACGCGGGCCGCGTGGGCCTCGCCGAGATCGAGCGGCGCATCGAGGCATTCGCCGCTGACGACCCGCTGTCATGGGAAGTGCCCGGCCTCCTGCGCCGTCTCGCGCAGGAAGGACTCGGCCCGGATGATCCGTGAGGAATGGTCCCGCATTCGCCCTTCGCCATCTGCCGGGCGGTCATGTTATCGTCGTCGCGCAACGGACCGAGACAGACGATGAGCAACGCCCTCCCGCTACCCGACGAGCCACACAAGGATTTCCGGAAAACGGACTGGCCGTTCTACTGGATCGTCCGCGTATCGGCCGTCTACACCCAGGTCATGGAAAGCGTGCTCAAGCCCCTCGGCCTCGACATGCCGGCGTGGCGGGTGCTGATGTCGCTGCACGAGGGCCAATCGCTCAGCATTTCCGAGATTGCCGATTTCTGCGTCATACGCCTTAACACGACGACCAAGATCATCCAGCGCATGACCGCAGAGGGGCTGGTGGAGCGTCACCAGAGCCGATCGGACGGGCGCGTCACGGAAGTGCGCATCACCGAGAAGGGCGAACAGGCGCGCCGGCTGGCCTGGGCGGAGGCGGAGCGTATCTTTGCCGCCGGCTTCAAGGCTGTTGGCCCGACCGAAATCGAGGCCATGAACACCACGCTGCAGCATGCATTCACCAATTTGCGCCGCCTGCGCGAATCCGTGGAGAACTGAGAGACCACCCCGCGCTCACGCGGGGTGCAGATGGTGGAAGGTGCGGTTGAAATAGACGAGGTTTTCCGCTTCCCGCACCCTGATCTGCTCAACCTGGCAGATAAACATGGTATGCGTGCCGACCTCGAGGCGGCAGACAATCCTGCAATCGAGCGCCGTCGGGGCATCTGAGAGTACCGGCGATCCCGTGGCCAGCGTTTCCCATTCCCCGCTCGCGAACCTGTCCTCGCTCGACACGCGGCTGCTGGCGAAAGCCTTCGACAGCGCCTCGTGCCGTCCCGCGAGGATATTGACGCACAGTACGCCGTTGTCGCGCACGACATCGTGCGAGCGGTTCGCGCGGTTGATGCACACGACGATGGTCGGCGGCGAGTCGGTGACCGAGCACACCGCCGAAACCGTCAGGCCGCAGCGGCCCGCGGGGCCGTCAGTTGTCACCAGGTTGACGCTGGCGCCGAGCCGACTCATCGCTTCGCGGAATTCATCCGAACTGATCATGAAATCTACTCCCGCAGACGCATTGCATACGGAGAGGCCCAGCGAATCGCGCGCATACGCGACCCCTTCGGCGCCCGCCCGGGCCGTCAGCGCAGATAAAGCCCGCCGTTGATATCCCAGGTGGCGCCTGTGACGAAACCCGCTTCCCGCGAGGCAAGGTGCAGCACGGTCCGCGCCACGAATTCCTGCGAGCCGAGCGTTCCGACCGGGATGGTCGACAGGACGCCGGGCAGCCGGTCGGCCGGGATCGTACGGTGGACGATGGGCGAGTCGAGCGGCCCCGGCGCGATAGCGTTCACGGTCACGCCGAAGGGAGCGAGATCGCGCGCGAACACCTTCGTCAACGTCAGTATCGCGCCCTTGGAGGCGGCGTAATGCGCGCCGGTCGCCGTGCCACCGTTCTGGCCCGCGAGCGAGGCCAGGTTGACGATGCGGCCGTAGCCGCGCTCCTTGAAATAGCGCCCGAACACCTGCGAGCCGGTGAAGGTCCCGCCCGCATTGATCGCCATCACCTCGTTGAACTCCTCCGTCGTGATGTCGAGCACCGGCTGCGCCCGCGTCACGGAGGCGTTGTTGACGAGTACGTCGACATGTCCCCACTTCTCCACCAGATGCGCCAACGCGGCTTCGAAATGCTCGCGCTTCGCGATCTCCAGTTCGAGGCCAACGGCCGTCTCGCCCGTGCCGTCGAGCTCGGCGGCGATCTCCAGCGCGCGCGCGCGGTTGCGACCGGTGACGGCGACGCGGTAGCCGGCGCCGTGCAGGGTGCGGGCGATGATCTCGCCCAGTCCGGCCGTCGCGCCGGTGACGATTGCGATCTGCGTCATCGCTGCGGCCTCACAGATTGGGGATGACGAGTTCGCGCCCGATGCGGGCTTCGACCCGGCAGAACTTCCACAGCCGGTATTCGCCCACGGGCGTCGTGCGGAACAGGTTGCAGGCTGCGACCACAGTGGCGTGGTCGGGCACGTCCGCCAGGATGTAGGCGGTCCACGGCCAGCCGTTGGGCGACGTGCCGACCATCGTCTGGTCGTCGTCGATGGTGCCGAGAATGGTCACACCGGGCAGGTTCCTGAGATCATTCAGCATCACGCCGAATGCTCTCCAGACGGTGCCGATCTCGGCGGCGGGCAGATCGAAGAAGTTCTGCTGCACGGCGATGCAGAACAGGACACGCAAGGGCTTTGTTTCAGTGGTCATGATAGTTCCCCTTCTTTTGCTGATCACGGATAGCCGGGCACGCCCGGCTGGCTGAGCAGCGCCCCGCCCGCGCTTTCCCAGGTTCCGAGGCCGAGAAAGGCGTGCTGGGCGACAGCAGCGGCATCGTTCATCGCCCGTCCGAGCGGATGATGGCGAATGATGGCGCGGGTGCCGCCGGCGACGTAAGCCGCGCGCGCCACCTCGGCCCCCGCATGGGCAGCGCTGGTTGCGGCAAGGCGCAGGCGGATGCGCTGCTGTTGGCTCAGGTCGTCGCCTGCAAGCAGCGTCTGCCAGGCGTCCTCGATGGTGTCGTAGAAGTAGCCCCGTGCGCCCGCCAATGTCGCCTCGCCGCGCGCGAGTTCCGCCTGCACGTAGGCCCGCTTCGCCAGCACCGGCGCGCCGGTGATGGAGCCGTCGCCGACCGCCAGGTCCGCCAAGACGTTGAGCGCCTCGCGCGCGGCGCCGAGCCCGACGACCGCCAGTACCTGCGCGGCGATCGCCATGGCGGGATAGCGGAAAATCGCCCCTTCCCGGTTGGACTTGCCGCCGCGCACGAAAGTCCAGTCCCGCGCGATTTCGGCGTTCTCCAGAACCACGTCGTGGCTGCCGGTGGCAAGCAGGCCGATGGTGTCCCAGTTCTCGTCGACGGTGACGCGCTCGCGCGGCAGCACCGCCATGCGCGGCAGGCCGCCGTCGTCCCAGCCCTCGACCTTGACGCCGACACCGACGAGGGATGCGCCCATCACCCCCGAACAATAGTTCCACCGCCCGGAAACCGTCAGCACATCGCCGTTCGAGCGCGCCGGCTGGGGCGGGAACAGGGCGCCCGCGAACACCGTATCGGGATCGCGGCGATAGATCTCCGCGAACCGTTCCGGCGGGAGGCCGGCGAGATAGACCGACGAGACGCCGAAGCTCGCGACCCATCCGGTCGAGGCATCCGCCGTCGAGATGCGTTCCAACAGGCGGCAGAAGTCGGCCGGCGAGCGCTCGTCGCCGCCGAACTCGCGCGGCACGAAGGCCCGGTAGCAGCCGAGCTGCTGGAGCTTGCGCACGATATCCTGCGGCACATGGCGCAGGTTCTCGAATTCGAGGCGCCGCCGGCGAATTTCGGCGAGAATGGCATCCGCGTCGACGACGGCGTCCCCGCTTCGCGGTCCCCTCCTGTCAATACCATCCGTTGTCATGGTCGTTCATTCCTCTGTTTATTGTGTTATTGGCTTTATCGTCCGGGCGTCCGCGTATTCAGCAGCCGATCATGATGGGGTCGGCGGGCACCGGTGCCTTGATGCGTTCCGTCGAAGACGCCCCGGTTCGCCGCTTGAAAGCCCTCCAGAACCGGAAAAGCGGCCTTCGCCCCTCCTGCAAGCGCATACACACTGTCGGGGCGCATCGGGCAATTCAACTTACGTGAAAATTACCGTAAATTGAAGAAGAGTCAACAATATTTTTTAAATATATAATATTATTATTATAGAATAAAAAACAAATTTCCTCGGAAACAATCTCCCAAGGCGTACTAAGCTTACTGGCTTTATTTATGAGCTTGGTCTGTTGCGTATTATTCCCTCAAATGCCCTCCGTCTCGTTCATGACCGGGCCAGGTACCTTCCCCTCCGCTCTTTCAGGGGGATAGCGGGACGGGCCATTCTGCCCCGCCCCGTTCCGGATCAGCCCAGATAGGTGGCGATCAGCTGGGGGTCGTGAATAAGCTCCTTCGACGGTCCCGAACTCGCCAGTTCGCCGGTTTCGAGCACATAGCCGAAGTCGGCGGTCTCCAGCGCCGCGCGGGCGTTCTGCTCCACGAGCAGCAGCGATACGCCGAGCTCCCGCAGCGAACTGATTACGTGGAAGATCTCGCGCACGATGAGCGGCGCGAGGCCGAGGCTCGGTTCATCGAGCATCAGCAGGCGCGGCTTCGTCATCAGCGCGCGCCCCAGCGCCAGCATCTGCCGCTCGCCGCCCGACAATGTCCCCGCAAGCTGGGCGTGCCGCTCGCGCAACCGCGGAAAACGATCGTAGACAGCGTCGAGGTCGCGCGCAATATTGTTGCGGTCGCGGCGGCTGTAGGCGCCCAGGATGAGGTTGTCGGCGACCGACATCTCCGAGAAGAGCTCGCGCCTTTCCGGCACCAGGCAGAGGCCGCGCTCGACGCGCGCCTCGACGTCCAGCCTCGACAGGTCCGCGCCGTCGTACAGGATGCACCCCTTATAGGGCAGGAGCCCCATGATGGCGGTCAGCAGCGTCGTCTTGCCGGCGCCGTTGGGACCGATGACGGTCGCGACATGGCCCGCCTCGACGGACAGGCTGACACCCCGCACGGCCTCGACCTTGCCATAGCTGACGCTGACGTTCTCGACGGAAAGCAGCGACATCAGCTCACTCCTCCAAGGTAGGCTTCCTGCACACGGGGATCACTGCGCACGTCGGCGGGCAGGCCTTCGCAGATCTTGGTGCCGAAATCCATCACCACGATGCGGTCGACGAGGTTCATCACCAAGTCCATGTCGTGCTCGACGAGCAGGATCGTCAGATGCTGCGCCCGCAGCGAGCGGAGCAGCTCGGCAAGGGCGATTTTCTCCTGGCGACGCAGACCCGCAGCGGGCTCGTCGAGCACCAGCAGCACCGGATCAGATGCGAGCGCACGCGCGATCTCCAGAACGCGCTGCTGCCCAAGCGCGAGGTTGCCCGCCTGTTCGAAGGCCTTGTCGGCAAGACCCACCCGTTCGAGCTGTTGCCACGCCTCATAGCGGGCGCTCGCCTCCTCGGCCCGGTCGAGCCGCAGCGCTGACGACAGGAAACTCGCGCCGGTGCGCTGGTAGGCGCCAAGCGCGACGTTATCAAGCACGCTCATGCGCGGGCGAAGCTTCACATGCTGGAAGGTGCGCGCGATCCCCGCACGCGACGCCTCGCGCTGCGCGCTCCCGGTAACGTCGAGGCCGGCAAAGCGGATCTCGCCCGATGTCGCGCGCAACGCCCCGGTGAGCAGGTTGAACATGGTGCTCTTGCCGGCGCCGTTGGGGCCGATGAGGCCGACGATCTCGCCCGCCCGGATCTCGAAATTGACCTTGTTGACGGCGACGAGGCCCTGAAACCGCTTTTCGGCGTCGCGTACCTCAAGTAACGGGGTGCCGGGCGCGGGCTGCGGGCGGCGCGGCAGGGCGGGCGCTGGGGCGGGCGGAGCCATCGCGGGCTTCGGCAGAAAGCGCACGATATAGGGCACGATGCCGTTGCGCGCGTTCTGAAGGAACAAAATGAACAGGAAGGAGAAGGCCACGATTTCAAGCTGCCCGGAGGCGCCGCCAGCGATCAGCGGCAGGATATCCTGCACGTAGTCCTTCAGCAGCGTGATGAGAGCCGCGCCGATGACGGCGCCGATAGGACTGCCGGAGCCGCCGATCATTGCCATCATCAGGTATTCGATGCCCATCTTGGCCTCGAAGGGCGTCGGGCTCACGAAGCGGCCGAGATGCGCGTAGAGCCAGCCGGACATTGCCGCAAGCAGAGCCGCGATGACGAACACGGTGAGCTTGATGTGAAAGGCGTTGACGCCGAGACTCTCCACCAGCAGGTTACCGCCGCGCAGCGTGCGCATCGCTCGTCCTACCCGGGAATCGAGCAGGTTGTAGGCGAGCACGAGCGCGACGATGACCACAGACCAGATCAGGAAATAGATCTGCGTACCCGACAGCAGTTCGAGCGAACTGATGGTAATGGGTGGAATATTGGCGATGCCGTTGAAGTGGCCGAGCCCGTCGATATTGCCGAACAGGAAGGCGATGGCGAGCCCCCAGGCGAGCGTGCTGAGCGACAGGAAATGTCCCTGGAGCTTCAGCGTCACTACCCCGAGAAACGCCGCGATGCTGCAGGTGAGAACCACGGCGAGCAGCAGACCGATCCACGGCGAACAGTCGCTGATTGCCGTCGCCCACGCCGTTGCATAGGCGGCAACGCCGACGAAGGCCGCCTGGCCGAAGGAGACGATGCCGCTCACGCCCGTCAGCAGGGCAAGGCCGATGGCTACCAGAGCGTAGACGCCGATGTAATTCATCAGCGTGATGCTGAACGAGTTGAGCGTGTAGGGTGCCGCCAGGAGCAGAAGGGCCGCTGCCACGCCCGCCGCACGGATCTGGTTAGGGCTCATTCTTCGATGTCTTCTTCTGAATGGGTGGAGGCAATGGACCGCCAGATGAGGATCGGGATCAGCAGCGAGAACACGATCACCTCCTTGAGCGCGCTGCTCTGGAAGGAGGCGAAGCTCTCCAGCAGGCCGACGAACAGCGCCCCGAGCGCCGTCGAGGGATAGCCGACGAGCCCGCCGATGATGGCGCCGACGAAAGCCTTGAGGCCGAGCAGGAAACCGGAATCGTAGAAGATCGTGTTGACCGGCGCGATGAGCACACCCGACGCGCCCGCCATCAACGAGCCGAGGATGTAGGCGATAGCGCCCGACCGCGCCGGCCGGATGCCCATCAGCCGCGCGCCCGTGCGGTTGACGGCGGTGGCGTGCAGCGCCTTGCCGGTCAGCGTGTAGTCGAAGAAAAGATAGAGGCCGAGGCTGAAGATCACCGACGTGACCACGATCAGGATCGTCTGGCCGGAGATCAGGATGCCCGCGAGATCGACCGACATCTCCGTCAGGGGTTGGGTGCGCACGCCCTCCGGCCCGAAGAACAGCAGGCCGAGCCCCGAGAGCGCGAAGTGCAACGACACCGAGACGATGAGCAGGAGCAGCACGGTGGCGTCGGCGATGGGACGGAATATGATGCGGTCGAGCAGGGGCGCGATCGGCAGTACGAGCAGGATCGCCAGCGCGATACGCGCCGCCATCGGCAGCTCGAACGCGATGCCGAAGCGCACCGCCGCGACCACCAGTAGCGGGAGGCCGAGATAGAAGAGAACGGCGCGGGGAATGGCATGGAAATCCCTTCTCCGCGTGAGCGATACGACCTCTATCAGGGCGGCGATGACGGCGAGCGCGATGACGAGGCTGATCGTGCCCGGCACCTGCCGGTTCTCCAGTGCCGCCAGCGTCAGGGCCGCGAAGGCGGCAATATCGCCGAACGGCACGAAGATGACCCGCGTAACCGTGAAGATGAGCACGAGGCCTATTGCGACCAGAATATAGATAGCGCCGTTGGCGATACCGTCTATTCCGAGGATCGCAGCAATTTCAAGCGTCATTCTGCGTCACGCCTTCCTGTCGTTGTTGGGCAGTGTCGGCTCAAGGCTCATATTTCCAGGCGCCGTTCTCAAGGCGCACAAGCACGAGGCCGCGCTCGTCGACGCCATAGTTCGAAGCGGGCGTGAAATTGTAGATGGCGTGGACGCCGGCGAGCTCCGTCGTCGAGAAGATCTCGTCCTTGAGCGCCTGGCGGAATTCCTGCGTGCCGGGCGTAGACTTCGCCTTCGCGCGCGCGGCGGCTTCCGCGAATATCAGCCACGCGTCGAATGAATAGGCCGAGAAGCTGTCATTGGTCTGGCTCTTGTTGACCTTTTCATACGCGGCGCGGAAATCGAGCGCGATCTTCTTGGCGAAATGATCGTCTGGCAGTTGCTCCGCCACGATGACCGGCCCCGCAGACAGCAGGATTCCCTCGGCCGACTTGCCGGCAACGCGGATGAAGTCCGCGTTGACGAGCGCGGGCGTACCGTAGACCCGTCCCTTGAAATTCCGGTCGGTCAGGGTCAGCAGCGGCAGGGCGCCCTGCGTGCCGGAACCACCGATGAGCACGGCATCGGGACGGCCCGCCAGAATTTTGAGGATCTGGCCCGTCACGGAGGTGTCCGTGCGCGAGTAGCGCTCATTCGAAATCACCTTGAACTGGCCGGCCTCTTCCGCGGCCTTCGCGCCCGCGTAGACGAAATCGCCCCACGCATCCGAGAAGCCGATATAGCCCGCGTTCTTGACGCCGTCGCGGTGCATCCGGTCCGTGACGACCTTGACCATGAGCGCCGGCGGCTGGGGGACGGCGACCGTCCACTTTTCCGCCCCCTCCTTCTCGTTGAGGTTGATCGGCGAGATCGCGATGAACGGCACCTTCAATTCACTCGCCACGGAGGCGATGGCGATGGTGGCGGGCGCAGTCGCGGTGCCGATGAGGACATCGACCTTTTCTTCCTCGACGAGCTTGCGCGCGGCGCGCGTGGCGGCGGACGGATCGGAGCCGTCATCGAGCTGGATGAGCTGGATCTTCTCGCCGTCGACCTCGCTGCGGTATTCAAAGCCGGCGGCGATGCCCTTGGCGTACGGAATGCCGATCGAGGAGCCGTTGCCGCTCAGCGCGGTCACGAATCCGACCTTGATATCGGCCAGCGCCACCTGCGCGGAAAGGATGCCGGCGAGAAGCGATACTGCGGATAGCCACTTGTTCATTCTACTTCCCTCTTCGTTTTATTGTTCGATAGCGGCCGAAAATGAAGATGATCGGCCATCACGACAGGAACTGAACTGGCGGACAGACCTGCATTGGCGCTTGCCCCCGGCGACGTCCGCTTCAATCACCACAAGAACGGATGACAACGGCAAGTCGCGCGCACACCAACTTCAAATTTGCATGGAAAGCGCGCCCTCCCCGAACGATGTCGGCCGACGTCCAGCGCCTGACGCAGCAAGGCATTCTCAATTCCCCTTCGCGACTGGCTCGCATTATTATTTTAAGCTTAGAAGAATTGCATGACGGAAGTCAACGGCATATTTCAGGAGCGATGATTCTTTTCGCATATAGCCTCTATAAACGCCAAAATTATCGTTTATTGACAATATGTTCATCTCTACTCTCCCGATTTGCGGTAAACCCGCCGCATGTCGGCACCTCCGCAGGCCTATGCTGCTGCAAGATTATTGGCAGCCGTCACCGGCTCGGTTGACGACCTAATTAGTTTATGCTTTAAATTTCTGGTCCGCTAAGAAAACCTCCGGCAATCGACGGCCGGAAACGACGGATCCCGTATGATGATCCTGCAAGATCAAGCGGAGGGGACATGCGCATATTCTGGCAGAGCTTCGTGGATGCGTCGGCGAGCGCGCCATACATGGCGCGCCTGCGAGACTACCTGAACGGCATCGCCGCCCCCGGGGTGACGGTGGAGGTGGCGGGACTGTCGCCGCCGGATCGCGATTTCGGTCGCCTCAGCGAGTTGCGCTGCGCGATTCTGACGATCGACAACGGGCTTGCTGCGGAAGAGGCTGGCTACGATGCCGTCGTCATCGGTCATTTTCAGGAACCCGGCCTCTATGAGTTGCGTGCATCGCTACGCATACCCGTGATCGGCACGGGCGAGGCGTCGCTCCATGCCGGCGTACAGCTCGGCCGACGCCTGGGCCTGATCACGCTCGACAGCGTTTTCGAGACTTGGCATCTGGAACAAGCCGCGTTGTACGGCCTCGGGGACCGGATCGTCGGCGTACGCGGGCTCGATTGCACGCCCGGAGACTTCAGCGACGCCTTCGCCGGCGACGAGGCAGCCTACGCGCGCATGCGCGCCGCTTTCGTGGCGTGCGCCCGTCCGCTGGTCGATGCGGGAGCGGATGTCATTATACCCGCCGGCGTCCTGCCCGGCCTGCTGATCAGCCGCGAGCACGGCTTTACGGTCGCGCACGCCCCGGTCGCCAACTGCGCGGCGGTGGCCCTGAAGAGCGCCGAGATGTGGGTGCAGCTACATCGGCTGAACGGCATCGAACCAAGCCGGGGACCGTCCTTCGCCCTTTCGTCCGCGCGGGCGCGGGACGATTTCCGCGCACTTGTCGCCCGAGGGCGCGGACAACAGGGTGCCTGAAGCCGGCGGCGCGCGTGATGCATACGAAACGAGGCAGGCCTTCGATGACGAAACCAGAAAAGATATTGTACAGCGCACGGGCGAGCGCCACGGGCGGCAGGCAAGGCGAAGCGGCAAGTTCTGACGGGCGGCTATCCGTCCAGCTCTCCGTTCCCGCGGGACTTGGCGGCGACGACGGACCGGGCACCAATCCCGAGCAGCTTTTCGCAGCAGGCTATGCCGCGTGCTTCCTGGGCGCGGTGAAGCTCGTCGCTCGCACACGGAAGATCTCGCTTGCGGACGACACGACGATCACCGCCGTCGTCGGCATCGGACCCGTGACGGTCGGCTACGCGCTTGCGGTCGAGCTTCGGGCGTCGCTGCCGGGAGTGGAGCCCGACCTCGCCAGGGAGATCGTCGCGCAGGCCCATGAGCGTTGCCCCTATTCGAACGCGACGCGCGGCAACGTCGACGTGACCCTGACGGTCGTCTGAAGGGAATGTCCGTGACGCCTCCCGAACCACCGGTCACCCGTACCCCCTACGACGACGTGGTGCTAGTCACCCCCATCACCGTTCCGTATGTACGCTATTCCATCGAAAGCGCCCACTGGTGGATCGGCCGCGCCTTGCAGGCGCTCACGCGGGAAGCCGGCATCGCGCCTGCCGCCATCGACGGCCTGTGCCTCGCGAGCTTCACCGTGGGGCCCGATACCGCGATCGGCGTCACCCAGCACTTCGGCCTCAACGTGCGCTGGCTCGACCATGTGGCGATGGGCGGCGTCAGCGGCATCATCTCCCTGCGGCGGGCCGCGCGCGCGGTGCAGGCGCACGACGCCGACATCGTCGCCTGCATCGGCGCCGACACCAACCACCCCGACAGCTTCAGGCGGACGCTCTCCACCTTCTCCCGCTTCGCCCAGGACGGCGTCTATCCTTACGGTTCCGGCGGCGCGAACGCGAGTTTCGCCCTGATCGCCCGTCATTATATGGAACAATTCGGGGCGAGGCGCGAGGATTTCGGCAAAATCGCCGTGGATCAGCGCCGGAACGCCCTCCGCAACCCGCACGCGCTGATGAAGACGCCGCTCTCCCTCGACGACTATATGAACGCGCGGCCGATCAGTGATCCCATCCACCTCTTCGACTGCGTGATGCCCTGCGCGGGAGCCGAGGCATTTCTGGTGATGCGGCGGGAGACGGCAGCGCAATTGGGTCTTAGTGGCGTGCGCGTCCTCGCCACCATCGAGCGTCACAACGCCTTCGCGGACGATCCGATGCAGGTGCGCGGCGGCTGGGCGCAGGATATCGACGAACTCTATGCCATGGCGGGCGTCGGCCCGGATGGCCTCGATTTCGTCCAGACCTACGACGACTATCCCGTCATCGTCATGATGCAATTCGAGGACCTCGGCTTCTGCGGGAAGGGCGAAGGGCCCGATTTCGTGCGCCAGCACAGCTTCACCATCGACGGCAGCTTTCCCCACAATACCTCCGGCGGCCAGCTTTCCGTTGGCCAGGCAGGCGCGGCGGGCGGGCATCTGGGCATCGTCGAGGCGATGCGGCAGGTTCTGGGCACCGCAGGCCCCACCCAGGTCGCGGACGCGCGCGTCGGTCTCGCGTCAGGGTTCGGCATGATCAATTACGACCGCGGTCTCTCCTCCGGCGCGGTCATCCTGACGGGAGAAACCGGATGATCGATCCCCTCGTTCCTCCTCGCCGGAAGGATCCCCTCAGGCGCACGCGCCAGCCCACCCTTCCCCCGGCCGAGCGCAGCCGCAAGGCGCATGGCCTCATCCGCCCGGCGGCGGAAGGGCGTTTCATGCTGCCGCGATGCCGGGAATGCGGCACGTTCCACTATCCCCCAAGAGAGGCCTGCCCGAAATGCCTGTCCTTCGACGTGAAGCTCGCAGAGGCGCCCGCGGGGGGCGTTCTGGCGAGCGAAACCACGATCAGGGTGCCGAGCGAGGTCTATTTCCGCGAACGCGCGCCGTGGCGCATCGGCATCGTCACGCTCGACTGCGGTCCGTCGATGGTCGCGCATCTGCACGCCGATTGCACGCTTGGCGAGCGCGTGATGCTGTCCCTGCAACTCGACCGGAGCGGGCAGGCGGTCGCCTTCGCTCATCCCGCGACAAGGACTCCGAACATGGCCGATGACCCGCAATGGCGCGAACTGACCGCCGATCCCAAGTTCCGCCGCGTGCTGGTGACAGACGCGCGCGGCCCCGTCGGGCTTGCCGCCATCAAGGCCCTGAAGGCGGCGGGCGCCGGCACTGTGTTCGCGGGCGTGTCGGAGCAGTGGAAGCCTTTCCCGGGCGAGGCGGAACTGCGCGCGCTGGAAGGCGCGACCATCGTGCCGCTCGACGTGCGCGATGACAAATCGGTGCATGATCTGGCTTCCGATATCGGCGCCAAGGTCGACATTCTCATCAATACTGCCGCCCATATCCGCCCGGGCGGCGTGCTCGAGCGCAGCGGCCTCAACGTCCTGCGGGAGGAGCTTGAAACCGGCTATCTCGGGCTCGTGCGGCTCGCGCAGGCATTCGGTCCCGTCATGCGCGCGCGCGGCGCCGACGGCGTCAACAGCGCAGCCGCGTGGGTGAACATTCTGTCCGTCTACGCGCTCGCGAACCTGCCCGCCTACGGCGCCTATTCGGCATCGCAGGCCGCCTGCCTGTCGCTCGGCCAGTCGTTGCGCACCGCCCTCCGGCCGGGCGGTATCAAGGTCGTGAACATCTTCACCGGCCCGCTCGATATCGAGTGGTTCCAGACCGAGCCGCCGCCCAAGGTCGCCCCCGCCGCGCTGGCGCGCGCCATCGTCGATGCCCTGCGGCGCGGGTTGGAGGACGTCTTTGTCGGCGACGTCGCGCAGGACATTCATGCGCGTTTCCTCGCCGATCCAAAGGCGCTGGAACGAGAGCTCGCGGGCTGAGGCCGAAATGCCGGAGGAAATGCATGCCTACCTTTGACCTGTCCGGCTTCGCCGAAGCGATTGCCTCCGGCGAAATCGCTGTCGTCGATCTGACCTTCACCCTGTCACCGGATTTTCCCGTCATCGTCATGCCGCCGGAAATCGGCCAGTCGGCCCCCGTCCGCATCGAGGAAATCTCCCGCTACGATGCTGCAGGTCCCGCCTGGTACTGGAACAACCTGAGCTTCGGTGAACACACCGGGACCCACTTCGACGCGCCGGTGCATTGGTATACAGGCCGCGACCTGCCGGACAACAGCGTCGATACGCTGCCGATGCGCCATATGATCGCGCCGGCCGTCGTCATCGACTGCACGCGCGAGGCGGCGGCCAATGCCGATTTCCTGCTCACCGTGCCGTTCCTCGCAGCATGGGAGGCTACGCACGGACGCATCCCCGCCGGGGCATGGGTACTAATGCGCACGGACTGGTCCAAGAAGGACTGGCGCGCCTATGCCAACCTCGGCGACGACGGCGCGCATACGCCGGGCCCCGATGCAGCCGCCATCCGGTGGCTGGTCGCGGAACGCGACATTCTGGGCTTCGGCACCGAAACCATCGGCACGGACGCCGGCCAGGGCGGTCATCTCGATCCCCCCTATCCCGCCCATCATTTTCTGCACGGCCACGGCAAATACGGCCTGCAATGCCTGACCAACCTCGACCGCCTGCCCGCGCACGGCAGCGTGATCGTCGCTGCTCCGCTGAAAATTCAACGCGGCTCCGGAAGCCCGTTGCGCGTGCTGGCGCTGGTCCCGAAGGATGCCACCTGATCCAGGGCGCTGGAACCGGCTATAATTTCCACCTTGGCGCATCCGGCCGTGCGGGAGCAGAAAAGGCCGAACCATAGGGAGATCGCA
>NZ_JBSEFH010000032.1:0-58070 GCF_053570585.1 Pseudochelatococcus sp. B33 | reverse complement strand
AAATCAAATCAAATCAAATCAAATCAAATCAAATCAAATCAAATCAAATCAAATCAATACCATATTTTTACTGCGAGCGCTAGGCCGTTAAGTCTTATATTGCGATTATCAACAGTTTGCGATGACTTCTTCACCCCGGAAACAGTCCGAATTCTGTCCGCGGGTGAGCCGTCATGACGATCGATTCCATTCAAAGCAAGAAGGCTTTCCTCAAGATCGACGCCGCCACGGTGGATCTTCTGCGTGAGCTGTTCCCGCTCATCGAGAGCCGCATTCCCGCTGTACTCGACGATTTCTACGACACCTTGAGCCGCCGCGAGGATCTTCTTGCCCTGTTCGGCGCGACGCCCGAAGAGCGGACGGCGGGCATCGCCCGCGCCAAGCAGGCGCAGGTCGCGCACTGGCGCGAGCTGTTCATGAACGGTTTCGACGCCGGATACGTCGCGTCGGCGCGGCGGATTGGCCTTGCCCACAGCCGCATCGGCCTCGAGCCCTCGTGGTACATCGGCGGCTATTTCATCCTGCTTCAGGGGCTCACCGCCGCGATCAGCAGCCGGTACGAGAGCCGGCTGCGCCCCATGCAGGCCGCCGAAACCGCCTCGCGGATGATCAGCGCCGCATCGCGCGCCGTCATGCTCGACATGGACCTCGCCATCTCCATCTACCTCGACGCCATCCACGACAACCTCAACCGGCGCATCGCCGACGGCTTCGAGGACACCGTCAACCGGGTGGCCGCCGACGTCGTGACATCGACCCGGGCGATGGCGGCGAGCGCGCACGCGGTCACCGCCGGCGTCGCCGACACCCGGCAGCAGGCGGAGGCGTCGCTGCGTTCCGCCGACGAGGCGGCCGGCACCACCAACGCCATCGCCGCTGCGGCCGAGGAGCTGATGGCCACCAGCGACGAGATCGCGCGTCAGATCGACCGCTCGTCCGACGTCACCGGCCGCGCGACGGCGGGCGCGCAACAGGCCGGCCTCGTCGTCAACGGATTGGCCGAGATCGCCGCGCGCGTGGACGAGGTGGTGCGGCTCATCCAGAACATCGCCGGCCAGACGCGCCTTCTGGCGCTCAACGCCACCATCGAGGCCGCGCGGGCAGGCAAGGCCGGCGAAGGCTTCGCCGTCGTCGCCTCGGAGGTCAACGCGCTCGCGAGCGAAACCGAAGCCGCGACCGCGGACGTCGCCGCCCGCATGGCCGAGATCAAGGAAGCGTCGGGGCGGACCGTCGACGCCATCGGCGGCATCCGCGCCATCATTGACGAGATCGGCGCGATCTCCGCTTCCGTCGCCGCCTCGATCAGCGAGCAGATCGCCGCCACCTCGGACATCACCCGCTCCATCCAGCAGACCGCGGTGGAAACCGCGACCATCGGCCGCCACGTCGGCGACCTTCTCGCGGCCTCCGACGCGGCGAGGCTCGCCGGCGAACGGGTCACGGCGCAGGTCGACGCCCTGAGCGCCGAGGCGGGCCGCCTGCACAACGAAGCCTCGACGTTCATCCACAAACTTTCGGACGCGCGCAGCAACGGTTGATGTCCAAGAACAAAAAATGAAATATACAGATAATATTTAAATTTATATCCTATTTATTACATAATAATATAATTGATGATTGCAATATTTAATTGTTATTGAATTGAAATATTTATTCTCATCATAACAACAATATTTAAGTTATTTCAAAAATATTTCATTTTGTTTATTATATTTTGCTATGATGCATGTGAATTGCTTCAGGCAAGAGCATCCGCCGCATTCTTCCCGATCCGGGCAAGCCGCATCCCGTGTCCCCTGCCCGGCAGGGGACGCTGCGGCTCCGGCGGGCGGGGGCGAGGCGGCCATCACAACAAGGCGATTGGCATGATAGACATATCCGACCGCGTTGCCTTTCTGGGGATCGATGCCGAGGTGACGGCAACGCTCCGGGAGCTTTATCCGGCGGTCAAGCAGGAAATGCCCGGCATCCTCGACGCGTTCTACGCCCATATCATGGCGCGTCCGGATATCGCCCTGCTGTTCGGCTCCACGCCTGAGAAGGCGCAGGCCACCGTGCAACACGCGCGCCAGGGGCAGATCGCCCATTGGGACCGCCTGTTCTCGGGCAAGTTCGACGACGAGTACGTCACCTCGGTGCAGAAGATCGGCATGGTGCACAGCCGGATCGGGCTGGAGCCGTCGCGCTACATCGGCGGCTATCTCATCGTCCTCGACCATCTGAACACGCTGGTTTCCCGCATCACGGCAAGCCGCCTCAACCCGGCCGCCGGCCGCGAGAAAGCGCTCAGGATGATGAATTCCGTCGCGCGCGCGGTCATGCTGGACATGGACATCGCCATCTCGACCTATCTCGACGCGGCGCGCGCGACCTACGATTCGCAGCTCGCCAGCGGCTTCGACCTGTCGGTCAAGAAAGTGGTCGACGCGGTGTCGCAATCCATCGCGGCGCTTGGCGCCGGCGCCCGCTCGGTCACGGAGACGGTGACGCTGACCCATCAGCACGCCGCCGCCTCCGCGAGGGCGGCCGAGCTTGCCTCCGCCAATACCCAGACCGTCGCCGCCGCGACCGAGGAGCTGTCCGCCACCAGCGCCGAGATCAGCCGCCAGGTGGAGCGCTCCGCCGAGGTGGCGCGCGAGGCGGTGAACCAGGCCGGCGAGGTCAACGCGGCGGTGGAGGGGCTGTCCGAGGTCGCGCGGCGCATCGGCGAGGTGGTGGGGCTCATTCAGGCGGTGGCGGCGCAGACGCGGCTTCTGGCGCTCAACGCCACCATCGAGGCCGCCCGCGCCGGCGATGCCGGACGCGGCTTCGCCGTCGTCGCCACCGAGGTGAAGTCGCTCGCCGCCCAGACCGAGCAGGCGACGGCCGAGATCGCCGGCCGCATCGCCGAGATCCAGCAGGCGGCCTCCGACACGGCCGCGTCGATCACCAGCGTCGGCGCGACGATCGGCGAGATCAGCGCCATCGCCGGCGCTGTCGCGGCCTCGGTGCAGCAGCAGCTCGCCGCGACCGCCGACATTTCCCGCTCCATCCAGCAGGCCGCCGACGAGACCGCGCGCATCGCGGCGAACATGAATCAGGTCATCGAGGCCTCCGACCACGCCCGCCGGGCCGGCGTCGAGGTGGAGACGGTGTCCGAACGCCTCGCCGGCGACGCCCACAATCTCGCGCAGGAGGCCGAGACGTTCCTCGGCTCGCTGAACAAGGGCTGATGCCGAAAGACGGCCTGCCTATTCCCTGATCCCGTCCACGTCGACGGTGCGCCATTGCAGGCTCTGGCCGGCGTCGACCGCCAGGATCTGCCCGGTGACGCCCGCGGCCCTGGCGAGATAGAGCACCGCGCCGGCGACATCGGCCGGCGTCGGCCCGTGCCCAAGCAGCGTCCCGGCGCGCTGGCGGGCGAAATCCTCCCCGGACTGGCGGCGCCCGGCGCAGGTCGGGCCGGGGGCGACGCCGTTGACGCGGATGCGCGGCGCCAGGGCCTGCGCCATGGTGCGGGTAGCGGTCGCGAGCGCGCTCTTCGTCAGCGTATACGAGAAGAACTGCGGGTTGGGGCGCAGCACCCGCTGGTCGAGGATGTTGACGATCGCTCCCGCAAGATCCGGCGGCAGCGCGGCGGCGAAATCGCGCGCCAGCAGCACCGGCGCCCGCAGGTTGACGGCGAACGTCTCCTCCCACAGGTCGACGCCCAGCGTCGCGACGTCGTCCGGCTCGAAGATCGATGCGCAATTGACCAGCAGCGTGACCGGCCCCAGCGCCGCGGCCGTGCGCGGCACCAGCGTCGCAACCGCGGCCGCATCCGCGAGATCGGCGTCGAGCGCCACCGCCCGGCCGCCGTTCCCGGTCACGGCGGCGGCGAGGTCCCGGGCTTCCTCCCGCGAGCTGCGATAATGGATCGCCACCGCGAAGCCGGCATCGGCGAGGGCTTCGACGATGGCGCGGCCGATGCGCCGTCCGCCGCCCGTCACGAGCGCGACCGCCTCCGTCATGCGTGGTGCTCTCCCTCGGTGACGTCGTTCTGCGCCGGGGCGGGTGCGGAGGCGGAAACCGGCGTGGCCGAGGGCGCGGGCGCCGGCTTCGACGCCTCGTTCTGGCGCGCCAGCAGCCGCCGCTCGACGTGCTTGGCGACGCGCAGATAGCGGAAGAAGGCGAAGTTCATGGCGGTCATGAAGCCATAGACGCCGCGCACGATATGCCGCCGGCCGATATAGGCCTTGATGAAGGAGGCCGGGAACTCGACGAACAGGCGCAAGATCGACACCTTCGCGCCACGGCTGTCGAGATCGAGCGCCAGGGCGTCAGTGTAGCTGTTGAGCTTGGCGAGCTGGTCGCCGAGCGAGCGCACAGAGAAGTGATGGATGACGCCCTTGAGCCGTTTCACCCGGCTGCCCGGCGCAAGCTGCACCCGGTCGTGCACGGTCGAGGAGGCGTAGCGCCCCTTGTCGCGGCGGTAGAGGCGCACCGGCGCGAGCGCATAGGCCAGGGGATGGGGGGCGCTCTCTCCCGGAAATACTTCGGCGATGCGGATCTCGTAGGCGTCGACGTCCGGCCCGCCGTTGTCGAACAGGGCGCGGATCTGGGCCGCGAGGTCCGGCGGCACGAGTTCGTCGGCATCGATGTTGAGCAGCCAGAGATGGCGGCACTGGTCCTCCGCGAAGCGCTTCTGTGGGCCATAGCCGGGCCAGTCGTTATGGATCACCCGCGCGCCGAGCGTTTCGGCGATTGCCTGCGTGCCGTCGGTGGAACCGGAATCGACCACGACGATGTCGTCGCTCAGATCGCTGACGGCCGCGATGGAACGCCCGATGCGGTCCGCCTCGTTGCGGGCGATGATGAAAATGGACAACGGCAGCGGCGATTGCGTCATCGATCCGTAACCTCACACCAAAAGCCGACGGGCTCGACTCACCGGCCTTTGGTCAAGCCCGCACGGCGCTTGAGCGATAAACCTTCGGCGTTGATCGAAGATTTCGCAATCTATTGAAGACCCAGCCGATGGTATCACCTGTTTTCGCTTTGACACGACGCGCCGCTCCCCGCAACCCCGGGCGCGTGCGGCGTGCATCCCCGCACACAGGTGAACGCCCGAAGGCACTGCGCGGCGCCGGATACCGGTGCCGGCCGCCTCCCGACGATAGTCGTATTTTTGCCGGCTTATTCAACAATCCGGATGGAACAAAGGCTCTTAACTATTTGTTATCCATGCCGGATATTAGGCGCAGCGTCACGTCGCGCCAATATCGCATGCAGGAATACGAGTACACGGCTCACCGGTGGAAATGCGTGACAGGCCCCTCCGAAAAATACCTTGCACTTGCAATATGTTAAATGTAGAGTGCCGGCAAGTCTAGCGTTCACGCGGCACGGACCGCTCCTTTAACTTTCGCCATAACGACATATTCCCGCCTTTATTGGCGATGTCGCTGTGGCAGGAAAAACACAGACGACCAGCACAAGTTGAGGTATGTATGGGGCAACTTCACGGATGGCTTCCGCCGTTTGATGAATGAGATAGCTTTTAAGGAGTGAGTGATGAAAAAGGTTCTTCTCGCAGGGGTTGCCGCTGTCAGCCTGGTCGCCTCGGGCGCCGCTATCGCTGCCGACCTTCCCAGCCGCCAGATCGAGCCGGTCGCTCCGGTCGTCGCTCCGATCTTCAGCTGGACCGGCTTCTACGTCGGTGTGAACGCCGGTTACGCCTGGAACAGCAACAACGACGACCACGTCTGGAACGGCACGGTCTTCGTCAACACCGGCAACGACGACGGCGGCTTCACCGGTGGTGGCCAGATCGGCTACAACTACCAGTTCGGCCAGTTCGTCGCCGGTATCGAGGCCGACATCAACTATGCCGACCTGAAGCAGAATAACAATGCCTACGTTACCTGGAACCCGAACACCGACTTCTTCGGCGCATCGGGAGCCGGCATCGAGTGGTTCGGCACCGTTCGCGCCCGCCTCGGTTTCGCCATCGACCGCGCGCTCATCTACGGCACCGGCGGTTTCGCCTACGGCGGCGGCGGCGGCGGCCACGGCTTCATCTACGACGGGTTCTACTACGAGAACGACAACGACACCCGCACCGGCTGGACGCTGGGTGGTGGTATCGAGTACGCGATCACCGACAACATCACGGCTCGCGTCGAAGGTCTGTACGTCAACCTCGGCAAGGAAGACCGCAACCACTTCCTGCCGGTTTACCAGAAGCGCAAGGACACCGAGTTCGGCGTCGTCCGCGCTGGCCTGAACTACAAGTTCGACTCGTTCTGATCCCATCGCCGATCCCCTCGGGACCGGTAGAACTCAACCCGGCGGCGCAAGCTGCCGGGTTTTTTTGTGTCCCGGGCACTTCCCGGGAGATGTCCCTCCTGTGCTCAGCCCTGCTCGCCCGCCAGCCAGTCGCAGCGGAAGCCGGCATGCGTGCCGCGCGCCAGCCGCCCGGCCAGCGCGGGCAGCAGGATGTCGGCCTCCTGCGCCAGTTTCCAGGGCGGGTTGATCACCACGAGGCCGCAGCCGTTGAGCCGCGCGGGATCGTCCGCGCGGTCAACGAGCAATTCCAGCCGCAGGATCTTCGGCACGGCCGAGGCGCGCAGGATGTCGGCGAGTTCCTCCGTCTGCGCCGGATCCTTGATCGGGTACCACCCGGCGAAAATGCCGCTGTTCCATTTGCGGCGCGCCTCCACCAGCGCGCACGCCAGATGCACGAGCTCACCCTCCACCTCGAACGGCGGATCGACCAGCACGACGCCGCGCCGCTCGATTGGCGGAATCATGGCTTTGAGCGCCGTCCAGCCGTCGAGTTCGAGCACTTTCAGGCGACGGTCGCGGCCGAGATTCGTCTCCAGCGTGCGCACGTCGGCCGGATGCTTCTCCACGAAGATGGCCCGGTCCTGCCGGCGCAGCAGGAGGCTCGCCAGCATGGGCGAGCCCGGATAGAAGGTCTCGCCGAACCGGGCGCGCACCTCGCGCAGCACGTCGCGATAGGGGACGAGGAGCTCCTCGGCGGCGCCGTCGAGCGGCGCCTGGAGCCGCGCGACGCCCGCCTGCCATTCGAGCGTCTTGCCGGCTTCCACGCCGCCGAGATCGTAAAGGCCGATCCCCGCGTGGGTGTCGATGACGCGAAACGGCGTCTCCTTCTGCATCAGGTGCAGCAGAATGCGCGCGAGAAGCGCGTGTTTCATGCAATCGGCGAAATTGCCGGCGTGGTAGGCGTGACGGTAATTCATGGTGGCGGATCAATGGCAGAGTTTCGCTCCGCGCTCAACCGCCGCCGGTCTGTCACTCGGGCGCGTCGATGGTGATGTTCCGGTCGCGGCAGCCGTTGCGGTCGACCTCGGCGCAGGTGCGAAAACCCGAGAGATCG
This sequence comes from Pseudochelatococcus sp. B33, assembly GCF_053570585.1. Classification (NCBI taxonomy): domain Bacteria; kingdom Pseudomonadati; phylum Pseudomonadota; class Alphaproteobacteria; order Hyphomicrobiales; family Chelatococcaceae; genus Pseudochelatococcus; species Pseudochelatococcus sp. B33. Next base: position 50,710 of record NZ_JBSEFH010000032.1, on the reverse strand, counting down.
CGCTCGAGACAGATGCGGACCTCCTGCAGCCTGCCACGCTGGCATGCGGTCGCGATCATGTCCGGCCGCAGACCGGGATTGGCGGCGATGAAGGCCTTTTCCACGGCGTCGGGCGACACGCGCCTGTCGGTGCGCAGCCCCTGCAGGGCCTGGGGCACCGTCACCAGCGCGCGGGCGCGGGCTGTATCGCGAAAATAGTCCTCCGGCATGCGGCCGGAACAGGTGCCGTGCATGCGCCATTGATGACGGGCGAGGCCCGGCTCGGGAAAGATGCCGGCGGCGAGCCCCATGGCCCGGCGGGAGGGATTGCGCGACAGGGAAGCGTCGCCGGTCGCGCATTCGCGCGGGTAGCCGCGCTCGAACTGCGGCCACAGCCCGTGCACCACGAAGGTGCGACGCTTGCCGGCGGCGCACTGGTTCCGCCCGTCGGCGCGGCCTTCGAGCGCACAGAACCCGGGCGACCACGACAGCGCCAGCACGTAGAAATCGAAGACTCCCGGCCGACCGCCCCTGTCCGCCTGCTGCGCGGCCGCCGGCCCGCCGGCGAAGGCCAGCACGGCCGCCAGCAGGGCGCGCACGAAATGGCGATGCATGCTCGCCGGGCGCGCCGGGAAGCGGCCGCCGGTCAGGGCAGTGCGGCGCGGCACGCGGGTGCGAAGGAGAAATGGCGGTCGAGGCCGACGACGCACCATTGCACGTCGCTGCCGATGCCGATCGGCCCCAGCGCCTCGCGCACGGAATAATGCACGGTGCGCCTGTAGCCGTCGGACACCTGGGACACCGCCGTGCAGAAGCGGCGCGGGATGAACGAATCGCCCCACGGCCGCAACGCCACCTCGCGGACGCGCTCGAAATCCTGAATGGTCAGCGACGAATTCCAGAAGTGCGCCTCGCGGTGCGCGAACCGCTTCGCGATATGGCGCAGCACGCGCGGGTCGTCGCACGCGGGCACGTGGCCCGAGAAGCGCAGCAGCCGTTCCTCGGCGGGGGGTATGTCGCCGGGCAGCACCCTCCCCCTCGCCTGCGGCGCGCCGTAGGAGCCGTAATCGGCCGCAAAAGCCGGAGCGCCGGTCAGAAGCATGGCGGATACGGCGGCGGCCAAAGCACCGCTGGCGATAAACGAACGCATGATAGCTCCCATCGACTCGAACTCCGCGCCAGAGCGGCATGACTGATCCACCAACGCCGCCGGCCAGCGGCAACCGTGGCCATTGTTGCTACAGTGATTGCGTTACTCAAGCATGAATGCAAGGCGGGCGTACCGCTTTCGCTGCTCCTGCTTAATCATACAGCAGAAGCGTCTCATTTTGGCTACAATGCCGACGCTTTCGGTTTCCACCGGTCGCGCAGGGCGTCGCTCAAGCCCGCGCGGCATCTTCGCCGGAGAACACGGCATTGACGATGCCGGCTTGCGCCTCGTTGCGGGCGACCTTGCCGCCGAGGCCCTCGCGCAGCGCCGCGAGGCAGGCGCGGCGAAAGGCCTCGTCCGCCTCATCCGTGTCCGCGGGCGGATCGATGGCGGGCACGCCGGCGTGGCTTGCGGCGAGCACGGTCAGGCTGCGGGTGAGGCGCGTGACGTCGGCCGGCCGGCCGCGCGACGGCGGGCGAACGCGCCAGCCCGGCATAGGCGGTTCCCAGGCATAGGCCGCGATACGCCCCGCCGGCCACGGCCTTCCCGCCAGCGCCAGCACGCCCGCCGGCGCGCCGAGCACCGGGATGATGCGTGTCTCGCCGTCCGGGCGGCCGAGTTCGGCCTCGCTCACCCGCAGGCGCGCGCCGAGCTGCTCGACATCCGCGGGGCCGGCAACGCCGGACAGCATCACGCCGAAGGGGCGCGCCGGCAGCACCGCCGCCAGATCCTCCGCCAGCCGGCCGGAAGCCACGCCATTGACCCGCACGAACACCCGCAGCCGGCCGCCAGCGGCGGCGATGGCGTCGCGCACCGGTCCGCGGTCGGCGGCCGGATGCCCGCCGTCGCCGGTCAAATCGACGATGAGCGCGTCCGCCGCCGTTGCCGCGATGTCGAGCGACCCCGAGGACGCGGCCGGCACATGCAGCAGCGAGCGCAGGCGATTCGTCATTCCAGCTCCTTCGTCGGCCGACCGTTCCGGCCCGTGCCGCCAGCCGATATCAAAAGTTCGTCCGCGTTGACCAAAAAATGCGCTATCGCGCGTCCGCTACGCTTTCAATATTCCGTATTTCACCCCATATTCGACATAAATCAAAGGTGGCGTCATCAGCGCCGCCCGATAACCCAACCAATTCCGTGAGGTGAGATCGTAATGTCGTTGTCCCGCCGAGGCCGAATTCTGGCCGCTGTAGCCGCCGCCCTGTTCCTGACGGCCGGAATCGCCGAGGCCCGCGTTGGCCGCGGCGGCAGCTTCGGCAGCCGTGGCACGCGTACCTACAGCACCCCTGCCCCCACCAATACCGCGCCGGCCGCCGCCCCCATCCAGCGCTCGGCGACGCCCCAGCCCGCGCCGGGCGCTGCCACGCGCGCCACGCAGCCCAATGCCGTCGCCCAGCAGCGCCCCGGCCTCTTCGGCGGCGGCTTCGGCGCCGCGCTGATGGGCGGCCTGCTCGGCGCCGGCCTCTTCGGACTGCTGTCGGGCGCCGGCCTGTTCGGCGGCATGTCCGGCCTCGGCTCGCTGCTCGGCCTGCTGCTGCAGATCGGCCTGATCGTGTTGCTGGTGCGCTTCGCCCTCAACTGGTTCCGTCGCCGGCAGGAAGCCACGGCCGGCGGGCCGCAGGGTCATGCCTATGCCCGCTCCGCCGGTCCCGGCACGGGTGGCTGCGGGCCGTCGGGCCTTTCGGGCCTCGGTCTGGGCGCCGGCGCCGGCCGTGGGGCGCAGGCCGCCGCGACCCGGCCCGTCGACATCTTCGACGCCGACTATGCGGCGTTCGAGCGCCTGCTGCACGAAACGCAGGACGCCTACTCGCGCGAGGATTTTTCGGCGCTGCGCCGCTACACCACGCCCGAGGTCGCCTCGTATCTCACCGAAGAACTGACCGCCAACGCCTCGAACGGCGTCGTCAACCGCATCTCGGACGTCAACTTCCTGCAGGGCGACCTGTCGGAGGCATGGCGCGAGGGCGACAGCGACTACGCGACCGTGGCGATGAAGTTCTCGCTGCGCGACGCCACGTTCGACCGCGCCACCAATGCCCTGGTCGAGGGCGACCCGACGACGCCGGTGACGGCGACGGAAATCTGGACATTTCGCCGGATGCGCGGCGGTGACTGGCTGGTGTCCGCCATCCAGCAGGCGTGACGACGCGGCAGGTCCCCGGACAAGCCCGAATGAACGAAGCGGCGGAGACGATCCGCCGCTTTCTCATTGTGCCCCCGGTCACTAGACCATGTCAGCGTTTCACAGAAACGCTGACATGGTCTATCTCTTTGATTTTGAACGAATTCTTATCGATCAAATGATTCCATTGGATCGGAACGCGCTCTAGCCGGAGCGCGGTTTCGTCTTGCGCCGGCCGCCTTTCTTGACGGTCGTCTTGCCGGGCCAGCCGCCAGTGGAGCGCGGCTTGTAGTCCGCAGCACCCAGCGGCGCCGCTTCCTTGCCCGGCCCCATCTCGTCGAGCGTCGGCTTGCGGGCGCGCGACGCGCCGTCGGTCCCGTTGCCGACAACCCCGGGCGGCAGGTTGGCGGAGGCGCCGTACTTGCGCGCGCCGGCATAGCTGCCCGCCCGGTCCTCGACCTCTTCCTGCCGCGCCAGCGGATCGTCGGCGATGGCGAGCTCGGTAGCCTGCAGGCGCTTGATCTCGTCGCGCAGGCGCGCCGCCGTCTCGAACTCCAGATCGGCGGCAGCCGCGCGCATGCGCTTGTCGAGATCGGCCAGGACGGTCTTGAGGTTGTGGCCTACCGCCGCCTTCTCGGTCAGCCCCGTATCCACGGTGACGTGGTCGCGCTCGTAGACCGACTCCAGGATGTCGCCAATGCGCTTCTTCACGCTCTGCGGCGTGATGCCGTGCTCCGCGTTGAAGGCGAGCTGGCGGGTGCGGCGGCGGTTGGTCTCGGCGATAGCGCGCTCGAGGCTGCCGGTGATGGTGTCGGCGTAGCAGATGACGCGCCCGTCAGCGTTGCGCGCGGCGCGGCCGATGGTCTGGATCAGCGAGGTCTCGGACCGCAAAAAACCTTCCTTGTCGGCATCGAGGATCGCGACCAGCGCGCATTCGGGGATGTCGAGCCCCTCGCGCAGCAGGTTGATGCCGACGAGCACGTCGAAAGCCCCAAGCCTGAGGTCGCGGATGATCTCGATGCGCTCCAGCGTGTCGATGTCCGAGTGCATGTAGCGCACGCGCACGCCGTTCTCGTGCAGGTATTCGGTGAGGTCCTCGGCCATGCGCTTGGTGAGCACGGTAACCAGCGTGCGGTAGCCGCGCGCCGCCACGTCGCGCGCCTCGCCGAGCAGGTCGTCCACCTGCGCCCGGGCGGGCCGGATCTCGACCGGCGGGTCGACGAGGCCCGTGGGGCGGATGACCTGCTCCACGAACACGCCGCCGGTGCGCTCCATCTCCCACTTGCCCGGCGTCGCCGATACGTGGATCGACTGCGGCCGCATGGCGTCCCATTCCTCGAAGCGCAGCGGCCGGTTGTCCATGCACGACGGCAGGCGGAAGCCGTATTCGGCCAGCGTCGCCTTGCGGCGGAAGTCGCCCCGGTACATGCCGCCGATCTGCGGGATGGTGACGTGGCTCTCGTCCGCGAACACGAGGGCGTTGTCGGGCAGGTATTCGAACAGCGTCGGCGGCGGCTCTCCCGGCTTGCGGCCGGTGAGATAGCGCGAATAGTTCTCGATGCCGGCGCAGGAGCCGGTGGCCTCCATCATCTCCATGTCGAAGACCGTGCGCTGCTCCAGCCGCTGCGCCTCCAGGAGGCGGCCCATACGGTTCAGCTCGTCCACGCGCCGGCGCATCTCGTCCTTGATGCCCTTGATGGACTGGAGCAGCGTCGGGCGCGGCGTCACGTAGTGCGAATTGGCGTAGAGCTTGACGAAGCCGAGATCGGCGGTCTTCTGGCCGGTGAGCGGATCGAACTCGGCGATGGATTCCACCTCGTCGCCGAACAGCGAGATGCGCCAGGCGCGGTCCTCGTAGTGGGCCGGGAACACCTCGATGACGTCGCCGCGCACGCGGAACGTGCCGCGGATGAAGTCGCCGCCGGTGCGCTTGTATTGCAGCGCCACAAGATCGGCGATGAGCTGGCGCTGCTCGATGCGCTCCTCCGCCTTCACCGAGAAAGTCATGGCCGTGTAGGTCTCGACCGAGCCGATACCGTAGATGCACGAGACGGAGGCGACGATGATGACGTCGTCGCGCTCCAGAAGCGCCCGGGTGGCGGCATGGCGCATGCGGTCGATCTGCTCGTTGATCGACGATTCCTTCTCGATGTAGGTATCCGAGCGCGGCACATAGGCTTCCGGCTGGTAATAATCGTAGTAGGAAACGAAGTACTCGACCGCGTTGTCCGGAAAGAAGCTCCTGAACTCGCCGTAGAGCTGGGCGGCGAGCGTCTTGTTGGGGGCGAGGATGAGCGCCGGGCGCTGCGTCTCCTCGATCACCTTGGCCATGGTGAAGGTTTTTCCGGAGCCGGTGACGCCGAGCAGCACCTGATCGCGCTCGTTGTCGCGCACGCCCTTGACCAGCTCGGCGATGGCCGCGGGCTGGTCGCCGGCGGGCTCGAAATCCGCCTGCATGCGGAAGCGGATGCCGCCTTCCGACTTCTCCGGCCGCTCGGGCCGGTGCGGCGTCCACACCTCGCCGTTCCTGATGAACGGATTGCCGTTCTCCAGCAGTTGCGTCAGCGCCTCGACGGTGGCGGACACGCCCGAACCCGCCGCCGCATGCGTGGCGGTGAGGTCCTTGCCGCGCAAGTCCTTGCTGCGTCCCCGCACGGGCTTTCGCGACAGCTTCTCGGCCTGCTCGTCGCCGAGACCGAACGTCGCCGCCAGCTCCGGGTCGGAGAAGGGCTCGCCCTCGATGCGGTAGCCGGCCTGCGGCGCCTCGCCGAAACCGTCCTGCCTCAAATCGTCCTGCCTTAAGCCCTCCTGCCTCAAGCCCTCCTGCCCGGAACCGCGCCGCCCGTTCAGCGCGGGATTGAGCAGCTCGGCCAGAAACGGGTCGAGCGGCGTCACCGGCGGCTTCGACGCCTTCGACGACGACCGCGCGGACGAACTGCCTCTGCCGCGCGCCGCGCCGGAAGCCGAAGAGCCGGATTTTTTGGGTGTGTTGGCCATGACAGCAATATGGGCCCGTTTGCGCCGCGTGGAAAGGGCATTCCGCCCCGCCGCCGGAGAAAGCCGTGACCGCTTTGTTACATCGGCGACACGGCGGCTCTTCGCAATTGCAATATATAGTGAAACGTTGTCATCATGCTTGATGCAAGCTGTGCCATAGTCCGAGTTACCGCTTCAATTCGGGGGGCCGTCGACATGATTGATCTGTCCAACAAGCATGCTCTCGTCGTTGGCGTCGCCAACGAGCATTCCATCGCGTGGGGCGTGGCCAAGGCGCTGCACCAGGCGGGGGCGCACGTGGCGCTGACCTATCTCAACGACAAGGCGAAGCCCTATGTCGAGCCGCTGGCCCAGTCGATCGACGCGCCGATCTTCCTGCCGCTCGACGTGCGCAACGAGGAGCAGGCCGAGGCGCTGTTCGCGGCCATCACCGAGCGGTGGGGCGTGCTCGACACGCTGGTGCACTCGATCGCCTTCGCGCCCGCCGCCGACCTGCACGGACGTGTCCTGGACACCTCGGTGGAGGGCCTCCAGATCGCCGTCGACATCTCCGTCCATTCCTTCATCCGCCTGCTCCGGCGCTCGGAGCCGCTGTTCAGGAACGGCGGTTCGGCCCTGACCATGAGCTTCTACGGCGCGGAAAAGGTCGTCGAGCACTACAACATCATGGGGCCGGTCAAGGCAGCGCTCGAAGCCACCACGCGCGAGCTCGCCTCGGAGCTCGGCCCGAAGGGCGTCACCGTCAACACGCTGTCGCCGGGCCCGATGCTCACCCGCGCCGCTTCCGGCATCGGCGATTTCGACGAACTGCTGCAGCAGGCGACCGAACGTTCGCCGCTGCGCCGCCTCGCCACCATCGAGGATGTGGGCGCGCTCGCGGCCTTCCTCGCCTCGGATCACGCCCGCAACATCACCGGCGAACTGATCCACATCGACGCCGGCTATCACATCATCGGCTGATACCCGCCTTCCGGCACGGTATACGGTTGACTTGGCACCCTGTTTCGCCCTACCCGCTTGGGGCGCCTTGTCCATCTCGGACATCTGGCGCCCTCTGCGGACGGAGAACAGGACACGACATGACAGCCCGCTATGATGTGCTCGGAATAGGCAACGCGATCGTCGACGTCATCGCCCGCGCGGAGGACGACTTCCTCGTGGCGCAGAACCTCGTCAAGGGCTCCATGCAGCTCATCGACGAGGCCCGCGCCCGCGCGTTGTTCGACGCCTTCGGGCCGGCGACGCACACCTCCGGCGGCAGCGCCGCCAACACCATCGCCGGGCTCGCGTCGCTCGGCGCGCGGCCCGCCTTCATCGGCAAGGTGAAGGACGACGACGCCGGCGCGCGCTTCGGCCACGACATCCGTTCGCTCGACGTGGCGTTTCCCACCGCTCCGGCCTCCGACGGGCCGGCGACCGCGATGTGTCTCATCGCCGTGACGCCGGACGGCGAGCGCACCATGAGCACCTATCTCGGCGCAAGCCGGCATCTGACGCCCGACGACATCGACCATCACACGGTCGAGGCGTCCTCGATCGTCTATCTCGAAGGCTATCTGTGGGACCCGCCGCAGGCGAAGGACGCCTTCGTCAAGGCGGCGCGCATCGCCCACGGCGCCGACCGGCAGGTGGCGCTGACGCTCTCCGACGCCTTTTGCGTCGAGCGGTTCCGCAAGGAGTTCATCGGCCTCCTGCGCACGCGCACCGTCGATATCGTGTTCGCCAACGAGACCGAGCTCAAGAGCCTCTACGAGACGTCCGACTTCGACACCGCCGTCGAGGCGCTGCGCGAGGAGAGCGTGCTCGGCGTCGTGACGCGCTCGGAGAAGGGGGCGCTCGTCGTCGGCCGCGAGGAGACGCTCGCGGTGTCCGCCTATCCGGTGGACGGCGTGGTGGATTCCACCGGCGCGGGGGATCTGTTCGCCGCCGGCTTCCTCTTCGGCCTGTCGCAGGATCTCGATCTGCGCACCGCCGCCCACCACGGGGCGCTGGCGGCGGCGCACATTATCCAGCAGATCGGCGCACGCCCGCAGAAGAGCCTGCGCCAGCACGCCATCGACAACGGCCTCGCCGTTTCCGCCGGCTGAGTCGCTGGGACGGCTCACCATGCTGGGGCCGCTCACCATGTTGTGTCATTGACCGTGGCCGCAGGGGCGGGCACAAAGGTCGGTGGTCACATAAGGACGCCGGGTTCAACCGGCCTGCACCGCATTTCAGGATATCATTCATGCATTCTTTTCGTTGGCTTCGTCCCTCCCTGCTCGCCGCCGCCGGCGTCCTCGCGCTGGCCGCGCCCGCCGCTGCGGCGGAACTGTCGGCCGAGCAGCGCTCCCAGATCGAGAGCGTGGTGCGCGACTATCTGGTGAACAATCCGGAAGTGCTCAAGGAAGCGATCGCCTCGCTGGAGCAGCATCAGGAAGCCCAGCAGCGCGCCGCCGTGGCCGAGACCGTGCGGGAAGTGACCTCGGGCCCCATCGACGGCATCGTGCTCGGCAACCCGGAAGGCGACGTCACGCTGGTCGAGTTCTTCGACTACAATTGCGGCTACTGCAAGCGGGCGATCGGCGATATCGAGGCGCTGGTGGAGGCCGATCCGCGCATTCGCTTCGTCATCGTCGATTTTCCGATCCTGCGCCAGGAATCGGTCGACGCGGCGCTGGTCAGCATCGCCGTCGGGAAGCAGCTCCAGGGGGAGCAATATTTCCGCTTCCATGCCGATCTGCTGCGCCAATCGGGCGTCGTCGGCAAGGAGCAGGCGCTCGCCGCGGCCAAGGCGAGCGGCGCCGACATGGCGCGGCTCGAGAAGGACATCACGTCCGACGCCGTGCGGCAGGTGCTGGCGCGCACCCTGCAGGCGGGCGAGAAGCTCGGGCTTTCCGGCACACCGAGCTTCGTGCTCGGCGACGGCGTGCTCCCCGGCGCGGTCGGGCTCGACACGCTCAAGACGGTGGTGGCCTCCGTGCGCCAATGCGGCAAGCTCGACTGCTGATCCCCGCCGCGCCGCCGCACCGCAGGAGCGTTTGGTTATCTTCTTGAAAGGATGTTTCAAGACTTCCCCTGCGCCCTGCATCGCGCTATGAGAAAAAATTAACCTGCAATGGTGGATCGTGCAGCCGCGCGCGTCCGCGTGATCGTGTTTCGTGTTCGCCCTTGAGCGCTTTCCGATCGGAAAGCGCTCAAAACAAGGAAGTGAGAGGATCTCGCCGTTTTCATGAAACGGTAACATCCTCCAGAGGACAGGCATCCGCCGAATGGTCGCAGTCCATATCCTGAACGGCCCCAACCTGAACCTGCTCGGGCAGCGGGAGCCGGGGGTCTATGGCAGCCTGACTCTCGCCGACATCAAAACGCGGCTGCGGGCGAAGGCCGCCGCGCTGGCGCAGGCGGCGGGCGAGACGATCGAGCTTTCCTTCGCCCAGACGAACATCGAGGGCGAACTGGTGACGCTGGTGCAGCAGGCGGGGCTTGCCGGCGCGGGCGTCATCCTGAACGCCGGCGCCTACACGCACACCTCCATCGCGCTGCGCGACGCGATCACCGGCGCGAACGCGCTCACGATCGAGGTGCATCTGTCGAACGTGCATACGCGGGAGCAATTTCGCCATCATTCCATGATTGCTGCGGTGGCGCGCGGCGTTATCAGCGGCTTCGGCGCTGCGAGCTACGACCTTGCGCTGGAGGCCATCGTTCCGCTACTGCAAGGCCGGCGTCAGGACCGGCATTCCGATGCGCCCCGTTGAAGATGCGCCGATCGGCGCGGTGAACCACTGATTGAAGAAAGCATGGCAAGAATCAGCCCCATCGATCCAGACCTCGTCCGGGAGCTCGCGGAGCTCATCGCCCAGACCGACCTGACCGAAATCGAGGTCGCCAAAGGCGATCTGCGCATCCGCGTGGCGCGCAACGTGACCGCGACCATCGTCGCGTCGCCCGTTGCGGCGCCGGTGGCGGCCGCAGCCCCGGCCGCCCTGTCCGCCGCGGCGGCACCGGCGCAGGTGCCCGTTTCGCTGGCGGACAACCCCGGCACGGTCACCTCGCCGATGGTCGGCACCGCCTACCGGCGGCCCTCGCCGGACGCCAAGCCGTTCATCGACGTGGGATCGAAGGTGCAGGCGGGCGACAGGCTGCTGCTGGTGGAGGCGATGAAGACCTTCAACGACATTGTCGCCCCGCGTTCGGGCACGGTCACCGCCGTGCTGGTGGAAGACGGCCAGCCGGTCGAATACGGCGAGCCGCTGCTGGTTATCGAGTAATCGATGTTCGACAAGATCCTGATCGCCAACCGGGGCGAGATCGCCCTGCGCATCCTGAGGGCCTGCAAGGAACTCGGCATCGCCACCGTCGCCGTGCACTCGACCGCCGACGCCAACGCCATGCACGTGCGCCTTGCCGACGAGAGCGTCTGCATCGGCCCGCCGCCGGCGCGCGACAGCTACCTCAACATCCCGGCGCTGATCGCCGCCTGCGAGATTACCGGCGCGGATGCGGTGCATCCCGGCTATGGGTTCCTGTCGGAAAACGCGCATTTCGCCGACGTGCTGGCCGAACACGGCATCGCCTTCATCGGCCCCAAGGCCGATCACATCCGGCTGATGGGCGACAAGATAGCGGCCAAGCGCACGGCGCGCACCCTCGGCATCCCCTGCGTGCCCGGCTCCGAGGGCGGCATCGGCGACGACACGGACGCGCACCGCATCGCGGCGGACATCGGCTTTCCGGTACTGGTCAAGGCGGCGGCGGGCGGCGGCGGACGCGGCATGAAGGTGGCGCGGGATGCGGCAAGCCTCAGCGACGCGCTGGCGACCGCGCGCATGGAGGCCAAGGCGGCCTTCGGCGACGATTCCGTCTATCTGGAAAAATATCTGGAGAAGCCGCGCCATATCGAGATCCAGGTGATCGGCGACGGGCGCGGCGGCGCGGTGCATCTGGGCGAGCGCGACTGCTCGCTGCAGCGCCGCCACCAGAAGGTGTGGGAAGAGGCCCCCTCGCCCGCGCTCAACCGCTCCGAGCGCGAGCGCATCGGCACCGTGGTGGCGCGCGCCATGCAGGAGCTGCAGTATCTCGGCGCGGGCACGGTCGAGTTCCTCTACGAGAACGGCGAGTTCTACTTCATCGAGATGAACACCCGCATCCAGGTGGAGCATCCGGTGACGGAGATGATCACCGGCATCGACCTCGTCAACGAGCAGATCCGCGTGGCCTCGGGCGCGCCGCTGTCCATCCGGCAGGAGGACATCGTCTTCGACGGCCATGCCATCGAATGCCGCATCAATGCCGAGCATCCGTCGTCGTTCCGGCCATCGCCCGGCACGATCACCTACTATCATCCGCCGGGCGGGCTCGGGGTGCGGGTCGATTCGGCGGTCTATCAGGGCTATCGCATTCCGCCGCACTACGATTCGCTCGTCGGCAAGCTCATCGTGCACGGTCGCACCCGCACCGAGTGCCTGATGCGCCTGCGCCGGGCGCTCGACGAGTTCGTCGTCGACGGCATCGAGACCACGCTGCCGCTGTTCCGGGCGCTGGTGCGCAATCAGGACGTGCAGAACGGCCTCTATGACATCCACTGGCTGGAGCACTATCTGGATGCCGCCGGGCTCGCGGAGATCGAGGCCCAGCGCACGGTGTGAGGCGGGGCGGTTGCATTCGCCCCGTTTCCGGTCAATATTCAATATAGAGTATGTCTCCTTGGGGTGCCCGCTAGCGTAAATGCATCAAACCAGAAAACGGTACCCATTCTTGGTTTGATGCTGCAGGGCTGAGAGGCCACGTGCCAACCCACCGAACCTGAACCGGGTCATGCCGGCGGAGGGAAGCGAGATAGGTCCGCGGCTTCGATGCGCAAGCAGGGCGCGGATGTTCCTCCGCAGGGCATGATCGACCAACCGCATCCTTGATGCGAGCGAGGCGCCCTCATGCCGCAACCGTCCGACAGCCAGCCGGTACCGCGTATCCCCGTCCCGGTCGATCTGCGCGTCTACGCCATCCTCGACCCCGAGCGGGCGGGCGGCCGGCCCCTGCCCGACCTCGCACGCGAAGCGATCGACGGCGGCGCGACGCTGCTGCAATACCGCGACAAATACGCCGAAACCCGCCCCGCCATCGAGACGGCGCGCGCCATTCTGGCGGCGATCGCCGGGCGCGGCGTGCCGCTGCTCATCAACGATCGCGTGGATGTAGCGCTCGCGGCGGGCGCCGACGGCGTCCATATCGGGCAGGACGACATCGCGCCCGCCGACGCGCGCCGGCTCCTCGGCGACAGCGCCATCGTCGGCCTGACCATCAACAACCAGGACGAGGCGCGCGAGGCCGTGCGCGAGCCCATCGACTACGGCTGCATCGGCGGCGTGTTCGTCACGTCGAGCAAGGACAACCCGAAGCCCCCTATCGGCCTCGACGGGCTGGCGCGGATGGCGGCGAGCGCGCGCGCGGCCGGCCTGACGCTGCCGCTCGGCGCGATCGCCGGCATCGACGCCACGAACGCGGCCGAGGTCATCGGCGCGGGCGCGGACGGCGTCGCCGTCATCTCGGCCATCCTCGGCGCCGCCGATCCGGCCGAGGCGGCGCGGCAACTGCGCCACATCGTCGACGCGAGCCTCGCCGCGCGCGGGGCCGGAGGCTGAACCATGGCGACAGGCATCACCCCCATCGCGGTCACTATCGCCGGCTCGGATTCGGGCGGCGGCGCGGGCATCCAGGCGGACCTCAAGACGTTCTCGGCGCTCGGCGTCTACGGCGCCAGCGTCATCGCCGCGCTCACGGCGCAGAACACGCTCGGCGTCACCGCGATTCACGACGTCCCGGCCGATTTCATCGGCGCGCAGATCGACGCGGTGTTTTCGGATCTCGCAGTCGGCGCGGTCAAGATCGGCATGCTGTCGCGGCCGGAGACGATCGCGGCAGTTGCGGACGGCCTCGTCCGCTGGAACCAGCGGGCCGTCGTGCTCGATCCGGTGATGGTCGCGGCGAGCGGCGACCGCCTGCTGAGCGAGAACGCGGTCGCGACCTTGCGTGAAAAGCTCCTGCCGCTCGCCAGCATCGTCACGCCCAACCTGCCGGAGGCCGCCGTGCTGCTCAATGCGGGGATCGCGGAGGACGAGACTGCCATGCTGGCGCAGGCCGAGGCACTGCTGCAGCTCGGCCCGCGCGCGGTGCTGATCAAGGGCGGGCATGCGCGCGGCGAGGAAAGCGTCGACCTGCTGGCGGACGCCACGGGCATGACGCGCCTTCCGGCGCCGCGGATCGCGACGCGCAACACCCACGGCACCGGCTGCACGCTCTCGTCGGCCATCGCCGCAGGCCTCGCGCGCGGCACGGCGCAGATCGATGCCGTGCGTGCGGCGAAGGACTACGTCAGCCGCGCCATCGCCGCTTCCGACAGGCTCGCCATCGGCAAGGGCCACGGCCCGGTGCACCATTTTCACGCCTGGTGGTGAGGCGCTCGATCATTCCAGCGTTCATGGAAACGCTGGAATGATCTAATTTTTTGATTTTGAGCGAGTTCCTATCGATCAAATGATTCCGTTTGATCGAAGCACGCTCTCGCGCCTCACCCGCATGCCTGCTTACTTGTTGACTTCCTGGATGTGCGCTTCGAGGAACCACAGGTTCTTGTCGAGCCCGCGGGTCACCTCGGTGAAGACGTCGGCGGTGGCGGCGTCGCCCGCTTCTTCCGTCACCGAGATGGCCTTGCGCGCCGATTTGGCGACTTCCGAGATGGAGCGCGCCAGATAGTCGACATGCTCCAGGCCATCGGTGATCTGCAGCGGATAGGCCTTCAGCTTGGTGCCCTCGGCGGCTGCCTGCACGGTGCCGTGGGCGATGCCGCCAAGCGCCGTGAGCCGCTCGGCCACGGTGTCGGTATATTCCAGGACATTCGCATAGAGCTGGTCGAACAGCTCGTGCAGGGCGATGAAATGCGGCCCCTTGACGTTCCAGTGCGCATGCTTGAGCTGCGCGCCGAGATCGATGAACAGCGCAAGATGCTCATTCAACAGGTCGATCGACTTGGAACGCACATTCTGTCCAAGATCGTTACGGGTCTTGATCGTCATCTTCGGATCCTCGTTGCAGGGACGCTTATTGCCGTGACACTCGCCTGCGTCGACAACACATCAGGCGGTGACATGACCAACATGAACACCGGTCTCCGGGTTCCTCATCATGCGGCAGGAATCGCGAAACCGCCATATCCAACGTCATGCCATGAGCCTATAATTTCTCTGCAATCAGTCGACATTGACTCCCGCCCGGGGTCATCCATAAAGGGCGAAGGGCAATGCGCCTTTTCCTTTACGCACACATGGTCTAAACCATTCGCATGACAGAGCTCCGTCAAAGTTTGCGCATTGCGCTGGCGCAACTCAATCCGCTTGTCGGCGACATCGGCGGCAATCTGTCGCGCGCGCGCGACGCGCGGCGCGAGGCGGCCCGGCAGAAGGCCGACGTCATCCTGTTTCCGGAACTGTTCCTGGCCGGCTATTCGCCCGAGGATCTGGTGCTGAAACCGGCCTTCGTCGCGGCGTGCATGCAGGCCTGCAACGACCTCGCCCGCGATACCGCCGACGGCGGCCCGGCCGTGCTCATCGGCCTGCCGTGGCGGGAGGCCGGGCGCCTGCACAATGCGGTCGCCCACCTCGACGGCGGGGCGATCGCGGGGCGGGCGCTCAAGGTCGACCTGCCCAACTACGGCGTCTTCGACGAGAAGCGGGTGTTCGAGCCCGGCCCGGCGCCGGAGCCGCTCACCGTGCGCGGCGTGCGGGTGGGCGTGCCGATCTGCGAGGATATCTGGACGCCGGGCCCCGTGGCGGCGCTGAAATCGGCGGGTGCGCAGCTTCTGCTGGTGCCCAACGGCTCGCCCTACCGGCGCGGCGTCGACGCGGAGCGTTTCGGTGTCGCCCACGCCAGGGTGGGCGAAAGCGGCCTGCCGCTCGCCTATGTCAACCAGGTCGGCGGCCAGGACGAACTCGTGTTCGACGGCGCCTCCTTCGCCCTCGATGCGGACGCATCGCCGGCCGTGCAACTGCCATCTTTCGGCGAGGCGATCGTGGCCGTCGAGGCGCGGTCCACCCCGGCGGGATGGCGGCTGCGGCACGAGACGCCCGCCGCCGTCCCGCTGGGCGACGAGGCGGATTACGCCGCCTGCGTGCTGGGCCTGCGCGACTACGTGACGAAAAACCGCTTTCCCGGGGTGGTGCTCGGCCTTTCGGGCGGCATCGACTCGGCGCTGGCGGCGGCGATCGCCGTCGACGCGCTGGGGCCGGAGCGCGTGCATTGCGTCATGCTGCCCTATCGCTTCACGGCAAGCGAGAGCCTCGAGGACGCGGCCGCCTGCGCCGGGTCGCTCGGCGTGCGCTACGACGTGCTGCCCATCGCCGCCGCCGTCGAGGGGCTGGAGGCTTCGCTTGCGCCGCTCTTCGCCAACCTGCCGCGCGACGTCACGGAAGAGAACCTGCAGAGCCGCGCGCGCGGCACGATCCTGATGGCGCTGTCGAACAAGTTCGGCGCCATGGTGCTGACCACCGGCAACAAGTCGGAGGTCAGCGTCGGCTACGCCACGCTCTACGGCGACATGAACGGCGGCTTCAATCCGCTCAAGGATCTCTACAAGACGCAGGTCTTCAGGCTGGCGCGGCTGCGCAACCGCTGGAAGCCCGAAGGCGCGCTGGGGCCGGACGGCCCCGTCATCCCGGAGCGGATCATCACCAAGGTGCCCACGGCGGAGCTGCGCGAAAACCAGACCGATCAGGATTCCCTGCCGCCCTACGACGTTCTCGACGACATCCTCGACGGGCTCGTCGAGCATGAATTGTCGCTGGCCGAGATCGTGGCGCGCGGCCACGATCCCGATACCGTGCGCAGGGTGGAGCGCCTGCTCGCCATCGCCGAATACAAGCGCCGGCAGGCCGCGCCGGGGGTCAAGGTGAGCCGGCGGAATTTCGGCCGCGACCGGCGCTATCCGATCACCAACGGTTTTCGCGACCTCCTTTCGTAAAGCCCTCAATGGCCGCAGGTTCATGACAGACATTGTTTCGCCGACCGTCCGCTTCGCACCCTCGCCCACGGGGTTCCTGCATATCGGCAACGCGCGGCCGGCCCTGCTCAACTGGCTTTTCCGGCTGCGGCACGAGGGGCGCTTCATCCTGCGGCTCGACGACACCGACGGTTTGCGCTCCACGGAGGAGTACGCCCAGGCGGCGGTGGAGGATCTGACGTGGCTCGGCATCCTGCCCGACGCGTTCTTCCGCCAGTCCGAGCGGTTCGCGCTCTATGACGCCACCGTCCAGCGGCTGATCGACGAGGGGCGGCTCTATCCCTGCTACGAGACGGCGGAGGAGCTGGAGCGCCGCCGCAAGCTGCAGCTCGCGCGCGGCCTGCCGCCGACCTACGACCGCGCCGCGCTCAGGCTCACCGGCTCGGAACGCGCCAAGCTCGAGGAAGAGGGTCGCCGCCCCCACTGGCGCTTCCTGCTCGACCACCGTGTCGTCACCTGGGAGGATCTGTGCCGCGGCGAGATCGGCATCGACTGCGCCTCCCTGTCCGACCCGATCCTGCGCCGGGAGGACGGCTCGTACCTCTATACCCTGCCCTCCGTCATCGACGACATCGACATGGGTATCACCCATGTGATTCGCGGCGAGGACCACATCACCAACACCGCCGTGCAGATCCAGCTGTTCGAGGCCCTCGGCGGCCAGGTGCCGGTGTTCGCGCACCATAACCTGCTCACCACCGCCTCCGGCGACGGGCTGTCGAAACGCCTCGGGCACCTGTCACTGCGCGAGCTGCGGTCCGCCGGGATGGAGCCGATGGCGGTCGCCTCGCTCGCCGTGCTGGTCGGATCGTCCGAGCCGGTGCGTCCGGTCGGATCGCTGGAGGAACTGTCGGAAATCGTCGACATCACCCGCCTGTCCCACGCGCCGGCGAAGTTCGACGAGAAGGAGCTGGCGCAGCTCAACGCCAGGCTTCTGCACGAACTGCCCTACGAGGCGGTGCGCGAGCGGCTGACCGCGCTCAAGGTCGGCGGCGGAGAGGAGTTCTGGCTCGTCGTGCGCGGCAACATCGCGCGCCTCATCGACGCGCACGACTGGTGGGAGATCGTCTCGGGCCCGCTGAAGCCGGTGATCGACGACCCGCTCGTGCCGCATGCCGCGGCGAGCAAGCTGCCCGCCGGGCCGTGGACCAGGGAGGTGTGGTCGCCCTTCGCCTGGCAGGTATGGACGCAGGCGATTGCCGCCGAGACCGGCAAGAAGGGCCGGGAACTGTTCCGCCCGCTGCGCCTCGCCCTGACCGGGCGCGAGCACGGGCCGGAGCTCGCCAACCTGCTGCCGCTCATCGGCCATGAGCGGGCGCTGGCCCGGCTCGAGGGGCAGGAGGCGTAGGCGGACGGCGCGCCATTGACTTCTTTCCGCTTCGCCGTGGCGCATTCGCTATTGACGCCCGGTGCTTCATCATCACATGTCGTTCTAAGGATCAAACGAACGTCCGCTATGTGGAATTCGTGATGATCCGACGTCAGTATCGGGGCATGGATCAGGGGTAGGGATGGCGACCGAAACCGAAGGCGGACGCGAGAAGACGCGCGACCTCAGCGCGGGGGCGCAATTGCTGTCCGGGCAGCTCGGCAAGACGGTGCAGCGGCTGCGCAAGGCCTATAATCTGTCCCTGTCCGAGCTTGCCGAACAGTCCGGCGTGGCGAAATCCATCATCAGCCAGATCGAGCGCAACGAGACGAACCCGACGCTCGCCACCATCTGGCGGCTGTCGCAGGCGCTCGACGTCTCCATCGACCGGGTGCTCGCGGCCGACACCGACGAGCCCTTCATCGAGAAGATCTCGCGTCCCGATACGCCGATCCTGGTGTCGGACGACGGACGCATGCGGCTTGCCATCATCGGCTGGATCAAGACGGTGGAATGGCTGCAGTGGTACGACGTCTATTCGGAGCCGGGCGGCGTGCTCGATTCCGACGCGCACCAGCGCGGCTCGGTGGAGAGCCTGTCGGTGATCGAGGGCGCATTCGAGGTTGAGATCGCCGGCACCGTGCACGAGGCGCGCGCGGGCGAAAGCCTGCGCTACCGCTGCGACCGGCCGCACACGGTGCGCGCCGTCGGCGACGCGCCGAGCCGGGCGGTCATGGTGTGCATCCTCAAGGCCGCGGTGATGGACTGACCGGGCTGACCACTGTTCTCAGCGATTCGACGGGATCGGCGGCAGCGACAACAGGTATTCGGCGATCGCCTCGCGGTCGGATTGCGGCAGGCGGGTGGTGTTCTCGACCACTGCCCGCATGCCGCCGCCGACCGTATCGAACTCGGGTGTGAAGCCCGATGTCAGCAGTTCGACGATCTCCTCCTTCGACCAGCCGCCGATGCCGTCCGCGTGGGGCGTGATGTTGGGTATCGTGCCCTTGCCGTCCGGGCTCGGGCCGCCGGAAAAACGCCTGTCGGCGATGACCGCTCCGGCGAAGTTGCGCGGGCTGTGGCATTCGGCGCAGTGCCCGATGCCTTCCACCAGATAGGCGCCCCGGTTCCACTCCACTGTGCGCGCCGGATCGGGCGCGAATTCCCTGCCGTCGAGGAAGGCGAGCTTCCACAGGCCGAGCCCCCGGCTGACGTTGAACGGGAATGGCAGGTCATGGCCCGGCGCCCTGCCGGCAACGGGATCGAGCGACTTGATGTAGGCGAGGAGATCGGCGAGATCCTTCGCACTGACGCGCTGGAACGAGGTATAGGGAAAGGCGGGATAGTAGTGCCGGCCGTCGGGCGATACGCCGGCCTGCATGGCGCGCACGAAATCCCGCTCGCTCCAGGCGCCGATGCCGTCGGCGGGATGGGGCGAGATGTTGGGCGCGTGGAAAGTGCCGAACGCCGTTACCAGCGCCAGCCCGCCGCCGAGAGAGAGCGGATCTTCCGCCCCCGGCGTGGCGTGGCAGGAGGCGCAATAGCCGGCGTGGAACAGCAGTTCGCCGTTGGCGAGATCGCGTGGCCCCTCCGGGATGGGCTCCTGTCCGGCCGCGATCCGGGCGGGATCGGTCAGCCACCAGAAGACGGCGCCACCCGCGAGCAGCAGCGCCAGCAAGATGACGAGCGCCCGCCGCATGGGCGCCTACTGCGGCCTGCGGAAGGTCTGATGGCAGTCGCCGCATGCCTTGTTGACGGCGGAGAAAGCGGCCTTGAAGCTATCGAGGTCCTGCGCGGCCAGTCCCTGCTTCGCCTCATTGCCGAGGGTCGCGAAGCCGGCGAGGAAGGCGTCGTTGTCCTCCCAGATCGCCGGCAAGGCCCTGGTCTTGCCGGTGTCGGACCCTTCCGGAAAGAGCGCCGGGCCCCTTTCGGACAGCGCCAGATAGGTGTTGAAGATCTCCTGCGACTTCGCTGCGTCGAATGGCACCTCGCCCTTGGCGATCCCGGCAGCCGCGCGCGTCGCACCCGCCAGCTCCTTCATCAGCTCCTGACGCTGGGAGATGACGTCCTCCTGAGCGCGCAGCGCTCCCGAACCATGGGCGGCGAGACCAACGGCGAATACGGCTGCAATAGCCAACGAACGAAACATCCCGGCTAACCTCTCAGGCGACATACATGAGAGGGACGGCCGAGTGTCGCGCAGTCATCGACACGCCCCGTTATCAACGGTCCAGCTTAGTACTATCATAAGCTGGAACATTTCCAAGATAACGAGCGCGTGAGTATTCCCCGCCTGTGGACAGTCCCGGACGCGAAGCGGCGTCCGCCCCCGGGTTTATGGCTCGTCGCCTGTCCCGACCGGCTCGCCGCGGGCGACCCAGTCCTTGAAGCTGCCCTTGTAGTGCTCGTTGAGGTCGAGCCCGGCCGCCTGCGAGGCCGCCAGCGCCCGCAGGGTGCGCCCGCCGGAGTTGCACGAGAAGACGACGCGCCGCCCCCCGGCGTCGGGCAGCGCCGCCGGATCGAAGGTGGACAGCGGCACGGAGACGGAGCCCGGGATGTGGCCGGCCCGGTATTCCTCCGGCTCGCGCACGTCGATCAGCAGCAGCGAGCCGTCGGCGAGCCCGCGCTTCACCTCGTCGATACCCACATCGACGACGCCTTTTGGTGGGGTGTTGGTCATTCCTGTCTCCTGCTCGCGGCGCCGGTTGCCGCCGGACCGTCTTTCCGGCCGACGCGCCCAATTACACGCCTGTTTCGTATTTCGCTTCTTTTTACATAGTAAATAGACAATTCAACCGATCTCTTTTAGCCTGCACGGATGGATCTGGAAAGGTGGAGACCTTCATGGGCAATGCAGCACAATTCACGGCAAGGGTCGCGAAAAACGTCGCGGAGGCGGTCGGCAACACGCCGCTCATCCGGCTCAACAAGGCGTCGGAGCTGACGGGTTCCGAGATCTGGGGCAAGGCGGAGTTTCTCAATCCGGGCCAGTCCGTGAAGGACCGGGCTGCGCTCTACATCATCAGCGACGCCATCGCGCGCGGCGAGCTCAAGCCGGGCGGCACCATCGTGGAAGGCACCGCCGGCAACACCGGCATCGGGCTTGCGGTCATCGGCAACGCGCTCGGCTTCCGCACGGTCATCGTCATTCCCGACACCCAGTCGCAGGAAAAGAAGGACGCGCTGCGCCTGCTCGGCGCGGAGCTGCTCGAAGTGCCGGCCGTGCCCTACGCCAACCCCAACAACTACGTGAAGGTATCGGGCCGCACCGCCGAGGCGCTCGCCGCCGCCGACCCCAACGGCGCGATCTGGGCCAACCAGTTCGACAACGTCGCCAACCGCCAGGCGCATGTCGAGGGCACCGGCCCGGAGATCTGGGACCAGCTCGGCGGCAAAGTCGACGGTTTCGTGTCCGCGGTCGGCACCGGCGGCACGCTCGCCGGCGTCGGCATCGCGCTGAAGGAACGCAACAAGGACGTGAAGATCGCCCTCGCCGATCCGCTGGGGGCTGCGCTCTACAGCTACTACACCACGGGCGAGCTCAAGGCGACGGGCACCTCGATCACCGAGGGCATCGGCCAGGGCCGCATCACGAAGAACCTCGAGGGCGCGCCCATCGACATCGCCTACCAGATCCCGGACGCGGAGGCGCTGCCCTATATCTTCGATCTGGTGCTGGACGAGGGACTGATTCTGGGCGGCTCCTCGGCCATCAACATCGCCGGCGCGATCAAGCTGGCGCAGGAGCTCGGTCCCGGCAAGACCATCGTCACCATTCTGGCCGACTACGGCAACCGCTACCAGTCGAAGCTGTTCAACCCCGAGTTCCTGCGCTCGAAGGAGCTGCCCGTGCCGGAGTGGCTCGAACGCGCGCCGAGGGTGGAGCCCAATCTGGTGTGACGCGCGCCGGCACCCCCGCAAGTCACGCGAAAACCCATCGAATTGATCCGAAAAGCGGTTTACACTTTCCTGCTCGATGCTTCGGCGCTATCGGTGAAACGACACGATCGACGGCATTTCATACGGACGGGAGATGGCGGGCCTGTATTACCTCGGCATAGACGGCGGCGGCACCGGCTGCCGGGCGCGGCTGCGCGACGCGGCGGGCCGCCTTCTGGGCGAAGGCAAGAACGGCTCGGCCAATGTACGCCTCGATGTCGCACGCGTGCGGCAATCCATCCTCGATTCCGCCGAGGCCGCGCGCCGGGCAGCCGGCCTCGATGCCGCGATCTGGCGCGACACCATCGCCGGACTCGGCCTCGCCGGAGCCGGGCAGGCCAGCGCCTGCCAGCGCCTGCTGGCGCAGCCGTTTCCCTTTGCCGGCATCGCGCTGGACACGGACGCCTATACGGCCTGGCTCGGCGCGACCGAGGGCGACGCACCGGACGACCGCGGCGCCATCCTCATCGTCGGCACCGGCGTCTGCGGGTTCATGGAGCGGGGCGGCGCGCGCATCAACATCGGCGGCTGGGGCTTTCCCGTGTCCGATGACGGCAGCGGCGCGGTCACCGGCCGCGAGGCCGTGCGCTACGCGCTCAAGGTCTACGACGGGCTGCTGCCGGCGAGCTCGCTGGCCGCCGCCGTCCTGGCCGACATCGGCCCCACGCCGGAGCAGGTGGTGGACTGGTCCGACGGGGCGACGCCCGCCGACTATGCCCGTTTCGCGCCGCTCGTCTACGCCCATGCGGCGCAGGGCGACGCCCTCGCCCGCCGCATCGCCGCGGAGGCCGCCGGCTTCGTCGACGAGCTGGCGCTGCGCCTGCTGGCGCTCGGCGCGCCGCGCGTCCACCTCATCGGCGGCCTCGCCGACACGGTGCGGCCGTGGCTCTCGGCCGCGGCGCAGAAGGCCCTGGCGCCCCCGCGCGCCGATGCGCTCGACGGGGCCATCATCATGGCCCGCGCCTTCCGCGCCGGAAAAGACGCGCCATGATCCGACCCGTATCGAGCCGCGCGGATGCGCTGCATGCCCTCGTCGGCGCGCGCATCCTCGGCGACGGCGCGGACCATGACGACCCGTGGCTTGCCGGCCATGCACTGGTGATCGCCGACGGCCGCATCGCCGCCGTCCTGCCGGAGGCGGCGCTCGACCCCGCCATCGCGCGCCGGCGTATCGCCGGGCGGCTCGTGCCCGGCTTCATCGACGTGCAGGTCAACGGCGGCGGCGGGGTGCTGTTCAACGATTCGGCCGATGTCGCGGGCATCGCCGCCATCGGCGCCGCGCACCGGCACCATGGCACCACGGGGTTCCTGCCCACCTTCATCACCGATACGCCCGAGCGGATGCAGCGCGCCATCGACGCGGCGCGGGCGGCGGCGAGAGCCGGCGTGCCGGGCTTTCTCGGCATTCACCTGGAAGGACCGTTCCTCAACCCGGCGCGCAAGGGCGTGCACGACGCGTCGCTGATTCGCCCGATCGCCGACGACGACGTGCGGCGGATCGCCGCCCTCGCCCGCGATCTCGCGCCGGACTTCAGGGTGCTCGTGACGCTCGCGCCGGAGCGCGTTCCCGCTGGCGCCCTCGCCCGGCTGGCGGAGGCGGGCGTGGTGCTCTCGGCCGGACATACCGCCGCGAGCGCCGATGAGATCGCGCAGGCGCGCGCGCTCGGCGTCACTGGCTTCACCCATCTCTTCAACGCCATGCCGCCGATGGCCGGACGCGACCCCGGCCCGGTGGGCGCGGCCATCACCGACGCGCAGGCCTATATCGGCATCATCGCCGACGGGCATCACGTCTCGCCCGTGTCGCTGAAGGCGGCGATCCGCGCCCACGGGCCGGCGCGCGTCATGCTGGTCACGGACGCCATGCCCTCCGTCGGCGCCGCCGACGACACGTTCTCCCTGCTCGGCCGCACGATCACCCGCGAGCACACGCCCCTCGGCGGCCGCCTCACGGCCGAGGACGGCACGCTCGCCGGCTCCGACCTCGACATGGCGTCCGCCGTGCGCAATGCCGTGGCGCACCTCGACGTGCCGCTCGCGCAGGCGCTGCGCATGGCCTCGGCCTATCCGGCGGCGTTTCTGGGCCTCGATCACGCATTCGGCGCCATCAGGCCGGGCCAGCGCGCGAGCCTCGCCCTGCTCGACGACACCCTCGCCGTCACCGCCACCTGGATAGACGGCGTGGAAGGAGAAGCATCGTGACCATCCCAACGACCTTCAGTGAGCGGCTCGCCCAAGACCCGCCGCTGATCATGGGCGTCCTCAACGTCACCCCGGATTCGTTCTCCGACGGCGGGCTGTTCGACGCCCCCGCGGCGGCGCTCGCGCAGGCGCGGAGGATGCTGGACGAGGAAGCGGACATCATCGACATCGGCGGCGAATCGACGCGCCCCGGCCACGCCCCCGTCTCCGCCGAGGCGGAACAGGCGCGTGTGCTGCCGGTTCTGGAGGCGGTCGTGCCGATCGCGCGCGCCCGCGCCGTTCCCGTATCGATCGACACCTACAAGGCCTCGACCGCCCGCGCCGCGCTCGAAGCCGGGGCCGAAATCGTCAACGATGTCTGGGGCTTGCAGCGCGATCCGGCAATCGCCGACGTCGCGGCGGCGTTCGGCGCGCCGGTGATCGTCATGCACAACCGCGAGGCGGCCGATCCCGCAATCGATATCGTCGACGACATGCGCCGTTTCTTCGAGCGCTCCCTCGCCATCGCCCGGCGGGCGGGCATCAGGGACGCCGACATCGTCCTCGATCCCGGCATCGGCTTCGGCAAGACGGCGGAGCAAAGCATGCAGGCCCTTCATGCGCTTGCGCAAATCCGGCGGATGGGCTACCCGGTGCTGGCGGGGGCCTCGCGAAAATCCTTCATCGGCGCGCTGATCGGCCGCCCCGCGCCGGAACGCCTCAACGGCACGCTGGCGGCGCATCTGTTCGCCCTGGCGCAGGGCGCTGCCATTCTGCGTGTGCATGACGTGCGCGCGCATGTCGAGGCGCTTCGCGTCTGGCGCGCGCTCAGCGCCGCCGACGGCCGGGAGCCTTCCGCCGCCTCCGGCAAATGACCGCACTCTCTCCGCCGGGTGCAATCTTGCACAGAAAAAACAACGCGATATATTTTGTAAAGTATAGCGATTTGGTAAAAGTATACATATTTTAAAGCCATTCCAGTTTTGCGCGACGGGCGGAGAAACGATGCGATACCAAGAGCTTCATCCAGGCGCTGATTCGACGGCGGGCGATGCGCGTGAATCATGGCGCCCTGCCGGTGATGCCACCGCGACAGGCCTCCGCGACGAGCCGGAACCCCGTACTGCTGATTTCACGAAAAGAGACAAATCAATATGTTAACGAAGAAGGGGAAATACGGTCTCAAGGCCGCCGTCCATCTCGCGCGCCTGCCTCCCGGCACATCGGCACTGGTGGCCGACATCGCGGAGAGCAACAACATCCCGAAGAAATTCCTCGACGCCATCCTGGGCGAGTTGCGCAACGCAGGCTTCCTGCACAGCAAGAAGGGCAAGGGCGGCGGCTACATGCTCGCGCGTCCGCCGGAGACCATCATCGTCGGCGATGTGGTGCGCGTGCTCGACGGCCCGCTGGCGCCCCTGCCCTGCGCCAGCAAGACCGCCTACCGCCCCTGCGAGGACTGCCCCAACGAAGACGCCTGCGCCGTGCGGCTGATGATGCTGGAAGTGCGCGAAGCGATCGCCCGCGTGCTCGACAGGCGCAACCTCGCCGAAATGCGGGATCTGCCGAAGGACGAGATGGATTCCTTCGTCTACCATATCTGACGCCGACGCTCCCGGACTTCGCTCGAAAACGCCGTAGACCGAGGCCGCGCTGACGCCTCACAGCCGCCGCAGCGCCACTTCCTCGATGCGGTGGCTGTCGCCCTTGCGCAGGATGAGGCTGGCGCGCTGGCGGGTGGGCAGGATGTTGTCGCGCAGGTTGATGAGGTTGGTCCCGGTCCACAGCTCTTCCGCCGTCTGCCGCGCCTCGTCCTCCGGCACCTCGGCATAGCGGCGGAAGTAGGATTGCGGATTGCGGAACGCCGTCTCGCGCAACCGCATGAACCGGCTGACGTACCATTCGTGCAGCCTGTCCTCGTCGGCGTCCACGTAGATCGAGAAATCGAAGAAGTCGGACACGAACGGTATTGCCCGGCCATCCTTGGGCAGGCGCGCGGGCTGGAGCACGTTCAACCCCTCGACGATGAGGATGTCCGGCCGGTCGACGATCTCCTCCTCGCCGGGAACCACGTCGTAGGTGAGGTGCGAGTAGACCGGCGCGCGCACGTTGCGCGCCCCCGCCTTGATCGCCGTGAGGAAGCGCAGCAGCGCCGGCGTGTCGTAGCTTTCGGGGAAGCCCTTGCGCCTCATGATGCCGAGCCGCTGGAGCTCCGCATTCGGAAACAGGAAGCCGTCGGTGGTGAGAAGCTGCACCTTCGGCGTATTGGGCCAGCGCGCCAGCAGCGCCTCCAGCACGCGGGCGGTGGTGGACTTGCCCGCCGCCACCGATCCGGCGATGCCGATGATGTAGGGCACCTTGCCGTCCTCGACCGCCAGAAACCGCTCGGTTGCGCGGAACAGCCCCTGCATCGCCGCGACATAGAGCGACAGCAGGCGCGACAGCGGCAGATAGATCTCCGCGACCTCCGACAGCGACAACCGGTCGTTGAGCGACTGCAGGCGCACCAGCTCGTCGACGGTGAGCGTCATGGGTGTATCGGCGCGCAGGCTCGCCCATTCCTCGCGGGTGAAAACCCGGTAGGGCGACAATTCTCCGTTCAGCGGTGTCATGCCAGCCTCCACACTGCGACCCGCGCCGCTGCCCGCCGGCGCCGTCGATTCAGCATGATCTTCAAGAAACGACCTGATCAGGGTTTTCTGGCCGCCTTTTCCTCAAGACCAGATTGGGCTGTCCGCCGTTTAAGCTCGTTCAGCACATCGTGCAATGCAATATTTCGCGCTTGCAGCACGACGAGAAGGTGGTAGAGCACGTCCGCGCTCTCGGCCACGAGCCCGTCGCGGTCGCCCTCGACGGCCGCGATCACTGCCTCGACCGCCTCCTCGCCGAGTTTCTTGGCTGAACGACCGACGCCGCCGGCAAGGAGGCGTGCGGTGTAGGACACGTCCGGGCTCTCGGCCCCGCGCCGCGCGACGATGGCTTCCAGATCCTCGAGGGTGAAGGACTTTTCGCTGTCGCTCATGCCGCCCCGCCTCCTGTCCTGCCCACCCGGTGGTCGCGACGCACGGGAAGCCCCGCCGCCGCCAGGGCGTCCTTGGCTTCAGCTACCGTGAAGGCGCCGAAATGAAAGATGGACGCCGCCAGCACCGCCGTGGCGTGGCCGTCGCGGATGCCCGCGACCAGATGCTCCAGCGTGCCGACGCCGCCCGAGGCGATCACCGGCACCGGCACCGCATCGGCGATGGCGCGGGTGAGGGCGATGTCGTAGCCGGCCTTGGTGCCGTCGCGGTCCATGGAAGTGACGAGCAGTTCGCCCGCGCCCAGCTCCACCACCTCCTCGGCGAAGGCGACGGCGTCGATGCCGGTCGCCTTGCGGCCGCCGTGGGTGAAGATTTCCCAGGACGGTGTTTCATTCGCCGGGTCCTCACCGGGGCCGGACACGCGCTTGGCGTCGATGGCGACGACGATGCACTGGCTGCCGAACTTCTCCGCCGCCTGGCGCACGAAACGCCGGTCGTTGACCGCGGCCGTGTTGATCGACACCTTGTCCGCGCCGGCGAGCAGCAGCGCGCGGATGTCGTCGACCTTGCGCACGCCCCCGCCCACGGTCAGCGGGATGAAGCAGGCCTCGGCGGTGCGCCGCACCACGTCAAGCAGGATGCCGCGATCCTCGTGGCTTGCGGTGATATCGAGGAAGCACAGCTCGTCCGCGCCGGCGGCGTCGTAAGCGCGGGCTGCCTCCACCGGATCGCCCGCGTCGCGCAGGCCCACGAATTGCACGCCCTTGACCACGCGCCCGTCCTTCACGTCGAGGCAGGGGATGATGCGGTTCTTCAGCATCAGCGCGCTCCTTCCGAAGAGGCCGGGGAGGTCCTTGCGATAAGCGCGATGGCCTCGCGCGGATCGAGCCGCCCGTCGTAGAGCGCGCGCCCCGTGATCGCGCCCTCCAGGATGGCGCAGTCGGGTGCGATGAGCCGCTCGACGTCCTTGATGGAGGCAAGCCCGCCCGAGGCGATGACCGGGATGCTCACGGCCCGCGCCAGCGCCAGCGTGCTGTCGATGTTGAGGCCCTGCACCAGCCCGTCGCGGGCGATGTCGGTGTAGATGATGGCCGCAACGCCCGCGTCCTCGAAGCGCTTGCCGAGTTCGACCGCCGTCAGCTCGGAGGTTTCGGCCCAGCCCTCGACGGCGACCTTGCCGTCCCACGCGTCGATGCCGACGGCGACCTTGCCGGGGAACCGTTTCGCGGCCTCGCGCACGAAATCGGGATCGCGCACCGCCGCCGTGCCGATGATGACGCGGGCGATGCCCTTGGCCAACCAGCCCTCGACGGTCGCCAGATTGCGGATGCCGCCGCCGAGCTGCACCGGAATGCGCACGCGCGACAGGATATCGTCCACCGCGGCCTGGTTGACCGGCTTGCCGGCGAAGGCGCCGTCGAGATCGACCACGTGCAGCCACGAGAAGCCCTGTTCGGCGAAGGTCTCGGCCTGTTCGGCCGGGTCGTCGTTGAACACGGTGGCGCGGTTCATGTCGCCCTGAATGAGACGCACGCAGCGGCCGTCCTTCAGGTCGATGGCGGGAAACAGGATCACGGGCGCCACCTCAGGAAATTGGCGATGAGCGCGAGGCCGAGCGCCTGGCTCTTCTCGGGATGGAACTGCACGCCGACGACGTTGTCGCGCGCCACGACGGCGGTGAGCGCGCCGGCGTAGTCGGTCGTCGCCACGAGGTCGGCCGGGTTTTCCGGGTGCAGCGCGTAGGAATGGACGAAATAGGCGTGCAGGCCGTCGGGTCCGGTCGGGATGCCGGCAAGCAGCGCGTGGCCGTTGACCACGTCGAGCGTGTTCCAGCCCATGTGCGGGATCTTCAGCGACGGATCGGCCGGTTCGATCAGCGACACGTCGCCGGCGATCCAGCCGAGGCCCGGCGTGATCTCGTATTCGAGGCCGCGCGTGGCGAGAAGCTGCATGCCGACGCAGATGCCCAGGAATGGCACGCCGCGCCGGCGCACGGCCTCCTCCAGCGCCTCGCCCATGCCCTCCACCGCGTCGAGCCCCCTGCGGCAGTCGGCGAAGGCGCCGACGCCGGGCAGCACGACGCGTGAGGCGGCGCGCACCCGCTCGGGATCGGCGCTGACGTGCGCCACCTCATTGACGCCGGCCTCGCGCGCCGCGCGCTCGAAAGCCTTGTGCACCGAATGCAGATTGCCCGATCCGTAGTCGACGATGACGGTACTCAACGCGGTTCCTCCGCTGCGGGAAACAGGCCGATCACCTCGGGATCGCGCGCCGCATAGGCGGGCTTCGCCCTGGCCGGCGCATGCTGGAGAGGGCCGGCCGGCGCTGTTCCTTGTCCCTGCCGTTGTCCTTGTCCCTGCCCGTCGCCCTCCAGCCAGACGGAAAAGGCGCGCCGCTCGGCCTCGTGGAGATCGGGCGCGACGACGACGCCGCGCAGCGCGAGACCGCGCCGCTCCAGCGACAGCCGGCGCAGGTTGTTGGCCTCGAGCGCGAACAGGATCGCGAGCAGCAGGCCGGCGAGGCCGATCGCCGCATCCGGCACGCCGGCCCATTCCAGCCCGAACGACAGCGCGACGCTCACCAGCAGGAAAGCGAGGGCGACGAGCCAGAGCCCGTTCCACAGGCACCACAGCACCTGAAAGATCAGCGCGCTCCACGAGAAGCCGTCGCGCACCAGCACCGCCTGCTCCAGCGCCTTCGCATCGCCGCGAGCGGCATTGCCGGGCACGTGAAACGTGTAGACAGCCATGTCAGCCTCCCCGCTCCAGAGCGCGTTCCGATCAGACGGAATCGTCTGGTCGATAAGAATTCGCTCAAAATCAAAAAGTTAGACGACGTTATCGTTTTCCATGAAATGATGACATCGTCTAGAGCGAACCCTTGGTCGAGGGAACGCGCTCGCCCTCGCGCGGATCGCGGCTCACCGCCTTGCGCAGCGCCCGCGCCAGCCCCTTGAAGCTGCTCTCGGCGATATGGTGCGCGTTCTCGCCATAGAGCGTTTCGACGTGCAGCGTCAGCCCGGCGTTGATGGTGAACGCCTGGAACCACTCGCGCACCAGCTCGGTATCGAAAGCGCCGATCTTCTCGCGCGCGAATTCCGTCCGGAACACCAGGAACGGCCGACCGGAGATATCGACGGCGACGCGCGTCAGCGTCTCGTCCATGGGCAGATGCACGTCGGCGTAGCGGGTGATGCCGCGCTTGTCGCCGAGCGCCTTGCGGAACGCCTCGCCGAGCGCGATGCCGGTATCCTCCACCGTGTGGTGCTGGTCGATGTGCAGGTCGCCCGTCACCTTCACCTTGAGATCGAACAGCGCATGGCGGGCGAAGAGATCGAGCATGTGGTCGAAGAAGCCCACGCCCGTCGTGATCTCGGCCTGGCCCGTGCCGTCGAGATCGAGGCTGACGGCCACATCGGTTTCCTTGGTGCGTCGTTCCACCGTGGCGCTGCGCATGGTAAGCAATACTCCAGTCGTTTGGCCGCTTGTAGCAAGAGTTCGCGCCCCGCGCCAGAGCGGCTCACCTGCACCTTTTCCGATTCCGGTTCGCAAGGGCAGTTGCATTGTGTGGTTTGCATTGCCCGAAAAGGCGCTTACATGTTGGGCCTCGCATCGAGGCAACAGGGTCCATAAGGCACAGCGTGCATGCAAGACAATCGTGACGGTCAGTTCCACGCCACA
Source organism: Pseudochelatococcus sp. B33 (assembly GCF_053570585.1). Classification (NCBI taxonomy): domain Bacteria; kingdom Pseudomonadati; phylum Pseudomonadota; class Alphaproteobacteria; order Hyphomicrobiales; family Chelatococcaceae; genus Pseudochelatococcus; species Pseudochelatococcus sp. B33. Next base: position 20,240 of record NZ_JBSEFH010000032.1, on the reverse strand, counting down.
ACAATTCTCATGGTCCGCAAGGGCGGGCGCGTCGTCATGGGCGGCGACGGGCAGGTCAGCCTCGGGCAGACCGTCGTCAAGGGCAACGCGCGCAAGGTGCGCCGGCTCGCCAAGGGCAGCGTCGTATGCGGTTTTGCCGGCGCGACGGCCGACGCCTTCACCCTGTTCGAACGCCTCGAGGCCAAGCTCGAGCAATATCCCGGCCAGCTGACGCGCGCCTGCGTCGAGCTCGCCAAGGACTGGCGCACCGACCGCTTCCTGCGGCGGCTCGAGGCCATGATGCTCGTCGCCGACCGCGAGGTCGGGCTGCTCATTTCCGGCACCGGCGACGTGCTGGAGCCGGAGCTGCACCACGGCGCGGCAATCATGGCCATCGGCTCGGGCGGCAATTACGCGCTCGCCGCCGCACGCGCCCTGGCCGATTCGCCCCACGACGCCGAGGAGATCGTGCGCCGTTCCATGGCCATCGCCGCCGAGATCTGCGTCTACACCAACACGAGCCTCGTCATCGAGGCGCTGGAGGCGGCGGAGCCCACATGATCGCCCCCCAAGTCCTCTCGGCCGCCGTGGAGCGGGGCATCCTGCGCCCCGAACAGGCGACGGCGCTGACCGAGCTGGCGGCGGAACTCGCCGCTGGCGAAAGGACCGCCGCCGAACCCGTCCCGGACGACGAGAAACTGCGCTTCATCAGCGGCTTCAACGATATTTTCGTCAGCATCGGCATTGGCCTGTTCCTCGGCGCGGTGATCCTGCTCTTCGGCGAGAACGTCGGCGACATCGCCGCCTGCGCCGCCGTCGCCACCTCGTCGTGGGCGCTGGCGGAACTGTTCAGCCGCCGCCGGCGCATGGCCCTGCCGAGCATCCTGCTGCTCGCCGCCTTCGCGGGATCGGTGCTGCTCGGCCTCATCTGGTGGCTGTCGCCGCTCATTGGCGATGCGGCGCGAGCGGGCGTCCTCTCGCTTGATCCCTTCGTCGAGGAGACGCCTGCCGTCGTGGTCGCCGCGGCGCTGCTGACCTTCGCTGCGGTGGCGCTGCACTACTGGCGTTTCCGCGTGCCGATCACCATCGCCGCCGGCGCGGGCACGCTCGCGCTCGCGGGCATCGCCGCGGTGCTGCTGGTCGCCCCCGAATGGGGCTTCGCGCATCTGACCGGCCTGCTGCTCGCCGGCGGGCTGATGGTGTTCGCCCTCGCCGCGCATTTCGACCTCGGGGACCTCACGCGCACCTCGCGGCGCACGGACATCGCGTTCTGGCTGCATCTGCTCGCCGCCTCGATGATCATCCACCCGATCGTCACCGTCGTCGTCGGCGACATCAGCCTCGACCGCCTCGACCGCGAGGCGGCGCTGATGATTCTCGCCACGCTCGCAGTGCTGAGCCTCGTCGCGCTCGCCATCGACCGGCGCGCGATCCTGAGCGCGGGGCTGATCTACGCCGGCTTCGCCTTCTACGCGCTGATCGAGAACGCCGACTTTTCGTCCAGCACCTTTGGCCTCGCCGTGCTCGCGCTCGGCGCCTACGTGCTGGCGATCAGCGCCCTGTGGCGGCCCCTTCGCAACGGCCTGCTGCGACTGCTGCCCGACAGCGTCGTGCACAGGCTTCCCCGACCGGTTCTTTCCAGAGCCGATTCCTTCCAGAGCACAGTGGCCCGATGACCAATTTTTCCCCCCGCGAGATCGTTTCCGAACTCGACCGCCACATCGTCGGCCAGCGCGATGCCAAGCGCGCGGTGGCGATCGCGCTGCGCAACCGCTGGCGCCGCCAGCAGCTCACCGGCCCGCTGCGCGAGGAGGTGCTGCCGAAGAACATCCTCATGATCGGCCCCACCGGCTGCGGCAAGACGGAGATCTCGCGCCGCCTCGCCAGGCTCGCCGGCGCGCCGTTCCTGAAGGTCGAGGCCACCAAGTTCACCGAGGTGGGCTATGTCGGCCGCGACGTGGAACAGATCGTGCGCGACCTCGTGGAGGTCGCCATCGGCCTGGTGCGCGAGACGAAGCGCAAGGACGTCAAGGCCAAGGCGCAGATGGCGGCGGAGGAGCGCGTGCTCGACGCGCTGGTCGGCGCCACCGCGAGCCAGACCACCCGCGACGCCTTCCGCCGCAAGCTCCGGGCGGGCGAGCTCGACGACAAGGAAATCGAGATCGAGGTGCAGGCGCAAGCCGCCGGCCTGCCCATGTTCGACCTGCCCGGCATGCCGGGCGCGTCCGTGGGGGCGATTTCGCTCGGTGACATTTTCGGCAAGCTCGGCGGCGGACGGGCGCGCACGCGCCGCCTCAACGTGCGCGACGCCTACGAGCCGCTGATCACCGAGGAAAGCGACAAGCTGCTCGACCAGGACAGCATCGTCCAGCAGGCGATTCGCGAGACCGAGGAGAACGGCATCGTCTTCCTCGACGAGATCGACAAGATCTGCGCCCGCGAGGGCCGCTCGGGCGCGGACGTGTCGCGCGAGGGCGTGCAGCGCGACCTGCTGCCGCTGATCGAGGGCACCACCGTCTCGACCAAGCACGGCACGGTGAAGACGGACCACATCCTGTTCATCGCCTCGGGCGCGTTCCATGTGGCGAAGCCGTCCGACCTGCTGCCGGAGCTGCAGGGTCGCCTGCCGATCCGGGTGGAGCTGTCGCCGCTCGACGAGGAGGACTTCCGCCGCATCCTCACCGAGACCGAGGCGAGCCTCATCAAGCAGTCGGTGGCGCTGCTCGCCACCGAGGGCGTGACGCTCGTCTTCACGGACGACGCCATCAACGCCATCGCGCGCGTCGCGGTGGAGGTGAACGCCTCGATCGAGAACATCGGCGCGCGCCGCCTTCAGACGGTGATCGAGCGGGTGCTCGACGACATCTCCTTCACCGCCCCCGACCGCTCCGGCGAGACGGTGACCATCGACGGCGATTTCGTGCGCGGCGGCGTCGGCGATCTGGCGAAGAACGCCGACCTCAGCCGGTTCATTCTCTGACGTTACGCATCAAACCAGAAAGTGTGCGCACTTTTTGGAAAAATCTGATGCGTTAACAAATGGATAGAGCAGAATTGCGATTTTGCTCTATCCGCCAAGCGGGGCGCGGGCGAGCACCTTGAAGCGGGCCGCCCCCGCCGCCTGCCGGTAGAGCGCCAGCGCGTCGAAGCGCGCCGGCTCGCCGCCGACATGTTGCGCATGGAGCGCCGCAAGCCCGGCGCGCGCCGTCTCCACCTGGTCCTCGGGCACGCGGCCGGTCAGGGTCAGGTGGAAGCGGAAATTCTCCAGCACGAAGGGATAGCCGTAGCGATTGAGGCATTCGCGCTGGCGCGACGTCAGCGTTTCCGGCAGACGGCGGGCGAATTCCTTGTCGGTCAGCGGCGCGCGGAAGGGCTCGAACGCCTCCACGACCGCGGGCTCCAGCTCCACCAGGGCGGGCGTCGGCCGCGATTCGACGAGCGCGACGAACGCCCCCTCCCCCGCCCGCGCATCGACGGCGGCGACATCGAGCCTTGCCAGCTCGAAAGCGGGCCGTTCCGCCGCGAACCGGCCGAGCGCCTCGATGAGCGCTTCTTCCGTCTGCCCCTCCGCCAGCCGGAACGGGGCCTTGATCGTGGCGTGAAAGGCGTAGACGCGCGGATCGGCGGTCAGCAGCCGCCAGGTGGGCTTGTCGAACCCCGCCGGCACGATCTGGGGAACCTCCTCCCCGGTTGCGCCGTCATAGCCCAGTACGGCGGATCCGAAGCGCCAGAGCGCGCTTTCCGGAGGCGGGGCGTAATAAATCGCATAGCGGTCTGCCTGGGAACTCATGACATCTTATCCTCGCGGTTTGTCCTCATTCATCCGGCGACGGGCGCAGCAAACACCGTAATGCCGTCTTGCGTCAATGCGGTGATCCGGGCTAACTGATCGTCGAATAGTCTGTACCGGAGAGAAACCCCCTTGGCCGAAAAACCGCTGGCTGATTCCGCCGCGCCCCTGGGCGTCAAGAGCCTGATCACGGTCGTGAGCACCATCGTCCTTGTGGCGGCGGAGTTTTTCGCCCTTGCGCTCGCGGCCGGGTGGGCGATTGCGGGCCTGCTCGAGCTGGGCGAGATTTTCGAATACGTCTTCATGGCCGCCTTCAGCGTGCTCGCCGCCTGGGCGACGTTTCGCTTCGCCCGCAGCGCCTGGCGCCTCGAGGGCGAGCACCGCCATTCCTGACGGCACAGCGGCCGCATCATGACCGCCCTTCCCTTTTTGCCGGCGCGAACGATATAACATCGATAACGAAGGATCGTCACGCGCCTGCGGAGCATTTCATGAGCGACAAGATTCCCGTCACGGTTCTCACCGGCTATCTCGGCGCGGGCAAGACCACGCTGCTGAACCGCATCCTCAGCGAGGAGCACGGCCGCCGCTATGCCGTGATCGTCAACGAATTCGGCGAGATCGGCATCGACAACGACCTCATCGTCGGCGCGGACGAGGAAGTGTTCGAGATGAACAACGGCTGCATCTGCTGCACCGTGCGCGGCGACCTGATCCGCATCATCGAGGGCCTCGTCAAGCGGCGCGGCAAGTTCGACGCCATCATCGTCGAGACCACCGGCCTTGCCGATCCCGCCCCCGTGGCGCAGACCTTCTTCGTCGACAAGGATGTGTCCGAGCGCACACGGCTCGACGCCGTGGTGACGGTGGCGGACGCCAGATGGCTCAGTGACCGCCTCAAGGACGCGCCCGAGGCCAAGAATCAGATCGCCTTCGCCGATGTCATCGTGCTCAACAAGACCGACCTCGTCACGCAGGAGGAGCTTCAGGACGTGGTCGGCCGCATCCGCGCCATCAATCCCTATGCGAAGCTGCACAAGACTGAGCGCGCCGCCGTGCCGCTCGCCGAGGTGCTGGAGCGCAACGCCTTCGACCTCGACCGCATCCTGACGCTGGAGCCCGCCTTCCTCGAGGAGGAGGCGCACGAGCATCACCACGATCATGATCACGAGCACGGCCCCGATTGCGGCTGCGACCATCATCACGACCACGACCATCATGATCACCACGACCACGGCCACGGCCATCACGGCGGCCTCAAGCACTATCACGACGAGGACATGCAGTCGGTGGCGCTGACCGTTGCGGGCGACGTGATCCCGGAAAAGTTCCTGCCGTGGATCAACGATCTCGTGCAGCGCGAGGGGCCGAGCATCCTGCGCTCCAAGGGCATCCTCGCCTTCCGCGACGAACCGCGCCGCTTCGTGTTCCAGGGCGTGCACATGATTCTGGAAGGCGACCTGCAGCGCGAATGGAAGCCGGGCGAGAAGCGCGAATCGCGGATCGTGTTCATCGGCCGCGACCTCGACGAGCAGGCCATCCGCGAGGGCTTCCTCGCCTGCGCGGCGTAACGCGATGTCGGCGGTTTCCCTCCTCGACCGCGTCGCGGCCTTCGACGCGGGCGCCCACGTCACGGGCCTCGGCTGGCTCGGCGGTGTGGCGGCCTTCGCGCTCGGCGACGGCGGCGTGTGGCTCGATGCGGCGGGTGAGCGCCGGCGGGTGGAGGCGCACCCGGATGCGGGCGCGCTCGTCGCCGCCACCGGCGGCGGGCGCCTGATCACCGGCGGCGACGACGGACGCATCGCCGCGACCGGCGCCGACGGCATCATCGAGACGTTGGTCGACGAGAAGGGCCGCTGGATCACGGCGCTGGCCGCCCGCCCGGACGGGGCGCTGGCGTGGAGTACGGGCAGGGAGGTGAAGGCCCGCGACGCCAAGGGGCGCGGGGCTTGGGGCCGCGGGGCTTGGGGGTGCGAAACCGCGATCACCGTCGCCACCACCGCCCAGGGCCTCGACTTCGCGGGCAAGGGCTATCGCCTCGCCATATCCCACTACAACGGCGCGACGCTGTGGTATCCGGCAGTGGAGAACGGCGTCGAGACGCTGACGTGGAAGGGATCGCACCTCGACGTCACCTTCTCGCCCGACGGGCAATACGTCGTCACCTCGATGCAGGAGAACACCCTGCACGGCTGGCGGCTGAAGGACGGCAAGGACATGCGCATGGCCGGCTACCCGGCCAAGACGCGTTCCTTCAGCTGGTCGCACGACGGCGACTGGCTGGCGACGTCGGGGGCGGAAGCGGCCATCGTCTGGCCCTTCGCCAAGGGCGGGCCGATGGGCAAGGCCCCGCGCGAATGCGGCGTGCGCCAGGAGATCGTCACCCGTGTCGCCTTCCATCCGGCGGCCCTGGTGCTGGCGGCCGGCTATGCCGACGGCGCGGTGCTGATGATCCGGCTGACCGACGCCGCCGAACTCATGGCGCGCGCGCCCGACGGTTCGCCCGTGACCGCGCTCGCCTGGGATGCGAAGGGCGCGCGGCTTGCCTTCGGCACGGAAGGCGGCGGCGCGGGCATCCTCACACTGCCCTGATCGGCCTCATTTAACAGCCGTCGGCCATGGCGTTTCGGACACGGGCGTCAGCGGCCCCTTGCCGGCAAACCACGAACGCAGGTTGTCCACCATCACCCGGCCCATGGCATCACGCGTATGCACCGACGCCGAGCCGACGTGCGGCAGCAGCACCGCCTGCTCGATGGCCTTGAGCGCCTCGGGCACGTGCGGCTCGTCCTCGAACACGTCGAGGCCGGCGGACAGGATCTCGCCCCGCTCCAGCGCGCCGATCAGCGCCGCCTCGTCCACGGTGCTGCCGCGGCCGATATTGATCAGGATGCCCTCCGGGCCGAGCGCCGTCAGCACCTGCGCGTTCACCGCATGGTGCGTGCTGTCGCCCCCCGGCGTGGCGACGACGAGCACGTCCGCCGCCGCCGCGAGCTCCTCCAGCGTGCCGATGTAGCGGAAGGGCACGTCATCGCGCGGGTTGCGGTTGTGGTAGACGATCGTCACGCCGAAGGCGGCGAGCCGGTGCGCGATGGCGAGCCCGATGCGGCCGAGGCCGAATATGCCGATGGTGCGCTCGCGCAGGGTGGCGGTGAACGGAAACGGCCTCTCCAGCCATTTTCCGGCGCGCAGGTAGCGATCCGCCTGCGGGATCTGCCGGATGGTGGCGAGCAGCAGGCCCACGGTGAGATCCGCCACCTCGTCCGTCAGCACGTCCGGTGTGTTGGTCACGACGATGCCGCGCTGGGCCGCGGCCGCAACGTCGATGTTGTCATAGCCGACACCGAAACCGGCAATGATCTCCAGCGCCGGCAGGGCATCGATCAGGTCCGCGGGTACCGGCAAGCCGTTCGTCGCGGCGATGGCCCGGATGCGGGCGCCGTCGCGCGCCAGCCATGCCGTCCGATCGACGATTTCCGTCAGCCCGTGGACCGTGAATCCGTCGGCGAGCGCCTTCTGGGCGGACGGCACGATGGTGCCGGTCAATAGTATGTCGATGGTCGTCATGCCCTACTCTATCACGTCGCTGGCATCGTCGCCGTCATCATCGCCGTCCTCGTCGCCGTGGTCGAGCGCCTGGGCGCCGGCGAGGTTGCGCGCGGCCCGGCGCAACAGCTTGCGCAGGCGCTTGCGCTCCTTGTTGTCGAAGTCCTCGAGCAGTTCGTTCTCGACCTCGACCCACAGCTTGTCGATGGCGACGGCGCGGGCCGCGCCCTCCGGCGTGAGCCGGACGATGACGATGCGCGCGTCACCCGGCTCGGCGATCCGCTCCACCAGTCCCTGGGCAGCGAGGCGCGCCACCGTCTTCGAGGCGGTGGGCGGCTTGACGCGCAGGATATAGGCGAGTTCGCCCATCGTCATGGCGTCGACGGTGGACAGCGCATGCAGGACCTGTTCCTGGCCGGGGAACAGCCCCAGCGCCGTCAGGCGTTCTCCGATACGCGTGCGATGCAGGCGCGCGGCGTGGACAAGTGCCCAACCGACGGTCTTCGCAACAGGGTGCTTCATCGTCCCCTCCCGTTGAAGGCAGAGCTCGGGCATGCGCCCACCGGCCGGCCCGGGCTGCGTCGTCCGCGACCAGGTGCCGGAACGGGCCGACGTCAGGATTGAACCAGATACTTTCCCGACGCAAGCATCTCTTCGCACCGGAAACCGGGCGATCGCGGCGGCAGACTACCGGCCCTCGCCATGCCAGCGGCCGGAACTGCCACCGGACGAGCGATATCGTCATGCGAAGCTGATAGGTTGCCGTCGAAACAATGCAGTCTATCTCATGACGCGGAAATGACGATCGCCGCAACGTCGATGAGGCTTGCACAGACCTGTCAACACGTTGCATGGTTAACCGGTTGTTCCGACTCAAGTTTCATCGGCAACGGACGATCGGAACCGCCGGCCGACGACAGGACATTTCGCCATGCCCTCCTCACATCGCTGGGCGGATCTGGCAACGACGGATTTCGAGGCCGGAAAGCTGTGCAACGCCATCGCGGTGCTTCCCGTGGCGGCCGTCGAGCAGCACGGCCCGCATCTGCCGCTGGGCACCGACCTCATGATCATGGAAGGCTATCTGGAGCGCGTCCACGCCCTGCTCGACGACAGCCTGCCGGTGCTGATCCTGCCGATCCAGTCCGTCGGGCTGTCGAACGAGCACCTCGCCTTTCCCGGCACGCTCAGCCTGCGGCCGGAAACCGCGATCCGGGCCTGGACCGATATCGGCGAGAGCCTGCATCGGGCCGGCTGCGGGAAGCTGCTCTTCGTCAGTTCGCACGGCGGCAACTCGCCGGTCATCGACATCGTCGCGCGCGACCTCAGGGTGCGGCTCGGCATGACGACAGCCGCCGTCTCCTGGCAGCGATTCGGCTATCCGGAGAACCTCTTCGACAGCGCGGAAATCCGGCACGGCATCCACGGCGGCGACATCGAGACGTCGCTGATGCTCGCCTTCCGGCCGGATCTGGTGCGCGGCGGCGAATCACGTGATTTCGCCTCCCGCGGCGCGGAGCTGGCGCAGCAATACCGCTACCTCAGCGCCGGCCGGCCGGCGGGTCTCGGCTGGATGAGTCAGGACCTCAATCCGGCGGGCGCCATCGGTAACGCCTCCGCCGCCTCGCGTGAGAAAGGCGAGGCCGCGGCCGCCTACGGCGCCCGGGCCTTCGTCAGACTGCTGGAGGAACTGCGCGATTTCGAGCTGCGCCCCGCTCCCTGAACCGGGTGCGCCCGGAGCGCGAATCGCGCGTCGTTACGGCATGATCCCTGAACGCTCCTCGTTCGGGGATCATGCGCAATCGCACAAGAATATCCGGTCGGATAGCCGCCGCCCCGCTCCGGCGCGGCATTTGCCGATCCGGCCGGATCGGTCAATGCTGTAGAGCGTGTCATCATTTCACGGAAACGCTGACACGCTCTCACTCTTTGATGTCGGGCGAATTCTTATCCGGTCGGAACGCGCTCTAGTCGGCGATGCCGGCGGCGCGGCGCGCCAGCATGGCGCGGGTGGCAGAGTAGTTCGGTGCCACCATCGGATAATTGGGCGGCAGGCCCCATTTGTCGCGGTATTGCTGCGGCGTCATCTTGTAATGCGCGGCGAGGTGGCGCTTGAGCGACTTGTACTTCTTACCGTCCTCGAGGCAGATGATGTATTCGTCGGTGACGGAGGCCTCGATCGGCACCGCCGGTTCGGGCTTCGGTTCCGGCTCGGGCGCGCCCTGGCTGAGACGGTCGAGTGTGGTGTGCACGGCCTGCACGATGGAGATCAGTCCGTCCGCGGACAGTTTATTGAAAGATACATAGGATTTGACGACAGAGCGGGTAATTTCCGCCGTGGTAAGACCTTCACGTTCGGCCGTTGCCATAATTAAACACTCCACTGGATCAATTTCATGTCGCCCCGTCGGCAATTGCGCCGGAATCGACAGCGATTGGGTTGACATTGTTGCCGCCACCGCTGTTCCACGCTCAGAAAACGGCTTTCGGCAATGGAATAAGACATACAATTCAATTCGCGGCCCCCCGTACCCGTATTCACTACCGGAATACAAAGAACGGAGCGCCCAAAAGACCGTACAGAACACCAAATTTGGGGGGGAGAACCGGCAATACAGCATACTCACGTGGCGCCAAAGCCGGTGAGCCACCCACCTTTCCTTGCGCCAAATGTTGTGCGCCGACATCTGTTCTTCGGAAGAAACAGTTCCTGTGGAACAGTGCATTGTCGACAAAAACATCTGGTGACCCTGTCGATGACCTGGAAGAGCCGATGACCTGGAGAAGCGCGCCGCAACGCCGGACTGTCAGGAAGAGCGCGACGCGTCGTTCCAGCCCGCAACATAGACCTGGGACAACACCCTTTCCGCCAATGCCCTCTGCTTGTTCCATCCGATGGTGGAACGGCTCGTGCCACGGCCATCGGCAATGTCGATAGCCGCCTCGGCGATCAGCCGCCGCGCCTCCACGGATATCCCGGGATACAATCCCTCTCCATCCGCGACACCAGTGACAGACACAACGTCGTAAATTGCGTTCACAGCACACCCCACTTTAACTGTGCATCAGTAGTCCCTGAACTCGCCTCCCGATGATATTTTTTTCATCCTGATGATATTTTCACTGTGTTGGTGCCATCTGTTCCCCAGCAATGGCCAGGTATGCACGCGCCATGCCCTGCCGGCACTCGCACAAGTATCGTTTTGCGCCGGACACGGAGGTAACTCTTCATGACTGGATACTTCGTCACAATATCGTCACACATGAAACGCCTGACATGATTGCACTATTTGCGACAGTTATGACGTTTGTCAAGCGTCATTTTCGCCACAACGCTTAACATCTGTGCAACCAACAAAGTGTCGTGGTATTTGCTCACAATGAACCCGGGCAGAACATTCGAACCGTTGTATTCGTTGGCGGTTCGTGCAGGATCGTCCGCGAGCGGCAAGGAAAGGGGTACGGAGAAATGGCCGAAGAGATAGAGCTGAAGCTGACGCTGGCCCCGGCCTCGCTGCAACGGCTGTCCGCGCACCCGGTCTTTCAGCGTCTCCCCATCCTGCGCCGGACGGCGAGCCGGCTGCGCTCCGTCTATTTCGACACGCCCGATCGCGCGTTGCGCAACGCGGGCATATCGGCCCGCATCCGGCGCGACGGCGAACAGGCGATCCAGACCATCAAGGCGGCGCGCGCGCCCGAGGGGCTTTTGACGGAGCGCGACGAATGGGAGCATCCGGTCAGCGGGCTCAAGCTCGATTTCTCCCACGCCGAAAAGACGGCGCTGGCGCCGTTCGTCGCCGACGCCGGCCAGCGCGCGGCCCTCAAGCCCCTGTTCACGGTCGAGGTGGACCGCGAGACGGTGACGATCGGCTACAACGGCTCCACGATAGAGGCCGCCCTCGATGACGGCAGGGTGAGGGCGGCGCGCAGGGTCCGCCGTTTCGCCGAGGTGGAGCTCGAGCTCAAGTCCGGCAATCCGGCCGATCTCTTCGCGCTGGCGCGCGCCATCGCGGCGATCGTCACCGTGCGCCCGAGCAGCCTCACCAAGCCCGACCGCGGCTACAACCTCATCGACGGCCGCCAGCCCGAGGTCACCAAGTCCCGGCCGGTGCCGATCGAACCGGGCACGCCCGCCGGCGAGGCGTTCCGCATCATCGCCCGTTCCTGCCTGAAGCAATATCTCGCCAACGAGGCGGTCCTGCTGCGCGAGCGGGCGCCGGGCGCCGTGCACCAGGCGCGCGTCGCGCTGCGCCGCCTCCGGGCCGCCATTTCGGTTTTCAGAACCGTCGTCGACGACAGGGAGCGCACCTTCATCAGCGGCGAGCTGCGCTGGATGGCGGGCCGCCTCGGCGACGCGCGCGACATCGACGTCTACATCGAGAACGTGCTCGTGCCGGCGCAGGCGGAACACGCCGGCGACCCGGCGTTCACGGATCTCGTCACCACCTACGACGCCAGGCGCGAACGCGCCTACGACACGGCGCGGCGCACGCTCTCCTCGCGCCGGCTGGCCCGGGCCATCATCGCCACGCTCGCCTGGATCGAAGCGGGAGCGTGGACCCGGACCACGGCCAAGAAAGCCGTCAAGCGGCGCGAACGGCCGATCGAGAAATTCGCCGCCAAGCAGCTCTCGCGCCGGCGCGACAAGATCCTCAAATCCGCCGAGGACATTGCCTCGCTCCCGCCCGAGGATCGCCACGAGGTGCGCATCGAATTGAAGAAGCTGCGCTATTCGGCCGAGTTCTTCGCCGGCCTGTTCCACGACGGCGAGGCGCGCAAGCTGCTCAAGGCGGAGGTGTCGGCCATGTCGAAACTCCAGGATCTGCTCGGCGAGCTCAACGACATCGCGGTGGCGCGCGAGCGCGAGGCCGTGTCGGAAGCGGAACAGACGCTGCGCGACGAACACGCGGCGCACGAGCAGGAGCTGCTGGCGAAAGTCGAGCGCGTCTTCGCCACGTTCAGGGAGAGCGAGCCGTTCTGGAACGCCGGCGACGACGCCTGACGCGCTCTCAGACCGCCCCCCGCCGCCTGATGGCGGCGGCCAGGGTCCCGTCGTCGAGGTAGTCGAGTTCGCCCCCCACCGGCACGCCGTGGGCCAGGCGCGTGACGCGCACCGGCAGGTCCGACAGGATCGAGGTGATGTAGTGCGCCGTCGTCTGCCCGTCCACGGTGGCGTTGAGCGCCAGGATCACCTCGCCCACGCCGCCGCCGGCGACCCGCTCGTGCAGCCCGGCGAGGTTCAGGTCCTCGGGCCGCACGCCGTCCAGCGCCGAAATCACGCCGCCGAGGACGTGATAGCGCGCACGCACCGCCCCCGAGCGCTCCAGCGCCCACAGGTCCGAGACATCGGCGACGACCACGAGGATCGACGCGTCACGCGTCGCATCGGTGCAGATGGCGCAGGGGTCGGACGTGTCGACGTTGCCGCAGGTGGCGCACACCTTCACGCGCTCGCTCACCTGCACCATGGCCTCGGCGAGCGGGGCGAGCAGCGCTTCGCGCCGCTTCACCAGCATCAGCGCCGCGCGCCGCGCCGAACGCGGCCCGAGCCCCGGCAGGCGGGCCAGCAACTGGATCAGACGCTCGATCTCGGGACCGGCGGGCGACGCCATCGGCCGCCTCAGAACAGCTTCAGGCCGGGCGGAATCGGCAGACCCTTGGTCAGATCCGCGATGCGGTCCTGCATCACCCGTTCGCCCTTGGCGCGGGCGTCGTTGAGCGCCGCGACCACGAGGTCCTCGACGATCTCCTTGTCCTCGGGGGTGAGGATGGAGGGGTCGATCTGGACCGCCTTCACCTGCCCCTTGGCGGTGGCGGTGACCTTGACCGTGCCGCCGCCGGCCGTGCCCTCGACCTCGATCGAATCGAACTCGGCCTGCACGTCGGCCATCTTCTGCTGCAGGCTCTGGGCCTGCTTCATCAGTCCCATGATATCGCGCATGTCGTCTCTCCTGTCGGCCCGTCCGTCGAACTGAACCATTCGACCGGCCGGCACTCGCCGGCAATTCCCTCGCCCGGCAATGCTTCCGCGGTCAGTCGTCGATATAGGGGGTGGCGTCGTCCGAAGCGAGGCCGAATTCGTCGCGCGCCTCGCCCTCCGCGCCCGCATCCTGGCCGCCTTCGGGCGTTTCCACCGCAATATCCTGCACGCGCGTGATGATCGCGCCCGGAAACCGCGACAGCACCGCCTGCACCAGCGGATGCGCGCGCGCGTCCTCGCGCCGCTCGGCGGCCCGCGCCTGGGCCACCTCGGCGAGCGTCGGCACGCTCTGCGCCGCCTCGCTGGACGAGACCGCCACCACCCAGCGCCGGCCCGTCCATTCGTGCAGGCGCCGGCCGAGGTCGTTGGCGATGGCGGGGCTCGCGCCGGGCACCAGCGCGAACTCGATCAGGCCCTGTTCGTAACGGACGAGCCGCACGTCGCGCTCCAGCGCCCCCTTCAGGACGATGTCGCGATGCTCGCCGGCGAGTGCCACCACGTCCTCGAAGCGCGCCAGCCGAACTTCCTCGCGCGGCGCGGGCGTGGCCCGCTCCATCACCGGCTGCGGCTGCGGCCGGGAGGCGGCCAGCGCGAGACGCGCGCCACCGGCACCACCTCCTCCTGCGCCGCCGCCACCGGCGGGCGCACCGGGCGAGGCGGACAGGCCGCCGTCGCGCAGCAGGCGCAGCGCCTCCTCGGGCGACGGCAGGTCGGCGGCATAGGCGAGACGTACCAGCACCATCTCGGCCGCCGCGAGCGCCTGCGCCGCCGCCTGCACTTCCGGCAGGCCGCGCACCAGGATCTGCCACGCCCGCGACAGCACGCGCACGGAGAGCCCCGCGGCGAGTTCGGCGCCGCGCGTGCGCTCCACGTCGGTCAGCGCGGCGTCGTTCGCCGCCTCGGGCACCAGCTTGAGACGGGTGACGAGATGGGTGAAGGCGGCGAGATCGGCGAGCACCACCGCAGGATCCGCCCCGGCCTCGTACTGGGAGGAGAGTTCGGCGAGCGCCGCGGCGATGTCGCCGCGCATCAGCGCCTCGAACAGGTCGATCACCCGGCCCCGGTCGGCGAGGCCGAGCATGGCCTTCACCTCCTCGACGCCGACCCGGCCCGCGCCGTGGGCGATGGCCTGGTCGAGCAGCGACAGCGAATCACGCACCGAGCCCTCGGCCGCGCGTGCGATCAGCGCCAGCGCCTCGTCGTCGAAGGCGACGCTCTCGGCGGCGCAGATCGCCGCCAGATGCCGCCTCAGCGTCGCCGCGTCGATGCGGCGCAGGTCGAATCGCTGGCAACGGGAGAGGATCGTCACCGGCACCTTGCGGATTTCCGTCGTCGCGAACACGAACTTGGCGTGCGGGGGCGGCTCCTCCAGCGTCTTCAGGAAGGCGTTGAACGCCTTCTCCGACAGCATGTGCACCTCGTCGATGATGTACACCTTGTAGCGCGCGCTCACCGGCGCGTAGCGGATGCCGTCGATGATCTGGCGCACGTCGTCGATGCCGGTGTGGGAGGCCGCGTCCATCTCCATCACGTCGACATGGCGCGATTCCATGATCGCGTCGCAGTGCAGGCCCGGCTCGCCGAGCCTGACGGTGGGTCCGCCCGACCCGTCGGCCAAGGCATAGTTGAGGGCGCGGGCGAGGATGCGGGCGGTCGTCGTCTTGCCGACGCCGCGCACGCCGGTCAGCATCCATGCCTGGGGAATCCGCCCGGCCTCGAAGGCGTTCGACAGGGTTCTGACCATGGCTTCCTGCCCGATCAGATCATCGAAGCTGCGGGGGCGGTACTTGCGGGCGAGGACACGATAGGGGGCGGCGTTGGGCGAATCGGTCACGGCACCATCCGGGCGGAAGCATCATGCCGAAAGCATGCGCTTTCGAGAAAAATCCGATGCATGAACAAACAGTCGGGCCAGCAGCCCCGGTCGGGCCCCGCGCAAGGTGGGAGGCTGGACGAAGACCCGCCCGGTCTCGTTAGGGCTGCTTCCTTCCGGACCTGACCCGGTTGGCGAGTGGAACGTCCAACGCCAACCTCCCGCGTCCTATATCGGAGAAAACAACGCCCGACGCAAGGCCGCCGGCCTCAGAAAGCGATCCGTTCCACGATCGCCCGCCATGTCAGGTGGTCGCGGACATGGGCGAAGGCGTTGGCGACGATGCCGTCATAGGCGCCGACGCCCTCGTCCGCGATGCGGTTGAGCGCCTCCGCCATGCGCTCGCGCTCGGCGACGATGACATGCACGCCGTCCATGAGGCCGCCGCCCGGCACCTCCTCGCCGCCGAGCCCCGCAAGGCCGACGGGCGTGGTGAGCACCAGCGCGCCGTGGGCGGCGTAGTCGATCACCTTGAGGTTGGTGCCCGCCCCCTGCGCCACCGGATTGATGCCGACGTCGGCGGCGGCGAAGATCGCCTGCATCTCGCCCTCGTCCACGGGGCCGAGGATGCGCACGTTGTCGGGCGGCGACGCCGCCTGAAGCTCGGCCGCCGCGCTCATCTTGCCCACGAGCCAGAACGTCCATTGCGGGCAGTCGCGGGCGATGTCGATGAGCGCCAGCGCGCCCTCGACATTGGGCGCGTGCCAGCTGCCGACGAAAAGCGCCAGCGGCCCCGCGACGCCGAGCCGCTGTTTCAGGGCCTCGCGCCGCTCGCGCTCCAGATGCGGGTCCTCGGGCAGGTCCGCGCCGTTGGGCGCCACCACGATCCGTTCCTCGGCCTTGCCGAACATGTCGCGGAAGACCGCCCGCTCGGCGTCGCTGACGGTCAGCACACGCTCGGCCCCCCACACGCATTCCCGCTCCAGCGCCGCGACCTGCGCCAGCACCGCGCGCCCGGCGGGCGTCGGGGGCAGGATCCTGTCCTTGAGCAGGGTCTCGACATTGTGCGCGTCATACCAGATCGGCCCCTCCCACGCCGCGCGCAGGAAGCGGTAGAGATAGGGATGGCTCGCGATCGCCAGCGAGGCCCCCTGAAGCCGGAGGCGCAGCTCATGGGCCAGCGCCGGCGTCAGGTGGCCGTAGAGGGTTGCCGAAATATCCGACACCGACGTCTCGTCGAGCAGCTTCGTCAACGCCCACTCGGCCTCGATATGCTTCCGGGATATGGGGATCCGAACCTCACGCAGACAGGGCCCGAACGCAATCTCCTCCGCAGGCTCGTCGTGGCGCAGGAGCGACACCATGGTGACGTCGGCGCGGGCGGCCAGTTCCCGCGCCAGCGCCCACAGCCGCCGCTTGCCGCCGGTGTCGACGGGCCACAGCGGATAGGTGTTGGCCATGACGACGCGCGGGCGCGGAACGGCAACGGCCGGGGGCAGCACCAGCGCCGTGCCGAGGCGGCTCCACGAGACCCGGCGCACGCGCTCGCGTCCCGCCGCACCCATGGCGAGCGCCCGCGCGGGGTCGGCGAGCAGTGCCTCGAAGGCGCCCGCCAGCGCCCCCGCGTCGGGTTCCGCGACGAGGCCGGTGACGCCGTCCTCCACGAACTCCAGCACGCCGCCGGCGTCCTTCACCGTCACCACCGGCCGCCCGGCCGCCAAGGCCTCGAGGGTGACGAGGCCGTAGTCCTCATCATAGGGCACGAAGGCCACCGCGAACGCCGTGCGGTAGTGGCGCGCCAGCTCCTCCTCGCTCACGCGGCCGACGAAGGAGATGCGGTTGTCGCCCCTCGCCATCAGGTCGAGCTCGCGGCGCTGCGGCCCGTCGCCGGCGATGACGAGGCGCGCGTCGCCCCTCACCCGCCGGAAAGCGTCGATGACGAGCGCGATCCGCTTGGCGTGATCGAGGCGGCTCACGGTGAAGAAGGTCGGCGCGATGCCGTCGAGCCCGCCGATCGCGGCAGCGTCCGCGGCCTCGCTCGCCTCTCCTTCGTTACCGTGTCCTTCGCTCTCATGCCCCTCGCTCCCATGCCCCTCGCTCCTCGGCGTCTCGCGCAGGATGGCAAGCGCGAGATCGGAGGGCACGTGCGCGACCTCCACCTCGGCGCCGGCGGGAAAATAATCGGCGCGGTTGCGCACGTTGTGCGAGATCGCGACGTACTTGCTGATCCGCTCCGGTGCGAGACCGATGGAATCGAACTTGTGCACCACGGCGCGGATCAGCGGCGCGGGCAGCGCCAGCCATTCCCGGGGCGGGCTGGCGGCGGCGAGGTTGACGATCTCGCCGAAGAGATCCGGCAGCAATCCGCGATCGGTCGAGGGGTGTTCGAGCAGGCGCCTCAGCGGCGCGAGCAGCGCATCGTCCGGCAGTGCCGCCGACATGTCCTTCGGCCACGTGTCGTAAAGGCCCCGCAGCCGATGCACCATGTATACCACGTGGTTGGGGTGCGCGGCCATCCAGGCCGGATACTTGCCCGAGATCACCATGTCGAAGTGCGACAGGTCGAGAGACGCGAACCGGCGGTACGAATCGACGATCTCGCAAAAATCGCGCTCCGGCGACGGCAGCTTGATCAGCTCGCAGACGTGGCGGGTGTCGTTGGCGAAGTAATGCGTCAGGCCGAGCCACAGGCGCTCCGCGCCACCGAAGGCGAACGGCACCGGGCTCGGGGCAATCACGGCAATCTTCATCTTCGGGCGCCCACTCTCACTCGGTCAGACGTTCGACGACGGAATCCCAGGAAATGCCGCTTTCCAGATAGCGGGCGAGGCCGAGCCGGCCCATGTCGCGCGCCCGCTCGCGGTCGTCCCAGAGCCGGTCCACCGCATCGGCGATGGCCTGCGGCGTCGGCGGAACGACGAAGCCGGTCGCCTCGTCCTCGACGAATTCGAGCGGCCCGCCCGAATCCGTGCAGGTGATCACGGGCTTGGCCGCAAGCTGCGCCTCGAGCGTGACGTAGCCGTAGTCCTCGTCGCACGGCGGATAGATCACCCCGAGGCAATTGGCGTAGTGGGCGAGCTTCTCGGAATCGGAGCAATCCTCCAGGATGGCGACCCGCCCGGCGAGATTGTGCTCGGCCACGAAGCGCTTGTTGGCGTCGAGCAGGCCGCCCCGCCCCGCCAGCACGCAGATGACCGGCGCGCGCCACAGCCTCGCCGCCTCCAGCACCAGCCCCTGGCGCTTCAACGCTTCCATGCGGCTCGGCAGGAACACGTAGTTGTAGGCCTCGCCCTGGCGGAAATGTTCCGCCAGCGGCGGCGGATGATACAGCGGCTCGGCTGCGAGGCCGTTGAAGCGCGACAGGCGGGCGCTGACGTTGCGCGAATTGGCGAAAAGACGCTCGGCCCGCGCCAGCACGCGGCTGTCGTAGGCCGGGATCAGCTCGTGCAGCCGCTTCACCGCGTCGCTCGGATCGTCGGGATAGAGATCGTACACGATGCGGTGCTGGTGCATGATCCACACGACATGGTGCGGATGATGCACGCCGTAGCCGGGAAACTGCAGGCTGATGACCTTGTCGACGCGCTGTCCGTTGGGGGCGGAGAGGTCGAGCGTCTCGCACCAGTCCATGAGGCGCTCGATGGAGACTTCGGGATGAAAGGTGAAGGGAAAGCGCAGCGTCTCGACCTCGTGCCCCCGCTCCCGCAACGCGGCGACCAGCCCGTCGAAATGATAGGTGGCGCCGCCGGTCAGAAACGGTGTGGCGTTGGCTGTGACGATCAGTCTCATCCGGAGACCGCCCCGGCCGCGACGCCGTTCTCCTTCTGCGCGCCCTGCCCGCTTTCGTCAGCACGCCCCTTGCGGGCGAGGATGGCGTAGTCCTGCGGGCCGTAGAGGTGGCCGTTGAGGCGATCGGCCGCTTGGCTGTCGACCGTGACCAGCGCCTCGGGCGGATAGGGGCGCAGGCGGGCGAAGTCGATCGTCTCGAAGCCGTGGAAGCGCGCCAGGAACGCCATGCTGGAGGGCGTCAGCGGATGGCGATGGGTCGGATCGTGATAGAAGGTGTGCGCCCCCACCAGAAGATTTTCGGGATTGGGCGTCTCGAACAGCATGAGCCCCCCCGGCTGCAGCGCCCGGTATGTCTCCTCGAACACCGAGAACAGGATCGGGAACGGCAGGTGCTCGATGATATGGAAGCCGCTGACCACCGACAGGCTGTTGTCCGGCAGCGCCCGCAGCGCCGAGAGCGCGTCGATGACGGTGGCGTCGAGGCCCTTGGCCCGGCAAATCCCGACCATGGTGGGGCTCAGATCGATGCCGCGCGCAGTATAGCCGTTCTCGCCAAGCAGCGACAGCCACTCGCCGCGCCCGCAGCCCAGATCGAGAATCGGGCCGTCGGCGACCGAGGTCACGGCCGCGATCGTCTCGAGATAATAGGCGAGGCCGGCCTTGATCTCGTCCTCGGGGCCGCGCATGGCGTCCTCGAACGCCAGATAGAAGGCGTCGAGGCGGGCATCGTCCGCCAGCACGGCGGCGCCGCTGTCGAACCGGGTCCGGATGCCGAGACTGTCGTAGAAGGCGCTCACGTGATCGCGCGCCTCCATGGCGATGTCCGCCGCGAGCGAAGCCCGGATCCCGTTCTCCGCCCGCCGCAGCCAGCCGCGCAGCGCCCGCGCGAGGAACCGCAGCGGCGTGCGCTCGATCCGGTGCGCCGCCTGGTAAACCTTCCGGTATCGGCGCAGGTCGCCGTCGTCGACCCCGCGCCTGCGGAACTCGGGCGACAGCGTGATGTCGCACAGGATCTCCAGCCGCCCGCGGCCCGCATTGAGCTGGGAGCGGTAGCTCTCCAGCCCCGCGGGATCGATGTTACGGTCGAGCAGCACGCGGTAGGCGGCGCTGAGGAAGCTGTCGCCGCGCTCCAGCAGCAGCCGCGGCCAGTAGCCGAATTCGCCGAGCGGCGCGGGCGCGGCGCCCTGATAGGCCGCGTCCTCGTTCCTGACACGCAGCGGCGAGGTCGCCAGCGCCACACCGAGCACCCGCAGCCGCTCCTTGAGAATGCGGATGTCGCCCTCGGCCTTGTCGACGGTCGCCACGCGGCCCTGCTGCAGCGCGATCGCGGGGGGGGGGGGGGG
>NZ_JBSEFH010000031.1:0-60290 GCF_053570585.1 Pseudochelatococcus sp. B33 | reverse complement strand
AATGCGCAGCTGTGCATTAATCCCAGAAGCCGCCACGATAGTCGTACGGGCTGAGCCGCTCCATGATGGCATAGACGGTATTTTCGGCAATGATGAGGAGCGGAAGCCCGAACAGCGTCGGCAGGAACGTTTCACGGTGATCGTCCGGAACGAGAGTTGCACGCTGGGACGTGGTGAATTGCGTGGTCATGGGCAGGTTCTCCGGAGAGAGGAAAAGGACAGGTCCGGACAGCTCTCTCTTCGCCCGTCTGAACCCATCCCGGCCCCGGCATCCCTCTTCCTCTCAATCCGACCGAAG
Organism: Pseudochelatococcus sp. B33; assembly: GCF_053570585.1. Taxonomy (NCBI): domain Bacteria; kingdom Pseudomonadati; phylum Pseudomonadota; class Alphaproteobacteria; order Hyphomicrobiales; family Chelatococcaceae; genus Pseudochelatococcus; species Pseudochelatococcus sp. B33. Next base: position 59,992 of record NZ_JBSEFH010000031.1, on the reverse strand, counting down.
GCCGTCCGCGATCTCCCGCAAGAGCATGGCCCGCGTCTTCATCATCACGTCGTTGCCGCACATCTCGGGATGATCGAAGAACCGCGCGGCCGGGCCGTGCGCGATCCAGTCGGCGTAATAGCACCAAGCCCGGTCGATCAGCCGGAAGACGGTCATATCGGATGCCCAGTGGGGCTTCGGCTCGATGATGACGGTGATGCCTCCGTGTGTCTCCTCCCATGGAAGCGAACGCTCCGCGGGAGGATTTCGAAGGTCGTCGGCTAAGATCTGGTCGACCGTCATTATGAGGCATCTCCGTCCTCGGACTTGTCGATGAATCCGTTGGGATCGTCGGGGTCCGACGGCAGGTAGGCATCATATGGATTGCCGTCGGCAAGATGGCCGAACGGCGTCATAACAATATCGCCGTCGTCCGCGCGGCCCACAGCGCAGACGACATAGCGACGTTCTCGGGTGACGGCATCGAGGCACTCCATGAGTGCGAGGTTGCCATCGTCGGCGGCGCGCAGCAGCGTGTGGAAGTTGGTGCGGACGGAATCGGGAATGGCCATGATGTTCTCCTGAAAGAAAAGAAGCCCGGTGCGAGACCGGGCGAAGACGAGGTAAAAGGAAGAAGGCAAGCTAGAGATCGCCGGACGGTATTGGAGCGTCGGCATCGGGAGGGCAGATTTCGACGTCGCACGTCACCGTCGAGAAAAATTCGTCGCCGCGCTCGAGCATGCGCTCGAAATATTTCTCGCCGATTTCATCGTCCGGTGGGGGATCGTCATCGTAGGCATTGCTCCACCATTCCTTGGCAATGCCTGTGCGCCAGTCCATTGCTTGGTCTTGGTCGAGAAAAACACGGACATCAGTGCCATGGGGGTGCTCATAGATAGCAACATGAACAGGCCGCAGGCTGTGTTGGTCGCGTGCGGGTTTGGTATTGGACGGCATGGTCATACCCTGGCTCCTGAAATGAAAACGGCCCGCCGTCCTTCGACGGCGAGCCAGGTGAAGCGGAATGGGCTAAGGTCAGGCGGCAGTGCGGCCTTCGACGACATCTGCGCCAACCTCGTCGGCCGTAACCTCTTCCAGGCAGGCACGGCTGTATCTGCCCTTCGCCAGCCAGAGTTCGGCGGCGTCGCGATTTTCGGCGAGGTGAAGCAGCTCGACGTTCTCGCCAATATCCTGCACGACACGGACCTGGCCGATCCTGGGACGCTCGATCACACGGAACGTCAGATCGCTGTCGATGCTGTAGGTCCGCATGATCGTGACGAGGATGATGCCGCCTTCTCCGAAGTCGCCTTCATGCAGCGTGAAATACGGCGGGCTCGTGTAGGTGGGGCGTTCGCGGGCGGGTTCCTTGCGCACGAGCCGGCCGACGCCATTGCGTGATTTCCATGCGGCGAGCTTCTTGGTGAAGCGCGTGGGCGGTTTCGGCTGATTGTCGCTGTAGGACACAAGCGAGCCGAGTGGTGCGATGTCGAAGATGAGGGAAGCGGACATGAAACTGCTCTCCTGAAACGAAAAACGGCCCGGCGGGATGCCGGGCCTTGTGGTGGAAGGGTGAAAAAGGCGGGGCAACCGAAGCCGCCTCACCAGCGTGCGTCATTCGGCGGCGACGAGAGCCGCCGAATCGTCTGCGTCCTCGCCGTCGCTGGCGAGGAAATCAGGCAATGCCATGCTCTCTTCGTCCGCCCCGGCCGATGTGTCGGCAGCCGACTCCTCGATGTGAAGGCGCAGCGGCTCCGGCAACCAGCCGGTGTCGGCCAGGAGGCGTTCGGCCTCCCGCGCCATGGCGTCTTTCTTCAGGTGGTCGATCAGGCGCACCTTGTCCTCGCCAAGCGCTTCATGGACCGCTTCGAGGATGCGGGGCTTGGTGACGCGGCCGAGATAGTTAACGACAGTCGGCCGGAAACCTGCGTCGGCCATGTCGAGGCCGGTGGCACGGGCAAGGCGGTCGGCTTCTACCATGCGTGTCCGCAGGCCCTGTTCAGAAACGCCGGTGGCGCTGTAAGGATTCGGCCGCTCATAGAGCGCATTGATTCCGAACGAGACGCAATGGGCCAGCAGCGCCAGACGGCTGGTCTCGTCGAGCGCGTCGAGCCAGTCCCACAGCGCATCGTCGTCGGCCGGCAGGTCGGCCTTCCAGTCCACATGTCGTTGACCCACCGACTTCGCGTAGGGGCTGTCCTTGAGGTCGATGCCTTGTTCGCGGAAATGCACCTCACGCACTAAAACCTGCACAGCCGAACCGCTGGTGGACCGATTGAAGGTGTCACGGACCAGCCGGTGCAGCAGCGCGGTCATGGCGATGTGCGGATTGGCAGCCACGGCGTCGCTCAGCGCAACGGTGCGGTGCGCGGTCAGCTCGGACACGAGCCTTTCAGGGAGAGGCTTGATCGTGTCCTCATCCTCTTCGGGCTCGGCCGGCTGACCGCCGATGGTGATGACGGTACGCTGTGCATCCGGTGCGGCCGCACCATCCGCATCACCGTCCGCGCCTACCTCCGGCGTTCCGCCTTCGACGGACGCAGCCGGCTCGTCCTCCGGCCGCACCCAGCCGCGATCGACCACAAGCGCGCCGTCCTCGTCGAAGCTGACGAAAACGCCGGCGGTGGCGATCTCGGCGGGATCGTAGATGGCCGGGCGGCGCTCGAAGGCTTCGAGCTGCTTTTCGATTTCGCCGAGACGGTGGTCGATCTCCTCCGGCAGCTCGTCGCCTGCATGTTCGGCTTCAATCCGGTCATATTCGTCGCGGAGTGCCTGGCGGGCGATCCGCTCTTCCTCGGTCAGATCAGCGAAAGTGCCGGTGATGGCACGCAGTCCGTAGTCATGGTTGTAGGGAAGCTCGAGGTCGACCGCGACCCACTTCCATCCCTCGGTGGCCACTTCATCGGCGGTGGCCTTCAGTTTCTCGGCGACCAGACGGTCGAGGAGCGGCACATCGTCGAGCCAGCCGTCTTCCTCATCGTCGAAGAGGTAACGCGGCAGCACCGGGCCGCCCGCCGCCATATAGGCATCGAGGCCGACGAAGAGCGCCCGCTTGTCAGAAGCAGGAACGCTGGTTTCCGTCAGCATCTGCCGGATGCGCCAGGGCTCGCGATAATAGGACTGCCTGATGGCATCCCAGACCTGTTCCTGGCGGGCGTGATCAGGGTGCGCGGTGAACGCCTCCAGCGTCGCCAGTGTCATGCCATCCTGGGCATAGACCTCGTGCAGCTTGGGGGAGGCCTTGGCGAGTGCGAGGCGCTGATCGACATAGCGCTGGGTGGTGAAGTAGGCGCTGGCGACTTCTTCGGTGGTCATGCCGCCATCGACCATGCGCTTGAACGCCTTGAACTGGTCGAGCGGATGGAGCGCGAGCCGGAACGTGTTCTCGGCCAGCGAGTCATCGATGGCGGTGGTCTTTGCATTAGCCTTCTTGACGATGCAGGGGACAAGGCCATCGGCCGGGAATCGCCCGGCCTCGACCAGCCGCGCGATCGACCTGTAGCGGCGACCGCCGGCCGGGGTCTCAAAATCGCCGGTCTCGTTACCATCACCGTCGAGGATGGCGCGGACATTGAGGCCCTGCACGAGGTCCTCGCGACGATTGATGTCCTGGGTGAGTTCGTCCAGACCGGCCTCGACGTTCGTCTCGCGAACGTTGGCTTCCGACAGCCGGATGCGGTTGAACGGAATGTCGCGCGCCCGCGAGAAGACGATGATCGCAGGGGCGGACTTCTTCTTGGCAGCTCTTGCCATGATGGGTTACTCCATGACGAGCAGCCGAGAACCTCTCTCTCGACTTACCAACCCGTCATGAAATCCCCAGCCCCTCTCTCCCTCTAAAGCGCGACCGACAGGCTCGGCGTTACCAGTCGGAGTGCTGCGGGCGCTCCTCGTTGACGCCGTATTTCCGGCGCAGCACCTCGATCGCCGCTTCCTGCCGTTCGATCCGGCTCCGCAGCCGGTCGAGGTCGGCTTCTGACACCAGTAGCAGATCGTCGAGGATGGTCGCCGAGCAGGCGAGGATCAGCAGGAGTTTTGACTTGGGCGCATCGCTCATGACTGCGCCCTCCCGGTCATCGCTGCGGAGACGATGCGCTGGACCTTGACGGGTCGCGTATCGGCCGCCTGTGGCAAGCCTGTGCTCCACGCCTCGACAGGTCCGGGTCGGCTACGGTCGCGGGCGAGAAGGGCATCTCTTGCCGCTGCACTAGTCACGAGCGACCAGTCTGGCGCTGGACGCCCGGCCTGATCTCGACGGCCGCAGCATCACCAGCGCAGCAGGTCGGCGCGCCGCCTCCAGCCTGAATCGGCGGGCACGGCACACTGCCATAGGAACAGAACACGCAACAGTCCCCGGACTTCGGCTTCAAAAGTGCGCCGCACGCCTTGCAGTCATAGAAGTACTGACAAGCTTCTGTCGGCATGGTCTCGGTCGCGCGATGACCGCAGTTCGGACATATGATCGTGGATTCCAGAACGAGAGTTGTGTCAGGCATAGACGTATCCTGCCCAGAGCAGACCGGCTCCAATCAAAAGCCCAACTAAAGTCAGCACGCGAACAGTGGGCGGCGTGCAGGTGTCGTTCGGCCCGCAGATCGATGCGGCCCGCTGCTCACGCCACAACAGCGCCACGCCACCGAGCCAAGCTGTGCTCTCGCCGATCGTCGTCAGGAGCAGTGGGAGCGCGCAGCACGATGCGACGCCAAAGGCGGCAGCCAAGGCCCCGAAGTTGACCCGCTCGGCCCCGACCCGCTTGGGGGCTGTCGAGCCGCCGCCATTTTCTCGATCGCATCGGACATAGGACACTCCTTGAAATCAGGATGGAGTGACCTTACCGTCTGTAGTCGCTACAGATTCAAGCCCTAATTTCAGGGAGCTGGATATGGCCGAACACACCATCCCCATCGGTGAACTTTCGCGGCGAACCGGCTGCAACATCGAGACGATCCGCTACTACGAACGCATCGGCTTGATGCCAGAACCGCTGCGGCGTGGACGCTATCGCAGCTATGGACCTGAGGACGTTGGCAGGCTGGCGTTCGTGCTACGCGCACGGGAGCTCGGCTTCACGCTCGACGAGGTGCGGACACTGCTTGGCCTGGCCGCCAGCGGACAAGCGTCGTGCGCTGTAGCTCGCGATCTTGCTGAAGTACATCTGAAGGACGTCCGGACGCGAATATACAATTCAGCGCATGATGCTTCGATGGGGTTGCACGCCGAGACCGGAGGGCAGAGCCGCAAGAGCGTTTTCAACGGGACCGCTTTGATCCGTTTCGAGGCTTAATTCCAGACTGTTGTTTCTACGCTTTTGCGTATTTACGGCGGGGGAAAGCCTTGTATGGGGAGTTCCCTGTCAAGGTCCAAGGAGCGACCGTCGGAGCGTGATTGGCCTGGAGAGCGTCGCGATAAGCGGACAGCAGGCGTCATCGCCAGCGTCGCACGCACGCACTGTTTCGGCCAGAACGCGTTCCATGCGCCTTAGATCGGCTAGGCGCAAAGCCGTGGCTGAGGGTTTCAGGAAATGGAGAAAGCCACCCTACAGATCGTCGACATGCTTCTCGATCTGCGCCGCCAGCTTGGTGAGCCTCTGGTCGCGAAGGATGCTGATGAAGTCGGCAGCCGACACGCGCGTCCGGCTGAGATTGCGCCGCGCATTCGCCAGCGAGCCGGTCAGCCGCTCTGGAACTTGTTCATAGAGACCGGCGAGGAAGGCATCCGGTGTCTGACGTACCAGATTGTGCTTCTTCAGCTTGGGGACCGGGAAATCACGCAGGTTCCAGGTTATGATTGTCGATGCACCGGCCTCGATCGCGGCGGCGGCGACGTGACGGTCATCGGGGTCGGGCAAGCTGACGGCCGCAATATGCTTCTCATATCCAACAACCGTCGCCGCCGGCAGCGCGATTGTCATGAGTTGCTTTGCGGCTTCCAGGCGAGTGAGCGAAAGGCTCGGCGTGTTGGCTACGAGATTGCGCATCCATTCGTCGTGGATCTCTTCAGTCCAACGCGCCTGGAACAGGCGGTCGACTCCTGCCTGGACGATGATGTTCCTCAGATGGAACGGGTAAAGGATGCAGGCGTCGCAGACCGCGACAACAGGACTAAATGCCATATTCGCGGTGGAGATCCTCGGCGTCGGCGGCCAGGGCTTCCATGGCCTTGCGCTGGACGTCGAGCTGCGCCTTCAGCGCCAGCACGTCCTTCAGCGACGCGCGCCGGTGCTTTCCGACATAGCGGAACGGCAGATCGCCGATCTCCATGCGGTGGACGACAAGGGGGCGAGAGATGCCAAGGATGATCGAGGCTTCGGTGGGGCTCAACTCCTCATGCTCCGCGATGACCGCTACCCGTTCGCCACTGAGAAGCCGAGACAGCAAGGCTTCGACGACATCGGCCGCAGCCGGCGGCAGCGAGATCGTCTGCTCCTCGCCGTCCCGGCGCCGAACATGCAGCTCAAGATGATCGCCCTCGCCGAGTTTCGGCAGGTGCGGCACCGCTTTGCGATCCCGGTCCGAAAGGCTGGCAAATTGGACGATTTGGCTGGCCATGGCATGTTCTCCTTGTCCGCCAATATAGGGACACGCGCCATCATCTGCAATAACTGAAAATCTGCGAGCCTAGCGAACGCGCTGCTGGAGGCAGATCACCCCTTCAACATTTTCTCGATGACGTACATGGGGAGCACCAGCCGCATCGAATCCGGCAGGCGCACGAACCCGTTGCCTTCGTAGAAGGCTGCGGCGCGCTCATTGATCGCGTCAACGACCAGCATCGATGAACCGATGGTCGAGGCGGATGCGTAAGCGCGTTGCACGGCATCGGCGAGCAGGATTGCCCCCAGGCGCTCTCCTTGCCGGACGGTCGACACCGCAAGGCGTCCGACCAGCGTGGCGCTCACCAGCGGATAGCGCGGGATATGCTTGCGGGCGGCATTCGGAACATCGCCCTGCGGCAGACTCGTCGCGCAGAGCGTATAATAACCGAGTACCGTTCGAGGCTGCTCGGGCTCAACGAGGATGAAGACGCCGTTCGCCTTGCGCCGCACATCCTGGCTCGCCTGCGTCCGCAGATAGCGGTCGAGACTGTCGATCCCGCAGGAGAAGGCATCGCGATCGTGATCGGCCGAAAGCGGCACGATCTGCAAATCCGGTCGGGAAGACGCCATTCTTACGGGGCGACCCGGCGCTTGTGATCGGCGAGCGCGCGCTGAAGACGATCGCTCGGCGCGGGAGGATTGATCAGGGCATCGAAGAAGGCATCACGATCACGCTCGGAGAGCATGAGCATTTCATGCTCGGCGATCGTCCGGCGTGCAGTGTCGGCGAGCGCCGACACGCAGAAGTCGCTCACCTTGCGCTGCGACAGGTAGGCGGCACGCTCGATGAGATTCTTCGTCGCCTCGTCAATGCGGAACCCCAGCCGTTCAACCCGGCCCGCTTCGTTCCGGTGCAATTTGGTCTGCTTCTGTGGCATGGGCATTCACCTGAGCAAGTTCCTATTCCTCCAAATATGTACGTCTTTGTGACTAACAATGCAAGGCTAACTGCCGCCGGATATGGAGGGTGTAGTTTCCCGCTCCGGCCCTCACGCAGCCCTTGTTTCTTCCTGTTCAGGAAGCACTGCCTTGTCCTCTTCGTCGAGCAGGGAGGCGATTTCCTCGCAGGTGCGGGTGACAGCAGGCTTCAGCGCCTCGTCGATGTGGACGTAACCCTAGGTCACGCTTTGCCGAAGCGGCGGCGATGGCGAGCACCGGCTGAAGATACTGGACGCTCGCCGCAATGCAGCCACAAGACACGATAGCTGCCTGCCGGTAATGATCGAAGTAGCTCTGCTTCGGGCATAGTGTGGTCAAGCCAAGCCATGCGTTGGTGCCGCCGAAGGACAGCCATGCGGTGACCGTGTATGGAACCTCGTGAAAATCGACCCTGCTGATCGGTATCTCAGCAGCCGGAGGGAGCGATTCCTACTCGTAGACCTGGGCGTCAGGGATCGCGACAGCACCGTCATGGACAAACGCTAGGCTGTGGCGCGCGCGCGTGGCACCCACATACATCCGCGCAACTGATTTCTCGACATGGCTGATTTGGCCGGTGCTGAGCCACTTCTTTGCCAGACCGTGCGGAAAGATCATGACCCGATTGAAGGTGAGGCCTTTGGACTCGCCGAAATTCATGGCTGGGAGGCCGCGGCAAGCGGTCTTTCGGTCGAAGCGCAGGACCTGCGGCGCGAAAGTCGCCATATAGGCGTCGACCTTGGCAGTCGCCACGATGAACACTCCGTCATGGCCGGTCACCACATCGTTCAGCGACTTGGTGGTGGGCTCGCCGGGGAAAAAGCGATCACCGAGGTCGGCGATGTGCTGATGACAGCGATGGGTATGCTGTTCGTAACTCAATGTTGCGAGCCCAGCCTTATCCCATGCTTTGAATTTCTTGATAATGTTGATGCCAGCGAAGGGCGCGTTCTTCTTGCCCTGGTTGGTCTTGAGGGTAGCCTGCCTGTGGTCGCCAACCAGCGTTAACTTGATTCCTACCCTCAGGATGAGTTCAAGGACATCAATGTCGTAGCCGGCCATATCCTGGATCTCGTCCACAAAAATGTGGTCGAAGCGCTGGGCGAGCCGACGCATGACCGCGCCGTTCGTCCGGCGGTCACATTCGCAGATGAATTTGGAGATCTTGTCTGAATAGATGAGGCGACCGCCCGCGAAATAGTGTGCGGCGGTGTTCGATTCCGGAATGTAGGGGACAGAGCGTCCTTCCTCCCATTGAAGTCCTTCGATGCGGCGGTCGTGCATGACCCGCCTGTAGGGACGTGCGAGGTCGCGTAGGAGGAAGCTGAACCACGTCATCACCTCGAGATTGGGCGGAATGACTGGTCCCAGACCATAGAGCTTTCGCTCGATCTCCTCTTCGTTGTTGCGTGTGTAGGTGACGAGCAACGCGCGTTCCGCGCCGCCAGCGGCTTCGCCGACAATACGGGTGGTCTTGCCGCCGCCTGCGGCACACATGATGATCCGGTTAGCTGACGGCACTGGCAATGTACCCTGGAACGATCCAGGGCTCCGTTGTTTTGAAGAACTTCAATGCCGTGTCGGCCTTGTTGTCCCTCATGTAGTCGAGCAGTGCGGTTTCCGACGCGAACGTCTTGCCGAGTACTTTTTCGATCGTAGCTTTGCCGTTTGCCTTCAAGAGCTGTGGCTCAAGCGTCGGGAAGTTTTGGTCGGTGTCGTAGAGGATGCTGATTTTTGGCTTTCCGATGTAGTCGGCATATTTCGTGGCGAGGGCGGCAACCTTGCCATCGTTATCTGTGACGACCGCCACCATCCGGTCGAGGAGAACGGCGATTTCAAGGAAGCGCCGGAAGGCCAGCGAGTTGACCGAGATGACATCTACACCATCGTCGAGCGGCATTTTTCCATGTTGCTTCACATAGGCCGCCTGGACAATTAATTCGTCCGATGGACCCTCGACGAGAATGGCGCGCCTCGCCAGGATCAGCCGCAAGGTATCGTGGCCCGGCAGGCGCATGAAGTAATCCTGCGTTCCGCTGCTCAAGGCGTTGAGCCGGATCGACTTGCCGTGGTGGAACAGCAAGACGGCCTCGACACCCAGCTTGTTCAATACGAAGCTGCTATGCGTGGTAATGATGAGCTGGCGGCTGCCGCGCCGTGTAGCGATGTGGCTGATAAGCGCGTTGAGGTTCGAGAAGGACAGATGGTTCTCCGCCTCCTCGATCAGGATCAGATGCGAGTCGGCAGACGACTCCATCGCCAGCTTGATCTTGATGGCGTTCTGTTCCCCCTTGCCGACAAGCGGAAGCGGCACGTCGTCAAGGTGTGGCATGACGCCAGTCTCCCAGGTCGCGCGCGATGATGTGTCGAGGGAGACCGAAAGCGCCTTGTCCGAGATTTCGCCCTTCTTCTTGGCGAGTGCCTCGTTGACACCCTTGACCTTGGCATTGTCGAGGAACGCGTCCTTCATCATGCGATAGGACAGCGCAAGATCGACTTTCTGGCCTTTGCTGAGGCTGTCGCGCATGATGTCCACGACATAGCGGCTCGCGGCAGCGTTGTTGCGGATGGTACTCGCGTCGATGAAGGCCGGCTTGATAGGGATCGAGCGTGAAGTCAGCAGTTCGTTGTCAGCGAACCCTCGCCAATTCACCATGTAGTATTCAATGGGCAGCGTCCGGATCAGTGTCGGGTCCGCGACGTAAGCTTTGAACTCCTCCGCATATTCCTGATTGAACTCGATCGAGAGGGCTACGCCGGGCAGGTCGGCGCCGAGGGTGTTGTTGGTCCCCTTCAGCTTCGACAGTGCGGCATCGTCGTGGAAATATAGTTCGATGAGAATCGCCGGTGGCGTGGCCGGAGTTTTGGCGACGAGCGCGGCGATGTAATTTGCCACGATCTCGGCGTTGAAAAGATGGGGGTGAAGTTCTGTCTGAATTGCCCGACCATTAAGCTGTCCAGTGAGCGCAAGGTGAATCGCTTCCAACAGCGTCGATTTACCGCTCTCGTTGTCGCCCACGATAATATTAAGATCAGGATTTAGAGTGACATCTGCTGTCTTCAGGCAGCGATAATTGCTGATGATCACTTGCGCTATATACAATGCTCCCTCCCAGTGACCGCCCCCTAAAGCCACCGCGGCAAGGTTGCAGGAATCTTAGTCGAAACGCCTATTTTGGTCTACTTTGCCTGGTGTGAATAGAACGGGAAAAGCACCGAAGTTGTTCAGACTGGAGAACAGATGCGGGAGCTGGCGCAATGGGAGTTTGATATCTACGCGCTCTCGCTGCCGCGAGGCCATGGCTTTGGCGAAGCCCCACCGACAGCGGCATGGCTTACCGATGACGGGCGCACGTGCGGCATCGTGACCATTCGAGGGGACAATGGTCTGTTCGGCTGTCTCGTCATGCGGCGTCGGATCGATTTGGTCTGGGTGGTCGTTGACGGGGCGCGCGACTTTCGCACACTGCGGGAGGCTAGGCTCGCCGTCGAGCGGCTAATGGTCGAGGGCAAGGCGCTAGAGCCGATGAAATCAGGTGTTCCCGCTCGGCCGGCGCTGTCCGATCTGCAGGGTCGTCAGCCGGGCGAGGTTTTCCGGCTGCTGTCACTGCCATCGCATGTTCCGGCTGCCTGGACGTTGAACCAGCTCTATCTCGCTCTCCCGAAGCCGGACCGAAACTGGGTTAGCGACTGTCAGACCGGCAATTTCCATACCCGCATTTGGGAGGCGCAATTGCTTGCGTCGTTTCGGGAGCAGGGTTTGCTGGTGACGCAGCCCTATGAGTCGCCGGATTTCCACATCGCGAACCGGCTCGGCGGCGAAGCGTGGGTGGAAGCCGTCACGGCAAACCCCTCGGTGGCGTACAATCATGTGAACGCCCCGCATGGCCCGGTGCCGACGGAGAGGGCGGAAGTGTTCTTTGGTGCAGCGGCCCTCCGGTTCGCGAAGACGTTGGGAAACAAGCTCGAGCGAGGCTACGACAAGCTGCCGCATGTCGCCGGCAAGCCCTTCGTGATCGCCATTGCAGACTTTCAGGCGCCATCGTCTATGGTCTGGAGCCGGGAGGGACTGATTGGCTACCTGTATGGTGAAGGCGCGCAGGTCGCGATGGTGGATGGGAAGGCGCAGGCCGTCGCGATGCCGGCCACACATTTGCTCGGGCCATCGGCCTTTCCTGCCGGATTGTTCGCCAATGACCGTCATGCAGAGCTTTCGGCAGTGATCTTCTCCAACGCCTGCTCGATCTCCAAATTGAATCGAGTGCCCATTTCGGGTGGCGGAGCGCCGAAAGGCCTGCGCTACATGCGGATTGGCAACTTCTTCGATCGGACGCCGGGAGCACTCGCCGGAATACCGTTCTGCCTGGATATCACGAGCGACGAATATAGGGGGCTATGGCCTCACGGATACGAGCCCTGGACGGCCGAGATGGAGGTCTTTCACAATCCGTTCGCCCGGCCTCCGGTCCCATTCGAACTTCTGCCGGAGGCGACGCATTGGTACGAGGATGAGAACGGCGAGCGGATCTGCAACACCGTGTATGAGACGTCGATTCTCTGGTCGCAAACCCTCATTCTGGACGAAGACAAACCACCGCCGAAGCTAGAGGATTTTCTCAGCGCACGTGACGTCGAGCCATGAGACTTTGCGCGCGTAGCCTGCGAGTCGCAATGCAGTTCGACGGATTTCGCAGACTTTATGTTTCGTACGGATTGGAATCCTCCCGATGACCGACTACCTATGGTCTATGCTACCGAATCACGCAGCGTGTGGAGCTCGTGCTCCGTGATGTCGGCGGCTGAAGCGTCGCACCCATTCGACGTCATCATCACACGATGTTCTCAACGGCATTGAGGATCTTGATGGCTGCCTCGACCTCGGCATAGAGCTCCGCATTGCTCTCGCCGGCGTCGATTTCGACGATTAGCGAAAAGCGGGCGACAAGATCCTGCGGATCGGGAACGGTCTTGGTCTTCCACCAGCCTGCAACAGGATGCACAGCGATCAGATTGCGGCGCGCCAGATCGGATGCCGGGCAGACCAGTTCATCGATGTGCAGCGATCCGACATCCCGGCGATTGCGGCCAAAGGTCCAGTTGTCGTCTTCCTCGACAATTGGACCCTCAGGCTGTTCGGCCGCCTTGCTGACGCGGGCCAGAAACGCGGTCTGGCTCTCGTTGGGCCGGTTCAGCTTGAAGCGCAGATTGTGGGAGGCATATCGAAATTTGGAACCGCGCGCCGGCTCGGACGGGTTCGGGTCGATGAAGGTGCTGAGCGCAACGCGCAGCTTCACCGGGTTCTGAACGAGCTTCCGCAATTCCTCGACCGGCCACGGCAACTGGAACAGCTTCATCTCGTTGTGAACGTGCTGCGTCGACGGCTTATCTGCCTTCCGGTAGGGCTTGATCGTATCCTGCACGATGAGGGTCAGGGCATTTGAAGCACTTCGGCGCGCACGGTCGAGGTCGGGAACGCCATAGCCATAGCGCTTGAACAGCGACGCATAATCCCCCTTGGCAGGATTAGCCGGCAGGTGGCTCCTCATCTGGGGGGTCCAGCGGGCGGAGGAAACGAACAGGGCGCGAATGGTTTCCGGCCAAAGATCGGGATAGTCCGACCAGATCTCGGTCACGGCGCGTGCTGCCAGCGCTGTGGCGCCGCTCGTTTCGCCTGTGGTCGTGAAGGCGCGCTGCGGGTATTGGTGATCGGTGGTGAGAAGCGAAAGCGCCAGATGCTTCATTGGTGGAGGAGCACCGTCCACCAGCCAGTTGCCGCCTTCGAAGACGACGTCGGGCTTGAGCGGCCAGTACGACGACCAACTGGCCGTCCGGGAGGACGGGGCGAGGTCGCCGACGGGTGCGAGAGGCAGACCGACCTCTCCGGCTGGCAATACGTTCTTCTCCGTATAGGCGCCGATGCAGATCCCGTTCCAGGCGTGAGCTGGCGATTCCACCTCGTTGTCGGGAAGATCGCAGACCTCCAGGTAGTCGTTATTGCCGAACAGGTTCTGGTTGGTGTTGCCGGCCGACACTAGGATCAGGCGCTTGATCTTCCTGTCGCCGGACACACCGGAGGCCAACTGGTCGACCTCGCTCGACCATGACGTGGGCGCCCCATCGTGCGGAGTATCGTCCTCTGTGGTGGTTGCCAAGGTGAAGGTGCGCCGGCGATCGCCGGTGATCTCGACGGCATTGATGCCTTTGCGGGTGACTGCGCCGAGAAGATGATGGGGATTGTGTCCGGCGTCCGGAATGATCTTGGCCGACTCCAGCCGATGCCGAACCTGAATGGGATTCATCGTCTGCACTACCGTGGTGAGGTCGCCGAAGAGAGCGAGGCCGGCGAGCTGCGTACCATGGCCAACCGCATCGTCCAGCCCCCATGCCGGTTCTGCCGCATGGCGGTCGGCGACAGCAAGCGCCGGCGCGATCAGCGGATGCGCTCTGCTGACGCCGCGGTCGAGCAGGGTGATGTAATTGGGATCGCCGCCGCCATCGAACGTCGCCCTGCCGACGACGTCATCCACCCACTCAACCTGTTCCTCAATTTCGAGCGCATCGAAGTAGTCCGCCGTGACGGTGGGAGCTGCCAGCGCACGAACGCCTGCCAGCCGGCGCACCGCCAAGGCCAAGGCGTCGCTGGTCGCTGTGCCGATGACGACGATGTCTTCAGGAAATTCTAGGCGATCGGCGCTGATGGCAACGCCGCAGCCGGGAGCGCCGGCAACGAAACCGGCCGCTGCTTCCTTGTCGAGCCAGATTTCCCAGGGACACGGGTCATTGCCGTCGGGAAACTTCTGATTGGGGCTACGCCACAGCGCTCGCAAGCCCGCTTCGACGATCACCCCGATGCTCTGGACAAGATCGGCGTTGTAGGGCCGACCTTCCGTTCCATCATTCTTGATGCGGTTCTTCTCGCCAAAGTCAGTGACTTTCTGGCGAAGCTTGTCGATGCCGTCTCCGGAAGCAAACACCGTCGCGCGCGCCGTCTGCTGCTCACCTGCTGCCGGTTGCACCTTCAGGAGCGTCAGGCCACTGGCGTTGAGGCCGGAGGTCACCATCACCTCTCCCGGTCGCCCCTCGACGTCAAGGTAGAGGCCGGGCCGCTCTTCGGCGGCTAGGTTCGAGAGATGATCGAGCGCTTGGAGGAGAGCATGAGCATGAGCAGCGCGGTTGGCGACATCACTTGGTCTTTTTGACGACCCGCCGCCCTTGGCTTTGAAGGCCTGGGCTTTTCCTAGGCCTTGCAGAATGAAGTGCTCGCGATCCCTCGGCATCCCCGCCCATTCCCCCTATTCCATGCAATGAGCGGCGGCGATCCAGGGATGCAACGAGGGATGTTGTCTCGATGCTCTCCTGATTAGCCAATACTGCTCGTCTTGCGGCGTCCTCTGCCGCGGCGACAACATCGGCGGTCGACAATCCCTCTGCACGGTGCGCGACACTCGCCCAATCGACATTGTTGGCGTCGAAACCGATCAACCGGCGGCGCAGCGCCTTCTCAATCGCCGCGCCCTTGGGCATCTCGTAGGGCAGCACAAGGTCGAAGCGACGCAGCACTGCCCGGTCCAGAATTTCCGGAAGATTGGTGGTGGCGACGATGATCGACGGACCCGTGTCCTCATCGAGGAATTGCAGGAACGAGTTCAGGATGCGGCGTGCCTCACCAATATCGTTTTCGGAGCCCCGCGCTGCGGCAAGCGCGTCGATCTCGTCGAACAGGTACACGCCTCGCGTCGTGCGAACCGCATCAAAGATCATACGCAGCTTCTGAGCGGTCTCGCCCATAAATTTTGTGATCAGTCCATGCAGCAGCACGGTAAAAAGGGGAAACCGTAACTCACCAGCCAGGGCCGCTGCACTCAAGGTCTTCCCGGTCCCGGGCGGGCCAGCGAACAGGAGCCGTCGACGCGGCCGCAACCCCTTTTCCTCCAGCCGCTCCCGCATGCGGGTTTCGGTGACGATGTGGATGAGTTCGTCCTCGAGGTGGAACGGCAAAATGACGTCATTGAGCCGCGTGGAGGGGTAGCTCGCATCAAGGAAACCGGCGAGATCACCGCGTGGTGCCGCCAGCGGCGTCGGTTTTGCCGCGACAGGCGTGGCCGGCGCCCGACTAACCTCCGCCCACTGCCGCAACTGCTCAGCAAGCCTTGTATGCCCTTTCTGGTCCTCGGCGGCAGCAAGCTGCATGGCGAGATCGAAGAAGCGTTCTTCGTCACCTTCGGCGTGACTCTTGACGAGTCCGATCAGTTGTTGTGCCGATGCCATGCTACCGCGCCTTCCAAAGCCTCCAAAGATGATTTATGCCAAATCACCACGAAACAATTTTATATCTCCGAAACGTTAATGGAAGGGGTTAGCATCCGTTCCACTGACGTTTAACCAACTTTATTGAACGCCGGTCGCTACCCCGGCGGGCGATACCCGGCGAATTGGCTAAGATAAGGCCGCCGTCGGAATCTAGGTTGCGGTATCATTCCCGCCGAAATACGACCGCGCTCCTGCATGGCCCTCATGGCCGTCATTTGCAATATCGACTGGCGGAGAAGCTCATCACGCCGCCTGTTTTTCTTCCTGTTCCGGAAGCACCGCCTTGTCTTCTTCGTCCAACAAGGAGGCGATTTTCTCGCAGGTGCGGGTGACGGCGAGCTTCAGCGCCTCGTCGATATGGACATAGCCCTGGGTCACGCTTTGAGCGGCATGACCAAGGAGAGCCCTGATCGTCAGCTCGGAGAAACCGAGATCGCCGGCGACGCTGCCGAAGGTGTGCCGCAGCGTATGCGGGGTGACGCCTTTGAGGCCGACGCTGGCGCAGAGCCTGAAGAGGCATGCCTTCGCTGCCGTGTAATGCCCGTCGGTGATGTCGGACGGGAAAACATAGGGGCAGTCCTTCCGAACCGGCTGGCTGGCGGCAAGCTTTGCGGCGGAAGGGCCGATCGCGCGGATCTGGGCATCCCCCTTGGTGTCGGGAAAGGCCACATAGCCCGCATCGGCATCGAGCCAATGGCGTTCCATGCCCTGCCCCTCGGAGATGCGGAAGCCGGTGAGGGCCAGGAGCCGGACGATGTCAAGCGCCATCGGGCTTTCGCCGTCGCGTTTCGCCTGCCGGATCGCCGCGCCGAGCATTTTGATCTCGGCCACACTCAGGCGCCGCTGCTTCTTCTTGCCCGCCAGTTTGCGCGCTCCGCGGCTAGGATGGCTTTCGAGCTTGTCGAGGCGGGCGGCATGGCCAAGGATGCTCTGGAGGGTTCCGACAGCACGGGATGCAACGCCGGGACCGCCCGTGGTGACGCCGCCTCGGCCCTTGCCTCGCGGTTTCGCCGTCTTGCCGGCCACGATATCGGACTGCATCCCCTCGATATCGGCCACCTTCAACGTATGCGCGAGACGTTTGCCGAGGAGCGGCTTGATGTGCGTCTCGATGCGGCTCTTGTCCATGCCGAGCGTCGACTTCTTGATCGGCCGATTGCGGCGACCGAGGATCCGACCGGCCTCGGCCTCCGTGAGATACCAGTCGCAAAGATCGGCAACCGTGACCTGCTGCTGGGGATCGTCGTCGGTATCCGCAGGATCTTCACCGGCCGCAATGGCGCCGAGCTTAATCTTGGCCTTTTCACGGGCCTGCTCGACGGTCATCACCCCGAAGCGGCCAAGATTGATGCGCCGTTCCTTATCGGCGGCGTTCCGATAATTCAGCACGAATGTTCGAAGGCCGGAGGGAAGCATGCGGACTCCGAAACCCCGGAGTTCGCTGTCCCACAACAATACCTGCTTGCCCTTCTCGGGCGGGCTCATGGCTTCGAGCGCTCGTTTGGTGAGTTTGGGCATACGCTTCCCTCCAACTGCGGTTGACGATTTTGCTGACAATAGCATAGACAGGTCGCCATTGTCAGCAAATTGTCAGCGGGTAAAGAGAAATGGACGGGTATTTGGAGGATATGGACGACGGCAGATGAATAAAATTTATCAATTATCGTAGTATGATAGGAAAATTTTGGATGTTGTTGCGTAGATACTTCTCAACCTTGCCAAGGTTGGGGTCGAGGGTTCGAATCCCTTCGCCCGCTCCAGACTTTATCAACAAAAACAAAGGCATATCTTCCGCCTTTAGGCGACGGAGTTGGAGACAAAGGTCTCCGGCCAAGCCGTTGTCTCCAGATTGTCTCCAGAAAAACGCCGATATTTGGATAGAGCCGGATAGCCGCGGCGGTGGCACCGATTCTGCGGTCGATCAACCCAATCTTTTCTGACCGTAGAATTGCGACCTCACCCGGCCTGTGCAGTCGGCTTGTTCCTGACGCAGGCCTGTCGGCTCCCTCGACACCGACCGTGACGCTGGGCGAAGCGACGGGGCTTTGGGAGCCTCCTATTTGGCGCAACTGATTATACGATGCCGACCATCTCGCAAACAGGATCGCCGAAGCCGGCGCCGAAGTCATCATTCCGCCAAAGCGTAACCGCAAGGTCCTGCGACCCTACGACGTCTATCTCTACAAGGAGCGCAACCGCATCAAGCGCTTCTTCGGCAAGCTCAAACAGTTCAGACGTGTCGCAACAGCTAGGGCTCGGTGGTCGTCGGACCGGCGACCCTTTGGACCAGTCGGGCGTCGAGCGTTTCGAACCTGTTAGCGACTCCAAGCTCGTAGACGCCCGGACCGACGTCGGAAGCAACCCTTCCATCTGAGCTCTGCGGGAGGCGGCCGTAGATCGAGGCAAAGGCCGCGAAACCATCGTGGCCGCTTCCTGCGTGCGTGGCCAGATTGGTTACGTCGATCACGCGGAGGTTTGCATTCCGCGCCTCGACGAGAACCCGTGGGTCGTCGATGTCGGCTGCGCCGGCGCGCAGTTGCCCTCCGGCGATAAACCTGGATAGCGACAGCGCCTGGTCCTCCTTGGAGACCAAAACGGTGACGGGGGAGCGCAGGTGGCCGACGACCCGGAGTTGTTGAAGAAATACTTCAGCGTCGATATCCGGCGCAGCGAGCGTGAGGTCGACGAGCTTGCCGAGGGTTCGATCATCTTTGGCGATCCGGATTTGCCGGACAGACTCCATGGTCAGCCAAGCCCCCATGCTGTGGGCGTGAAGCTTCACCCCCCTGACACGGCGATCGGCAGCGACCCGCTCGACCAACCGGGCAAGCGCATCGCGCGAGAAGGTCACCGCATCCTTGTCTGCGAGATACCCGGTAATCGCTGCCTTCGAAGGCCATGAGAACAGCACTGCCGACTGCGCGACATGGACGTCGACGGTGAGTTGCGCCGTGCGGAACAGCGATTCCGGAAAGTTGTTGTTGAAGCCGTGGACGAAGATGGCGACGTCGCGGCCGAGCCCTTCCCCGCGGGCGGCAGTGGCCCCGACTTCCGCAAGGAACCGCCTTTCGTCAAGGCGCTCGGACGAGACGACCGCGAAGTGCCGGGCCGGGTCCGGCACATCCGTCGGCCATTCGACCTCGGTCGGTCGGTGGGTCGGCGGAATGGAGACGACATAGCGAACGTAGGTAGTTGTAGCCGTAATCCCGTCGGTCAGGAAGGTCGGCGTGCTCGGCTCTGCTGCCCGCGTACTCGCCACGAAGATGGTGACGCGCTTCGTGCCCTCGACGGCAGTCACCGGAGTGAGGACGGATGAGCCGGGCCGCGAGGCGCAGGCGCCCAGTGCAAGCGCCAGCGCCGCGATCAGCGCGACCGCCATGGATCGCCCGGACTGCTGTCGCTGCCGGATCGTCATCGCTCTCCGCTCCTCATCCCCCTGACCAGCGCCTTTGGGCACGGTGAACCCTCGATCGTCAGGCCTCGCGCTTCCAGTTTGTGCTGCCGGTATCTCCGAATGTGCGGGTTCCGACGGTATGAGCCAGTTTTCTTCCGGTGCCCTGCTCGTGGACCGAATTCCGGTCACGCAGCCGCCAGTTGATAGGGCTGATGATCAATCAGGACGAGAACCGAATCCTCAGGACGAGGGAGTGACTTCAGGCCATTGCGGAACGTCATTTTCGATCCTTCTGCTGACGTCATCGGTAGTGAGTGCGTGCGAAGCGCAGCAACCCCGTGCGCATCGCCTTCTTCTACCGTTCGATCAGGCGTCACTGTAGTCTCGCCGCGCGCGAAACTGTGTCCTGCAACGAGGAACGCAAGCGGGAGAATCGAAGATCTGCAAGGGTTCGTTGAGATCGCGAATGCCGGGGCTTGATACCTAATGATAAAAACTATTCTCACTTGGCTGGATAAGGCTCAATGTCCGCCGACCAATAGTACCTAGCAATGTTCTGGCTGTTGCGGGTAACGTGTTAGGCGATAGGCGTACGCCCATGCAGAACCGCTATGTAATATTTTGCCAGAGCGGTTTCGTCGTTTTCGCTTCAGTCGGGTCACACGCCCTCAGTGCGAGGAATGTCACTACCCTGCGTCGATCGTTAAAATACCTTGTCGGTAGCCGGCGTGCCCTCGCTACCGGGAGGGGTTCCAAATCGTTCGATAAGCATCTCAGTCAGGGTTCGCACTTTTCGAGAGGGATACTGGCCGGGCGGCCTCACGACGAAGATTCCGGCTGGCGGAATCGGATGGCGCGTCATGATTGGCACAAGCGCACCCGAACTAATATGATCCGCGACCAGCGGTTCCGGCAGATAGGCGACCCCGACTCCGTCAAGAGCGGCCGCTACGAGAGACATTGCGTTATCAGCTATGAAGCGTCCCTGGGGCCGCACCGTGACAATCTCGTCGCCATCCATGAATTGCCACTTCTCGGCGTCCCGCATAACGACCTGGTGCTTCACAATCTCATCCGGTGTCTCGGGAGCACCGTGAGCCTCGATGTAGGCAGGACTCGCAACCAGCTTGCCAAAGATCGGTCCGATACGTCTTGCGACGAGGTTCGAGTCCGACAGATGCCCCAGCCGAATTGCGCAATCAAAACCCTCTCCCACGAGATCTACGAAGCGATCAGTATAGGAAGAAAGGATTTGCAGCTGCGGGTGTTGGCTAGCCATTCGGGAGAGGACTGGAGCAAAATAGGTCGGACCAAATGACAATGGCGCGGCTACGCGCATGCGGCCTCGAAGCTCACCGGCGGGCAGGATCGTTTCGCGCACAAGATCCAATTCGGCGGAGGTCTTGGCCGCGTAATCGCGGAATGTAGCGCCTGCTTCCGTGAGCGCTATACCACGGGTCGTCCTTGCAAATAGCTGTGCGCCGAGTTGCTCCTCGAGCCTGGTGATCCGCCGGCTGACCATCGACTTGGAGATGCCCAGTCGCAACGCTGCAGACGATACTCCGCCCGCTTCGGCAACTTCGACGAATATTCTTAAATCCTCAATTTCCACAAAGCGTTCCTTATTTTGCAACACGGCTTCACATGACCGAGGGCTACCAAGGCAAAGAAGAGAATGACAACGTCGGTGCCGGTGTCTCTCCCATGAGGGCATCCTCGCAACGTCCTCACCACCCGCCAAGATGGATTTATTCCATAATCTTTCGTAGCGGCTTCAACTCATTTCTCCGTCCATCGCACGCCGTGCAAGTAGCGGACAGCGGCGATCACCCATGAAAAATTAACACAGGATGTGGCCATGTGCCGAAGGTCGAAGGGCGAGCAGACGATTGACCGACAGAGATACGCCACCTCCCGTCTTTCAATAACGCTCGGCCTTCGGTCCGTATCCTGGGCGCGGTTACTGCTGCTTTCGCTTGCTGCCCTCGCCTTTGCTCAATGGGGCTACCGGTCAGCCCTGGCGGATGATTCTCGCTTGAAGCAGGAGAGGCCCTCGATAAAAGCCGACCGCTCGCGGGAGGACTGGTCGCTTCTCGCGGATCCGAAACTGCGGACTCAGCCGCTGGACAGTCTGAAATACATTCCGTTATTTTCCTCCAATCCCAACAGCTACATCTCGCTCGGGCTCAATCTACGCGGAATCTTCGAAGTCAGTGATGCGCCGGCTTTCGGAACCGTGCGTGCGAATCCCGGAGACTCCTACTGGTTGCAGCGTGCGCAGTTCCATATCGATGTTCACCTGCATGAAAACTGGCAATTGTTCACGCAGTTCGAGGATGTGCGTGCGTTCAACAAGACGGTGATCGGTCCTAACGACGCAAACCGATTTGACCTTCGGCAAGCCTTCATCGGCTATACGCAAAAGACTGACAGCGGAACGTTCAGGGCAAGGGTCGGCCGTCAAGACTTTGCGTTCGACCTGGAACGGTTCGTTTCGACGCGCGATGGGCCGAATGTCCGCCAGTCATTCGATGCTGTCTGGGTCGGGTGGGAGACGGATGCATGGCGCTTCTATGGTCTTGTCAGCCGGCCTGTCCAGTATCGCGATGACCGCCCTTTCGATGATCGATCGAGCGGCGATGCAATGTTCAGCGGGGCTCGCGTGGAGCGGCAGCTCTCGCCGACGATCGTGGCGTCGGCCTATTACGCACTTTACCAGCGCAAGGACGCCACCTTTCTCACCGCGTCGGGTGAGGAGGACAGGCATATCCTCAATATCCGGACAGCTGGCAAATACGCCGGTTTCGACTGGGATGCGGAAGCGATGGGACAGGTTGGCAAGGTCGGTCCGGCCGACGTTCTGGCCTGGGCCGTGGGTGCGAGGACCGGCTACACCTTCGAGGATCTCACCTGGTCGCCGCGGATCGGTATGCAGTTCGACGTGGCGTCGGGCGACCGTGATGCGAGTGATGGCACGCTCGGCACCTTCAATCCGCTGTTTCCGAACGGCTTCTATTTCTCGCTCGGCGGTCATACCGGATACGCCAACCTCGTCCACATCAAACCATCGGTCACCGTTCAGCCGAGGGAAGACCTGACCCTGATGGCCGGGGTCGGACTGCTCTGGCGACAGACGACACAGGACGCCGTGTACACCCTGCCAAGCATTCCCGTGGCTGGCACGGCGGGTCAGGGGCCGGCATGGACCGGAGCCTATTTGCAGGTCAGGGCGGACTGCCGCTTCAATCCCAATCTCACGGGGTCGCTGGAGGCCGTCCATTACCAGGTCGGCTCGGCGCTTCGCGACGCCGGAGGCCGTGACAGCAACTATGTTCGAGCGGAATTGAAATACTCATGGTAGCGCATGCACAGCTATACGCACCAACACCGGTCTTTCGCCGTGCCAAACATCTAGGGACGATGGATCGGTCGTCTCATATGCAGACGCGGTGTTGCACAATGAGAAAGCTGGATAGACATTCTGGGGCTGATATCGCAGCACCCATTCTCAAGACGCCGACTGAAACAACTCGACCGGCATCCTCTCATTGTCTCGGATGTAAGCGAAGCGATCGCCGGAATGGTTGGGGACGGAGGACGGTGGTATAACTATTTCAACACCCTTAGCCGCCAGCGCGGCTACAGTCTCTTCCAGCTCATCGACATTGAGCACGAAATGGTTGACGCCACCGAGTTTCAGGAACGTTTCGATTTCTTCTCGCTCGTTTGCCATGGGGGCAGCACCTTCGATTTGAAAGATTTCCAGCCGAGCTTCACCGCGAACGAGCATGGCCACCTGCACGCCAGGCAGAGTGAAACTGTATTGGTACTCGAACCCAAGATTATCTCGATGCCAGTCAATGCTACCCTGCAGGTCGTTGACAACGACACCGACATGATGGAGGCGAGGGACGAATTCTTGCACGTGATTTCCTGGCTTAGTTTTCTCGTTCCAGATTCGGTTCGAGAGACCATACCCGCAATGTTTGCAGGACTATATACTCTGCCGGAAACGAAGTTCATAAGTCCTAAGTCAAGTCCCCACCCCTTCTCCGATCACGGCAACATTTGTCACTCATGAGGGAAAGTGGGAACTGCCCCTCACTTTCCGAGAGCGGCTTGCACAGGTACTTCGCGTTCACGGATTCTTCGGTGCACCCGGTTTTCGTCGCAAATCTTGCCGATGGCGACGGCACATCAACGCGAAGGTTCGCCCCTCAGCATACGGAAGATTGAGCGCAGTCAGGCTATCGCACCCCCATCAGCGGTCAGGATGGCACCCGTAATCAGGCTCGCGGCGGGACTTGCAAGAAAGACCACAGCGTTCGCGATTTCGCGTGGCTCGCCGAAACGCCCCAGAGACGTGAGGCTCCGCTGGAAGTCAGCAGCCGCACCGTCCGCCGGATTTGCGTCCGTATCCACCGATCCGGGCTGCACGAGGTTTACCGTAATGCCGTTCGGACCAAGTTCGCGCGACAGCCCGCGGGTGAAAGAGGTAAGCGCAGCCTTGGACATCGCGTAAGCTGTCACGCCCGGAAAGGGAACCCGCTCGCCGAGACCGGATCCGATAGAGACGATGCGCCCGCCAGCGGAAAGATGCGGAATGACAGCCTTCGCGAACAGCACTGGCGCTCGCACGTTGACGTCCATCAACGTTTGATAGTCGGTCACATCGAGGTCGGCGATCGTTCCGGAGTGACCGATCGCCGCGCTGTTGACGAGAATATCGAGACCGCCAAGCGCCGTGACGGCATCGCTGACTGCACGCGTGATCGCCTCCGGATCAGCACTATCAGCCTGGATAGCGACTGCGCGATGCCCAGTACTCTCGATGGATTTGGCCATAGCGTCGGCTTTGTCGGCCGCGCGCTGGTACGTAAACGCCACGTCGGAGCCGTTCTCGGCCAGCGCCAATGCGATCGCGGCACCGATGCCCCGCGACCCTCCGGTTACCAATGCACGTTTCCCGTTCAGATCAATCATGTGTTCTTCCTTTTCTACCGTGGTCGTCGAGCTATCTCGGTAACCTAATGTTTCCGATTAACCCCTCTTAGTATCGAGGAGTGCTAAACTGTGTCGCAAAGTGCGGAACGCTGGCCGAAGCCGCGACGTCAAGCCCCCAGACTGCGGAGCAGACCTTCCAGATTTCGCTCGCCCTCCCTGGTCTGAGCGCCCGCGTTGAGCCCGCCCCGGATGAGCTTCTCGGCTGCAGGACGTGCGAACAGTCCCGCCCAGGCGTCGTGCTCGCGGCGAAACCCTTCCCGCAGGTTTACGGGAGGCATCGCCTTCTTGGCGGCGGCAATGACGCCTTCGGGTAAAGCGGCGATGTTGCGCGCCAACCGGTCGACGAAGCCATCGAGCTCCGAAGCCGGCAACGCCCGGTTGATCCAGCCATAGCGTTCCGCCGTCGACGCATCGATAAGATCGGCGCCGAGGATCACTTCGAGGGTCCGGCCGCGCGTCATCCGGCTGGACAGATATTGCGTGGCGCCACCGCCGGGCGTGATGCCCATTAGCGCCTCGCATTGGGCAAGCCCTGCCCGCCCCTCTGCGGCAAACACCATGTCGGCCGCCGCGACAAACTCCGCTCCGCCGCCGCGCGCCAGCCCCGCGAGCTTGACGATCGTCACCTGCGGCTGTTCCCGCAGCAGTTCGCCGAACGCCTGGAACGGGTTGAGACCTTCCGGAGCCTCGCTGACAAAATCGTCGAAGGCATGCGGCTCATCGATCAATGTCATGTCGACATGAGCAATGAAGAACTCCGGATCTGCACTCTGGAAAACGAGGACGCGCGTGTCTGGATCATTGCGAACGGAAAGGAGAAAGCGGCGAATCTCGCTCATCAAGGGCACGTCGAGAACATTCACCGGCGGATTGTCGATGGTGATCGTCGCAATACCGTCTGCCCGGGAAATCCGGAGCCGGCTGAAATCTGTGTCGGTCATATGTAAAGTCTCTGTTCTTCGGGGAACTCTGGCGCTGGTGTTTTGCACCATTGACCATAAAGTATTCATCGGATACCTAGCGTCAATTACGCACCTGAAGCATCCCAGGGATGCCGGAGGATACCGATGGATGAGTTGATCAGTGAAAATGACCCTGTCTACCGCGCCGACTGCCCGAGCCGCGTGATCCTCGACCAGATCGCCGACAAGTGGTCGATGATGGTGCTAGCGGTGCTGAGCGAGCCCCGTCGCTTCAATGCGATCAAGCGTCGCCTTGATGGCGTCACCCAACGCGTACTGACCCAGACGCTGCGCAAGTTGGAGCGCAACGGCATGGTGACGCGCAGGATTCTGGACGGACGCGTGCTCGGCGTCGAGTATGCGCTGACGCCGCTTGGGCATTCGCTGCAAGGGCCATTCTCGATCCTGTTCGACTGGACCATCGAGAACATCGATGCGATTCGAAACTGCCAGCGCAGCTATGACGCGCGCGAAGATCAGGCAGCGGTCTGAACCATGCGCGGCAAATGCAGGCAAACGCACGGTTTGCCATGATTAACGCTTTGGGCCCTAGTTGTCACGATGTGTTGAAAAGTCTTCAAAACACTCGACTAGCATCTCAGTGAGCACCCGTATCTTGCGTGCGGGATGCTGCCCCGGCGGCCGGACCACATAGATGCCCAATTTGGGCGGCGGATAGCGCGTCATGACCGGGACCAACGCGCCGGAAGCCAGATGCTCCCTGATCAATTCTTCCGGGAGACCGGCAAGGCCAATCCCGGCAAGTGCTGCAGCCACAAGAGCCACAGCGTTGTCGGCTTTGAAGCGCCCCTGCGGTTTCAGCGTGATGATCTCATCCCCATCCATCGCCAGCCAGGTTTCAGTTCCCTGCATGACGACCTCATGCGTGAGGAATTCCTCTGGCGTCTCGGGCGAGCCGTGCTTTTCGATGTAGTCCGGCGTTGCAACGTACTTGGCGGAGGTCCAGCCGACACGTCTTGCAAGCATGTTGGAATCGGCAAGATGGCCGACCCTTATCGCGCAGTCGAACCCTTCTGCGATCAGGTCAACGAACCGATCCGTATAGCTGGCTTGAACCTGCAACTTCGGATGGCGCTGCGCCAGGGATGCGAGCACCGGGGCGAAGTGCGTCGGACCGAATGTAAGCGGAGCTGCTATTCTCAGCCGGCCGCGAAGGTCGCCGGCGGGCAATATCGTCTCCTTGGCAATGTCGATCTCGGCGCAGACTTTTGCGGCGTGTTCCCGGAAGGTGATCCCAGCCTCCGTGAGGGCGGCGCCGCGCGTCGTGCGGGCGAGCAACTGCACGCCCAAATCCATTTCAAGCCGAATGAGGCGCCGGCTGACCATCGACTTGGAGATGCCTAGCCGCCGCGCGGCGGGCGAGACCCCGCCAGCATCGGCAACTTCCACGAAGGTCCGCAGGTCTTCGATGTCCAAATCAACGTTCCTGTATTCACGACAGATTAGTGCTCGAATCGTTCCGATTGTATCACAAATAGAAATAACGGGGTGGACATTGGCGTTCCTCATTTCGCGACACAGCTTCACGGGAACGGGCGCTACCGCATCACAAATGAAAATGACACTGTCGATCAAGGCGCCCTCGGAGGCAGGGCGCGCCTGCCGACTTCCCCACGCCTCAACAGCAAAGGATGCTTCCATGACCTTTCGTAACGGCCTTGATTCGCTTCTTCGCCCCGAAGACTCGGTCCTCGTTCTGATCGACCACCAGCCCTACCAGCTGGCGAACCTGAACAGCCACGACCCGCAAGCTGTGGTCAACAGCACAACCGCGCTGGCGAAGCTGGCAAAAGCCTACAATGTGCCGACCATTCTCACCAGCGTGATCGCGGCGCGCGGTGGACTTCTCTTCAAGCAGATCACCGATGTATTTCCGGACCAGGAAGTCATCGACCGGACCTGGGTCAACACCTGGCAGGACGAGAAAGTGGTGGACCTGGTCAAGGCGACCGGCCGCAAGCAGCTGATCATCGCCGGCCTGTGGACCGAGGTCTGCGTCGCAATGCCTGTCATCCAGGCCGCCGGCGAAGGCTGGGACGTGACCGTGATCACCGACGCTTCGGGCGGGATTTCGAAGGAGTCTCACGAAGTCGCCATCCAGCGAATGATCGCGGCCGGTGCGAACGTGATGACCGTGATGGCGCTCGCTGGCGAATGGCAGCGCGATTGGGCGCGCACCGGGCATGTCGAGGAGCTGACCGAGATTCTCATCCAGCACTTCAGCGGCAGCGGCATCGCGTATCTTTGGGAGCAGCAGCTTCTCAACACGCCGGTGCCGGGCAAAGTCGTCTGATCCGAACCCGGTAACGGGAAGGGGAAGGGCGCGCAACCGGCCGCGCCCTCCCCGCCGCCGCGTTCATCAACACCCGTCGACGGCGAGACGGAGTTTGCATCGGCGCCGGAGGCCGCCGTGAAACGGCACGGACGGCGGCAAACGCGACGACCTATCGTGCTGAACGATATCGGGTGCCGGAGAGGTCGAGCAGCGGCCTCCTCCTCGCGGTCGCCCCATCGACCAAAGAGTTTCGAAGGAGCCCTCATGGAAATTGGTGTCGACAGTTTTGCCGCGATCCTTCCTGATCCGACGACGGGAAAGCTCCCTTCGGCGACCGACCGCATGGCCGATCTTCTTGAGGAAGTGGAGGTCGCCGACCGGGTCGGTCTCGACGTGTTCGGCATCGGCGAGCATCACCGCGCCGAATTTCTTGATTCAGCGCCCGCTGTCATTCTGGCGGCAGCAGCGGCGCATACCAGCCAGATTCGATTGACGAGTGCGGTGACGGTATTGAGTGCCGCCGATCCTGTACGCGTCTTCCAGGAATTTGCGACCCTTGACCTGATTTCCAGAGGACGCGCCGAGCTCGTCGTCGGCCGAGGCTCGTTCGGCGAGGCCTTTCCGCTGTTCGGTCTGGACACACGGACATATGACGACCTCTTCGCCGAGAAGCTCGACCTGTTTCTGAAACTGGGCGAAACAAGCAATCCTGTCTGGGAAGGCCAATTCCGTCCGGCGCTGAACGGTCAGGGCGTCTTTCCGCGGCCCCACCAGCCGCGGCTGCCGTTATGGATCGGCGTCGGCGGTACGCCACAATCCTTCGCGCGCGCCGGGGCGCTTGGCCTTCCGCTGATGGTAGCGATCATTGGAGGAACCTTTGAGCGGTTTCGCCCGCTTGTCGATCTCTATCGTGAGACCGGCATACGCGCGGGGCACAGTCCCGAGAAGCTCAAGGTAGGTGTTCATGCGATGGGCTTCGTCGGCGAGACCGACGCGGCGGCCAGGGACGCATTCTTCCCGGGCTGGGCGCATCTGACGGCGAAGGTCGGTCGCGAACGTGGCTGGGCGCCCCCCACACGCCAGCAGTTCGAAGACATGGCCAGCCCTCGAGGCGCCTTTCTGATCGGCGCTCCGGCGGCGGTCGCGGAAAAGATGCTTCAGGCCAGCCAGGCGCTCGGCGGTCTTTCTCGCATCACCTTTCAGATGAGCACCGCCTCTCTGGAAACGGCGGCGATGAAGCGCTCGATCGAGCTTCTCGGTACCGAAGTTGCGCCAATCATTCGTGCGGCTGCGGTGCAGGCGTGAGGAGCGTTGCATTTCCGAAGGGAGATACATGATGGCGATGCGCTCTACCCGACGTTGGCGTTCCGTGGCGATCACTGGCGCTGGCTCCGGCCTTGGCCGTGAGATCGCGCTCGGGTTCGCCGCCAAGGGCTGTATCGTCTTCGGTACGGCAATGTCCGCTGCTCAGGTACAGGATCTCAGGGAAGCTTCAGGCGGCCGCGTCAGCCTCGCGGTCTGCGACATCACTTGCGAGGACGCCGTCAGGGCCTGGGCCGGCGGCGTATCGGACGCGCTCGATGGAGCCGGGCTCGACACCTTGATCAACAACGCGGGCATCCTGACGCCAGGTCCGATCGAAATCCTTCCGCTCGACACCATACGGCACGCGTTCGAGGTGAATATGTTTGGCGCCCTGTCGGTGATCAACGCATTCCTGCCGGCTCTGCGCATAGCCCGTGGACGGATCGTTCAGATCAGCTCCTGGATGGCGAGCGTGCCGCTCCCCTTCAACGGGGCATCGGGCGCGTCGAAGGCCGCGATGGAGGTGCTGTCGGCAATTTATCGCGCAGAACTGAAGCCCTTTGGCATCGACGTGGTTGTGATCTCCACCGGTACCATCAAGACCGACGGCGCGGCGGAGACGGTGGCTCTGGCGCGAGGGGCAGACGGAATGACCTCGAAGCAACGCGAGCTCTACGGCAAGGCGTTCGCCACTGTCGCAGATCGGCTCAACGGCCTTCAGGCGGCCGGCATCGAGCCGAGTGCGGTGGCGGCCCGCGTAGTCGAAATTGCCGAGCAGCACCCCGCACCAGGCCGTGCGGCTGTGGGTTCCGAAGCTGAGGAGATGCTTCGGATGGCGCGGGAAAAATCCGATGCGGAACTGGATGCGCTACGCCTGCAACTCGTCGGTCTGGACTGATCCAATGAAGCAACAAGAACATCCGCATGCCGATGATCGACCAGAGAAGGCTTCAACGACGATCGCTCACCATCGGGAAGAGGTGGCAACCCGGTCTTCCCATCCGAAAGCCCCAGGAAAGGAAAGAACACCATGACGACGATCACGACGCAGGACGGAACCCGGATATTCTACAAGGATTGGGGGCCGCGCGAAGCCCGGCCCATCATGTTCCATCATGGCTGGCCGCTGAGCGCGGACGACTGGGACAACCAAATGCTGTTCTTCCTCGGCAAGGGCTACCGCGTCATCGCACATGACCGGCGCGGTCATGGTCGCTCGGACCAGACCGATACAGGGAACGACATGGACACCTACGCGGCCGATGTCGCGGAGCTGGTCCGGGAGCTCGATCTGAAGGACGCGGCTCATGTCGGGCACTCGACCGGCGGCGGCGAGGTAATCCGATATGTTGCTCGTAGCGAGCCTGGTCGTGTGTCGAAGGCCGTTCTGATCGGTGCGGTGCCGCCGATCATGTTGGCGACGCCGCGTTATCCCGGTGGCCTGCCGATGCAGGTGTTCGATGGATTTCGCGAGGCACTTCTGCGCAACCGCGCGCAATTCTTCCTCGATGTCCCGACCGGCCCCTTCTACGGCTTCAACCGCGAAGGCGCCGAAGTTAGCGAAGGACTGATCCGCAACTGGTGGCGGCAGGGCATGATGGGCGGCACAAAGGCCCATTACGACTGCATCTCAGCCTTCTCGGAGACGGACTTTACAGAGGACCTCCAGGCCGTTTCCTTGCCGGTTCTCCTGCTGCACGGCGAGGATGATCAGGTGGTGCCGATCGACGCATCGGCCCGCAAGGCGATCGACCTCCTGTCAAACGGCACGCTGAAGACCTATCCGGGCCTGTCGCACGGGCTGTTCGCCACGCATCCCGAGCTGATCAATGCCGATCTGCTCACGTTCATCGAAGGCCGTGACATGGCATGAGCGAGGTGGCGGAGACCCCGCCGGGCATCGCTTCCAACTGGCGATCAAGGACGACTGCTTATAGCAGCCACCGCTGCGCCCTCGCCATTTGATCATGAACACCGCAAAGCAGGAAAGGCAAGTGAATGGCTGAAGTGAGCCTGGGGCAAACGATTGGACCTGCGGTCGTCCTGATGGGAGCGGCCGTCGTCGCTGTGCCGCTGTTCCGCCGGCTGGGCCTCGGATCGGTCCTCGGCTACTTCGCCGCCGGCGTGCTTGTAGGGCCATCGGTGCTGGGCCTGTTCACAGATGCCCAGTCCATCCTCCATTTCTCCGAACTCGGCGTGGTGATGTTCCTGTTCGTGATCGGACTGGAACTGCGGCCGAACAAGTTATGGGCGATGCGAAGCCAGATCTTCGGGCTGGGTCTCGTTCAGGTCTTCGCCGCGACGGCCGCCCTCGCGCTTGCGGGCGCCGCGCTCTTCGGCCTCTCGGCGACCGTCGCCTTCATCGCCGGAGCGGGCTTCGTTCTATCCTCGACCGCCGTCATCATATCGGTGCTGCAGGATCGGGGAGAGATCTCGAGCGCAGAGGGACAGAAATCGGTCGCTATCCTGTTGTTTGAGGATCTGATGATCGTACCGCTGCTGGCGGTGGTCGCCTTTCTCTCACCTCTCTCGCATGGACAGGCGGGATGGACTGACGTCTTCGTGGCCGTTGCGGCGCTGCTCGTGCTTCTGGGCGTATCGCGCTGGGGCCTGAATCCGTTCTTCGCATTGCTGGCGCGCGCGCACACCCGCGAAGTGCTGACGGCAGGCGCGCTGCTCGTCGTCCTCGGCGCAGCGCTGCTGATGGATGCGGCCGGATTGTCGATGGCGATGGGCGCGTTCCTCGCCGGAGTGATGCTCTCGAGCTCAAGCTACCGGCACCAGATCGAAAGCGATATCGAGCCCTTTCGCGGCTTGCTCATGGGACTGTTCTTCCTTGCCGTCGGCATGTCGCTGGACCTTTCGATCGTCGCAGCCGAATGGCGGCTCCTGCTGGCCATGCTGGGCGCGTTCACGGTCGCGAAGGGCGCCGTGGTCTATGCGGTCGCGCGTCTGTTCGGCGGCTCGAACCATCAGGCCCTGCATCGCACGTCGATGTTCCTCCAGGGCGGCGAATTCGCCTTCGTCCTTTATGCGGCGGCGATGGCGGGCGGCGTGATCGATGCACGGGAGAACGCGCTGTTCGCCACCGTGGTGATCCTGTCGATGGTACTGACCCCGCTGCTCACGATAGCGACCGACCTCCTGCTTCGCACGGAAGCGTCGATGGATGGCGTCGATCCCGCCCACGATCTCAAGGGGCGGGTCCTTATCATCGGGTTTGGACGCTTCGGTCAGATCGCATCACAGATACCCTTGTCGCAGGGCGTCGAGCTTTCTGTCATCGACAAGGACCCTGACCGCATCCGCGATGCCGGGCGATATGGGTTCAAGGTTTTCTTCGGCGACGGGACCCGGCTCGACACGCTGCGCCACTCCGGTGCCGGGGAAGCCGATGCGATCATGATCTGTGTAGACGACCCGAAGGCCGCGATGAAGATCGTGGAACTGGCGCAACACGAGTTTACGCAGGCGAAGCTTCTTGTCCGCAGCTACGATCGTGGACACGCGATAGATCTGATCCGCGCCGGCGTCGATTACCAGATTCGTGAAACGGTCGAATCCGCTTACCTGATGGGAGCCGAAAGTCTGCGGGCGTTGGGCTACGGGGAAGCCGATATTGAAGATGCCACCACCGACATTCGTCGGCGCGATGCCGAGCGCCTGTCCGAACAGGTTCACGGAGACATCATGTCGGGCAGCAACCGGCTGCTCCTTCAACCCGTCCGAAAGCCGCCCTGATGATCAGGCTTTCTGCAAATGCACACTCCGACGTGACCGTCTCTGCGGTGAATCGTCTCCGATCCGTCACAAATTCCATCGGAGTCGAACAACAGGATGAGGACAAATCATGCCCACACTCTACTACGCCGTAGGCGCCTGCTCACTGGCGCCGCACGTCGTTCTCGAATGGATCGGCGCACCCTACGAGGCGGTCAAGGTGCAGTACGGCTCCAAGGAGCTTCTTGCGGTCAATGCGGCCGGCGCCGTCCCGACCCTTCGTGAGGAGGACGGCTGGCTTCTGACGCAGGCCGGCGCGATCCTCGACTACCTGGCACACAAGCACCCCGAGGCTGGGCTTGCCGGCGGAGATAGCCTGCGCGCCAGAGCCGAAGCGCATCGCTGGTCCGCCTTCTTCACTTCGGACGTCCATGCGGCCTTCTGGCCGATCTTCATGCCTTTCCGCTATACGAGCGACGAAAGCGAAGCGGCCCGGCAGGCGGTGGTCGAAGCCGGACACAAGCTGGTCGCGAAGCAGTTCGGCATTCTCGACCGCCACCTCGACGGGCGTGAGTACATCCTGGATGGGGGGCGCTCGGTGATCGACGCTTATTCCTTCCCGATGATCCGCTGGGCGCTGAAGCTTCTGCCGGGCGGCTTGGAAGGATATCCGAACGTTCAGGCGCTTCATGACAGGCTGGCCGGCGATCCGGCGGTGCAGAAGGTGCTCGCGCGTGAGGCGGAAGGCTCACCGCGAAAGGCTAAGCGGGAATGACGACCGGCATTCATCACTTCACCGGCATTACCGGCAACGTGCAGGCCAACGTCGATTTCTATGTCGGCTTTCTCGGCCTCAGGCTTGTGAAGCGGACCGGAGGCTTTGCGGACGCCGAGCAGTTGCATCTGGTCTACGGAGACGGCCTCGGCAGCCCAGGCTCGTTGCTGACCTTTCTGGTCTGGGAGGCCGCCGGCCGTGGCCGCACCGGCATTGGGCAGGTCTCGGAGGTCGCGCTTGCCGTGCCGCCAGCTTCCCTGGGCGATTGGTTGACCAGGGCGCTCGCCGCCAACGTTCCGTTCGAGGGGCCGTCTCGCGAGTTCGGTGAGCCCGTCCTCCGGTTGAAGGACCCGGACGGTTTGATCGTGAAGCTGGTCGGTCTCGACATGTCGACACCGGCTCCACTTCCAGAGGCCCCCACCCGGTTGCGGGGCGTCACCGTTCTGACCGACAAGGGCGAGGAGACCGCCGGGTTCATGACACGTTTCGGCTACAGCAACGGGCAGCGAGATGGCCTGACGCAACGCATGATCTCGGATACCGATATCGTCGACGTCAGGGAGGTGTCGGGCTTCGTGCCCTCCGTAGCGGGAGCCGGCGTGCCCGACCATGTGGCCTTCCACGCGCCCGATGCCGACGGGGTCCGGTCCATGCGGCTTTCGCTCAAGGACCACGGGCCGACCGAGGTCCATGACCGGAAGTATTTCCTGTCGCTCTATGTTCGCGATCCTGCCGGCATACTCATGGAATACGCGACCGACGGACCGGGCATGACCGTTGACGAAGCGCCCGACGAACTCGGCAAAACCCTGTTCTTGCCTCCGCGCGCTGCCGACCGCGCCGAAGATCTGAAGGCGATGCTGCCGCAATTTGCCCTGCCCGGCGAAGAGAGGTTTCCCGCCCGCGAGCTCCCCTTCATCCATCGTTTCAACCGGCCGGAGAATCCCGACGGTACAACCTTGGTACTGCTGCATGGCACTGGCGGGAACGAAGCTGACCTGATGCCGATAGCCCGCCGCATAGCGCCTCGTGCCACCCTGCTGGGTGTACGTGGCCGAGCCTTCGAAGAAGGAACCAATCGTTGGTTCCGCAGGATCGACGACACGACATTCGACCAACTCGATATACGCAGCGAGGCTGAGGCGTTTTCGGCTTTCGTCGACGGTGCCACGGCCGGTTACGGGCTCGACACGAATCGCCTCGCCTTCCTCGGCTACTCCAATGGGGCGAATTTTCTGGCTGCGATTATACAACTTTATCCCGGTGTCGTGCGCCGAGCGATTCTGCTTCGAAGCATCCAGGTATTGAAGGAGCCGCCGGCTGTGGATCTCTCCGGGACGAGCGTGCTGATGCTCAATGGACAAAACGATCCATCTGCACACAAAGCGTCAGCACTGGCGAACGCCTTGAAAGTACATGGTGCGCTCGTGGAGTTGAGTGAGCTTCCAGTCGGCCACGGACTGGCAGACGAAGACGTCAGCGAGACGGATGAATGGATTGGGAGAAACCTCCAATGAAAGACAGTCAAAAACCAATTGTTTCACAAGGAGTTCGCGTAGACGAACGCACAATCCCCTCCCCGCCATAATCAGCGCCGAAGTGCAGGCGATGTTGCATGCCGCCGTGCGCGAGGGAACGCCGCTTAACGCGCTCTTTCCAACGCCGCTACCGCAAGATCACGATGCATGGGAATCTACAGGCATGGCGTTAACCGTGTCATAGGTGGAGGTCGCTCCACCGGCGGCATCGGTATTGGGAAACCACAGCGCAGCGGCGAGAGATACTACTTCGCTAATTCAGGCGCGCCTTTCGACGCCGCGGGATCAGCATCATGAGGATACTTCTCGTTGAAGATGAGACAGAGTTCGCCAAGGCATTGCGCGGCGCGCTCGAACGTGACCGTTTCGTGGTCGACTGGGTAACGAGCCTGTCGCTCGCCAGTGAAGCGTCACGGTCGGGCGTCCACGAACTCGTCCTGCTTGATCGCACGCTGCCCGACGGCGACGGCCTCAGCCTCATTCCGCAGCTGCGGATCGACACCCCGGGCGTGCCGATCATCGTGTTGAGCGCCCGCGGGGAGCTGACCGACCGGGTGGCCGGGCTCGACGATGGCGCCGACGACTATCTGGTTAAGCCTTTCGATCTGGAGGAAATGCTTGCCCGTATTCGCGCGGTTCAGCGCCGTCCGAACGAGCTTGCGTCAGACGAAATCGTCATCGGTGACCTCGTGTTCGACATGGCCTATGGCGAGGCCAGGGTGCGCGGTTTGCGGTTGGATTTGCAGAGGCGTGAAGTGACCGTGCTCACCGCACTGATGCGGCGACGCGGACGTGTCGTCCTGCGCGAGACGCTTGAGGAAGCAGTCTACGGCTTCGATGACCTGATACAATCAAACACACTCGATTCCCATATCTCGCGCTTGCGTCGAAAACTCGGCGATGCGATCGCCGGCGTCGAAATCCATACGGTCAGAGGAGTGGGCTATTTGCTCAGGGCAAAGGATTGAAGCGCCGCCAGCCATCGCTGAAGGCGCGCCTCATCACCAGGCAGCTCATCCTTCAATTTCTGGCGGTTGCGGTTGCCGCCATCAGCTTCATAATCTTTTTTGTCAATTCGGCCCTCGACGGGATGTATGTCGAGGAGGCAATCGTAAAAGTCGCTGCAGATTCAATCGTTCGCGATGCGACCGGAGCCGCGGTCGTGGAAGTGACGCCAGAGCTGGCGAAACTTCGAGACGAATCGCCGGATCTCTGGTTCGCAGCCCGGCTTGGCGATGGCGACGTGGTTGCCTTCAGCCAGGTGCCGGCGGAGTTCGCCCACCTCGTCGATCACCTCGACAAACTGGCCTCTGCGGACATGCGCGGGCAGTTCGCACCATTTACTCTTTCCGCCATCGTGCGACAGGCATCCGGCCCCATAGGTGATATGAAGATCATCGCGCACGGCCGGGTCCAACCCTTCACAATGCTGATCACGATGGCATCGAATATCGTCGCCATCACCATTTTCCTGACACTGGCGCTCGTCTCCATCGTCGCGACGCCAATGATCGTCAAGCGCGCCCTGGCCGGCGTCATCAAGATCGCAGAGGAGGCGGAAGGGGTCGACGCCGAGCGCCGAGGTATCCGGCTCTCGGAAGACAAGGTTCCGCGTGAGATCGCCCCGCTGGTTCGTGCTGTCAATGCAGCGCTCGGTCGCCTCGATGAAGGCTATGATCGCCAGCACCGCTTCATCGCATCGGCAGCTCATGAGCTGCGGACGCCGATCGCTATATTGCGGATGAAGATCGACGCTACGAAAGACAAAGGCATGCGTTCGCTTTTGCCGGATGTGTCACGGCTTGCGACCCTTTCCGAGCAGTTGCTCGATCTTCATAGATTGGACAATGGCGCACTGAGCGATCGGATCGACCTCGTTGTCCTTGCGCGTAGCGTCACGGCCGATCTGGCGCCGGTGCTGATCGCGTCGGGCAAGACAATCGAGGTGGCCGTTGAGCAACCCGGCTCGATCAGGGGCAACGCCGGATCGATCGAGCGCGCGCTCACCAATCTCATACAAAACGCGATCGAGCATGGCGGTGACAAAGTGATCGTGCGGATCGACGATGCTTCGTTAGAGGTCGAGGATAACGGTCCCGGCATTCCGGGGGAGGAACATGAGCGCGTATTCGAGCCCTTTTATCGGCTGCGGCCGCGATCCTCCGGTACCGGCCTGGGTCTCAACCTAGTGAAGCAGGTCGTAGACCACCATCGCGGCCGCATCACCATCGCAACGGCGCCCGGCGGAGGGGCAGTCGTGCGGGTGAAATTTCCCGCGATTTCGTAGCGACCGCCCAGCCAATGTTGAGGCAATGTTTCCCTGCGCAACTACCCGGACGAAGCGATAAATCCGGCTGATGGTTGCTACATGCGTCCACACCCACGGTTCGCATTTGCCATGCGCTGCGCCCCGACAGGCGCGCTCTGCGATAGGTGAGGTTGATGATGATTGCAGATGATCGATGGGAAAGACCTGGCTGGCCGGAAATACTCATTGGCCTCGTGACATACGCGGTTCTTCTTCTTTCTTTCGGCGTGCTGATGGGATTTCTTCCGGGGAACGACCCTGTTCTCCTGGGAGTTGTCGGCTCGACGGCGGGGGGAGTTGTAGGCGTCGGCGCTTTCGCCGCAGCATATGGCCTCCGGATACGGGATCTGCGCCCGTTCGGCTTCAAACCAGTCTCACCTCGCTGGCTGATGATCGCGGCAGGAACGGGCATCGTCGGCTATGGTCTCAACCTGATCATACAGTTCGCATATCTGGCCCTGTTCGGAACCAGTGATCCTCAGGGGATCCTGCATGCGGCCGCGCGCGGCGGCCCGCTTCCGTTTCTCTTGTCCTTCCTGGGCGGCGCCATCTTCACACCCTTCGGCGAGGAAATCCTGTTCAGAGGTGTCGTTGCGAATGCGCTCAACCGCTACGGCGCGTTTGCCGGCGTCGTTCTGAGCTCAATCATATTCGGACTCGCGCATGGCGTCAGCATGATCCTGCCGGTCGCGATCATGGTCGGTCTTCTAGCCGCCGTCCTTTTCCGGGCGACAGGATCGGTCTGGCCCTGCGTCATCCTGCACTGCGTCTATAACGGGATGAACAGCATCGCGTCGGCGTTCAGCTTCGCACCGATGCAGTAATTGCGCGTGCCGCGACGGTTGCGGACCGCAACCGGGCTGTTCAGTGAGCCCTTTTCGAACTCAGACAATGTTGCCGCAATGTTTGCCTGCTTTTTGGGGCTATGGGCGCGCTTGCGGGGCACCGCTCCGCCTTGCTCGTGTCGCCAAAGAAACGTCCAACGCTCATTTCTCAAGGATATCATCAGAATGCTGCAGCGCCCTTCCGTCAAACACCGTCGCTCCTCGGTAACCGTCTTCTCCATAGCCCTCCTTGGCATCGCCTTATCAGGATGTGTGTCGGCGGAAGAACGGCGGTACAGGGACGCGAATACCTGCCAGAGCTTTGGGGCACCCTATGGGTCTCGCGCTTATACGAACTGCATGCTGGAACAACAGGCGCGGCGCGACAACGCGCAAAGGGAGTCGCTCGAGCGGACCCGATTGACGCAAGAGATTGCAAGAAACGCTCAGGTTATGGCCGACCGCGCGCGCTGGGACCGCTGCAGGCGAGATCCTGACCGGCGCGAGTGCCGTCGATAGGACCAACCGTCCGCTGATGCTACTATGCACCAGCATCGCATGCCGAGACTCAATAACCGCGCTCGCTGCCAATACGTGCTGACGAATGCATAGCGCAGCGTTCCCGTTTCAGCGACACAGCTCTTCATGAAAAAGGGCTACCGAAGCTCGTGCGGGAACAATAAAAATCATCCCACCACGGCGGTGATGACCAGACCGAACGCTTCACCGCCGGCGTCAAGTTTCGCTCGTGTCTCAGATTCTCCGTCTATGAATTCACAAAAACAGATATGAGAAGGAAGTGATCATGCTCAAGTTTGCTGCAACGGTTGCTATCGCGGCCGCGCTTATGTCCGGTACCGCTATTGCTCAACCGGTCAAGCCCACTATCGTCCTCGTTCATGGTGCGTTTGCCGACTCGTCAAGCTGGAACAGCGTCATCATCAACCTTCAAAAGGCCGGCTATAAGACGGTCGCGGTCGCCAATCCGCTACGCAGCGTCTCGAATGATGCACGCCTCGTCTCAGACATCATCGGAAGCATCGAGGGCCCGGTGGTGCTCGTCGGTCATTCTTACGGAGGCCAGATTATCTCCAACGCCGCGAATGGGCACGACAACGTCAAGTCGCTCGTTTATGTGGCTGCCTTTGCACCAGATTCTGGCGAATCTGCATCCGATCTGGCGGGCAAGTTCCCCGGCGGCACGCTTGGGGATGCGCTTGCAGCCCCTGTCAAGCTCACTGACGGCGGCGTCGATCTCTACATCGACCAAACGAAGTTCCGCGACCAGTTCGCGCACGACGTTTCCGCCGGGACAACTGCGTTGATGGCGGCCGGCCAGCGGCCGATCACTGAAGCGGCCTTGACGGAAAAGTCTGGCGAACCAGCCTGGAGGACGCTGCCTTCCTACTTCGTCTATGGTGATGGCGACAAAAATATCCCGGCCAAGGCACTTGGCTTCATGGCGGAGCGTGCAGGTTCCAGGCGGACGGTCGTGGTCGAGGGGGCATCGCATGTCGTGATGGTCTCGCATCCGAAAGTTGTGACAGATCTGATCGAAGAGGCTACGAAATAAATCGTGCTTTCGGCCGATAGCCGACCACCGCTGCGAGTGTTTCCACCCCAACGAGATACGCAACCAGATCCAGGTCTGATCGAATACTGAGTCGTGGAGTGTCACATTGAAAGCTGTTACTGTTTCGAAGACAGGTCCAGAAACTCACCTCGTCCTTGCCGAACATACAGAACCCGGAGCCGCGCCGGACGAGGCAATCGTCGCGGTTCGCGCGTTCTCGCTGAACAATGGGGAAGTTCGCGGTGCACTCTATGAAGGTACCGATGGCGATCGACCCGGATGGGATCTGTCCGGCGTGGTACAGACGGCCCCGGAAGGATCCGGTTTCCGCCCGGGTGATCGCGTAGTGGGCCTTGTGTGGAAAGAAGGCTGGGCGGAACGTGTCGCCGTGCCGACGAGCCGACTTGCCAGAATTCCCGACGACGTAAGCTTTGAAGCGGCCTCGACCCTCCCTGTCGCGGGTCTGACCGCGGCCGTAGCGCTGCAGAAGAAGGCGATCGGTCCGGGAAGCCGTGTTCTCGTCACGGCGGCCACGGGTGGTGTCGGCATTTATGCGATCCAGCTCGCAGCGGCTGCAGGCGCCCACGTGACGGCCTTCGCGCGGGGTGCCTCGAATGCGGAATTCCTGCGCAGCCTTGGCGCGAACGAGATCGCGGTCGGCGTCGAGGCCGGCGAGAAAGGTGGGCCCTACGACCTGATTCTGGAGGGCGTCGGAGGCTCGCTTCTGGGCGAGGCGCTGATGTGGCTGGCATCGCGCGGTGTCTGCGTTCTTTTCGGCGATGCTTCGGAGGATACGCTCACGACCTTTGACGCCCGTCGCTTCCGCCTTCAATCCGGCGGAGCATACGGCGGTACGGTTCTCTACGGCTTCTTCCTCCTTGAGGAGCTGACCCGGCCGGAGGGCGCGGCCGATGGGTCGGCCATTCTTGCCGATCTTGCGCGGCGGCTGTCTGATGGAAGTCTCCGTCCGGTTATCGGAAAAACCGCACCATGGGCCAACATCGATGCAACAGCCCGCGAACTTCTGAAAAGAGAGTTCGCGGGAAAGGCCGTCCTTACAGTGGGCGGATGAGGGAAGGCCTCAGGATTTACTTGCTCTCCGGTATGCGCGCGATAACCTTGATCTCGAAATCGAACCCGGCCAGCCAGTTTACTCCAACGGCAGTCCAGTTGGGATAAGGCGGCTTGGTGAAAATCCTTTGCCTGACTTCCATGATCGTTGGGAACTGGTTCTCCGGGTCCGTGTGGAACGTCGTGACGTCCACGAGATCGTCGAAAGTGCAGCCTGCGGCGGTGAGTGTAGCCTTTAGGTTGTCGAAGGCCAGTTGAACCTGGCGTTCGAATTCAGGTTCGGGTGTTCCATCGCCGCGACTGCCAACTTGCCCTGAAACGAAAAGAAGATCGCCTGATTGGATCGCTGCTGAGTATCGATGTTATTCGTAAAGAGCATGCCTGTTTACGGGAAAGATGGCCTGGGGTTTTGTCATTTCTCGTTCTCTCTTAATCGTTGTTGATGGGTATGCTGACGAACCTGGTCTGACATTCG
Organism: Pseudochelatococcus sp. B33; assembly: GCF_053570585.1. NCBI lineage: Bacteria > Pseudomonadati > Pseudomonadota > Alphaproteobacteria > Hyphomicrobiales > Chelatococcaceae > Pseudochelatococcus > Pseudochelatococcus sp. B33. Next base: position 18,945 of record NZ_JBSEFH010000031.1, on the reverse strand, counting down.
ATCACTTCAGCTGTTCGGGCAGCGGAATGAACTCAGCCTCGTCGCCGGGCGGTAGACGGAAGCGACCATGCTCCCAGTCGCCCTTGCGCCAGGCCTCTTTCGCGGCGTCGATCTTCTCCTGCGACGAAGCGACGAAGTTCCACGAAATATAGCGCGGTCCATTCATTGTCTCGCCGCCCAGCACCATAAGGCGCGCGCCTGCCTCGCCCGCGGTCAGGCTGATCCGGTCGCCGGGGCGGAACACCATCATCTGGCCCGCAGCAAACGGAGTTCCGGCGATCAGGATGCTGCCCTCGACGACGTAGACGCCGCGATCCTCGTGATCGTCCGGCAAGGGCAGCTTTGCGCCCGCGGCCAGGACGACATCGGCATAGAATGTCTCGGTAAAGGTTTTGACCGCCGCCCGCGCGCCCCAGGCCGAGCCGAGGATCAGCCGGACCTGCTTGCCCTCGTCCTCGATGAAGGGCAGCGCCTCGCGCCCGTGATGCTCGAAACTGGCCGCGGTGTCTTCCGCGTGATCCGGCAGCGCAACCCAGGTCTGGATTCCGAAGGCGGTGCCGGGACGGCTGCGCATCTCCTCGCTGGTGCGTTCGGAATGGGTGACGCCATTGCCGGCGATCATCCAGTTCACCTCACCGGGATAGACCATCTGGTCGGCCCCGGTGCTGTCGCGATGGTGAAAAGCGCCCTCGTAAAGGTAGGTCACGGTCGCCAGCCCGATATGCGGATGCGGTCGCACGTCGATGCCACCGCCGGTGAGGAATTCCGCCGGTCCCATCTGATCGAAGAAGATGAAGGGGCCGACCATCTGCCGTTTGGGGGCAGGTAGTGCGCGGCGCACTTCGAACCCGCCGAGATCGCGGGTGCGCGGGATGATGAGGGTCTCGATGGCGTCGAGGCTGCCGGTTTCGGGGCATTCGGGGTTCTGCGTGGGGTTCCAGCTCATGTCACGTTCCTTCGCTCAAACTGGTCATAGAGGCCGCAGCAGGTGGCGGACGGTTGGCGGTTGGTCGCCGATATGGAAGGCATTCAGGAGCTCCTGATCCAGCGCGTCGGCCTTGGTGACACGCGCGTGCTGGCGCTGGTGCTCGATCCAGCTTTCAACGACAAAGCCTTCCACGATCCGGCCGGGATCCGCCACGTCTTCCCAGACATCCCAGCGGATTGCGCCGTCGCGCTGCCGCTCTGATTTGAAGCGGCGCAGGGCGGCAACGAAATCGGCCTGCCGTTCCGGGGCGATCCGATACTCGATCTCGATCAGCACGGGTCCGCGGTCGTCGTTAAGCGGGATGGCGACCACGGGCTCTGCCCAGTGGTTTGATGGGGCGAGGTCGGTGGCCGCATCTTTTGGCAGGCGCCAACCCAAGCTGGTAGGACTGGTGATCGATCAGAACGGCCACCGAGTCTTGGGGCGAAGAAGCGAGTCAAAGCCATTATAGAAGGTCATGGAAATATCTTCTGTTGCCGTTGAGTTAGGCTGATTGACAGGCACAAACCGCCTCCGACAGTGCTTCAAAGGACACTGACATTTATATTTATGGTGCGGTAGCACCCGTTTATGCGAAGCTGTGTCGCATCATGAGGAACGGCAAGATCCGCATACACGATCTCGCATTCGAGGAATGCCTCCAATGTTGGCGGAGTTACTCTGCGGCGATTTCACTTTGCGGCTGCGAGGTTTATCGCCGAGTTACTCCAGCGCTACCGCGAGCAAAATCCCGGCATCCGTTCCGAAGTTCGTGGAGGGCGCGCCGGCCGAGCACATGGTGGCCGTACGGTGACACGAGATCGACCTTGCCTTTCTGACAGGGCACGCTGAAGTGCCGGGCTGCGAGGTGGCGCGGCTATGGTGCGAGAGGGTCTTCGTCGGGCTCGGAGACGCACGAGCTGGCAGCGAGGGCGCGGATCCAATGGGCCGACTTGCGCGGGCGGCACCCGTTTCTGGCAATTCGGCCGAGACGCGTGGGAGCGGGCATCTCCGCACCGACATGGTGCGCGACCACGCGGACGATGCGCTCGCCGTCGGTGGCCGTCATCGTCTCGCCGGTGTCGGCCAGCCCTTCGGAGAGACGATCGACCCAGATGCGGCCATCGGGGTTCACCATCACTTCGACCACGGTCGGGTCTTCCAGAAACCGTGCGGTGGCGCTGCCGAGCGCGGTGCGCAGCATGCGCTCGCCGCGTTGGATCGCTTCCTGTCTGTGGTGGGTGGATGCCATCTCGTCCCCGTTTCTTGTGACGCAACAGATGGTCCCGGGATCGGGGATGATTAAAAGAGCCCGGAATCAGGCCGCTTCAACAAGTTCCGGTCGGCGAGGGTCACATCTTGACGGATTACTCGCTACGATTGTTCGCCGATTGCGTGTGAAAATACAGACGGCGGTTCGGCGGCCTTTATAAAGGCAGCAATGGGGTGGAAACCCGTAAGGCTTCTTTTGGGAAGGGGAGCACCGAAAGCTTCCATCGGCGAGAGTCGTTGCCCCCAGAAGCGATGGAGTTCTGGTATCAGTCCTATCGAGCGTCTTCTTGGCAGTCGCGGCTATTTCGGCTTCGCCGCACCATAGCGCAGGCCATCCAGCAGCAGCATGAGCATTCGTTCAGTGTGCGCTGCCCCATCGTCCCCGGAAGCCACGGCGAGATTCCCGATCGCTCGCAGCAGATCATAGGGCGCGACGTCGGCACGGACTTCGCCCGCATCGGCCGCGGCATTCAGCAGCATCGACAGAGCCGGTTCAAATCGGCTTCGGAAGTAGTCCGGCAAGGTGGCGAATGCCGGATCGCCGGAATGGAGCGCAGCAGCCAACCCCTGCTTGGTGGCCAGGAAGCGCGTGTAGCGCTTCAGCCAGGCTGCCAGCGCATCGGCTGGCCCGCGCTCAGCGGCAAGCGGCGCTGCCGCATCGGCGCAGGCATCAACCTCGCGGCGGAACACCGCTGCCACCAGGTCAGCACGGGTCGGGAAACGGCGGTAGAGCGTACCCAGCCCGACACCCGCCTGTGTCGCGATCTCCCGGATGGGCGCATCAACCCCCGAACGGGCGAACACGATCCTGGCGGCTTCCAGGACTGCTTCCTCGTTCCTGCGAGCATCGGCACGCATTCGCGGTGCGGGCGTTTCGGCATCGCCCGTAGCCGGTGACGGGGCCTCGACCGCATTCGGGGATTTGGCCGACAACATTTTTCTCGATCCTCCTTGATAAGCGGATCATTGATCCGTATTTAGAATATAGCGGATCAATGATCCGTTTGCCAGTCTGGAGGTTCGCAGTTCTATGTCCAGTTCGCTCGCAGAAGCCCGTGCGCATGCCGCCGGCTTACCCGCCATTGTCTCCATCGCTCCCATTGCCTTGCCGTCCCCGGGACGAGGCGTTGACCTGCACGTCCGGGTTTCCACGCCGATCGTAGGCGACGCGCTACCCGTCATCATCTTCTCGCATGGCAACGGCCAGTCGCTTCACGCCTATGGCCCCCTCGCTGACTATTGGGCGGCACATGGCTTTGTCGTGATCCAGCCGACGCATTTGGACTCGCGGATGCTCGGCCTTGCGCCGGACGATCCTCGCCGCCCGCAGCTCTGGCGCTTCCGTGAGGAAGACCTGGCAGCAGTTCTCGACGGGCTCGATCACATCGAGAGCAGGGCACCGATGATCCGGGGGCGGCCCGATCGCTCGCGCATCGCGGTTGCCGGCCATTCATGGGGCGCGCAGACCGCCAGTACATTGCTCGGTGCCACCCATCCCGATCCTGACAACGGATCGGTGATCAACAGGAAGGATGCTCGCATCAAGGCGGGCGTGTTGCTCGCGGCGCCAGGGAGCGGCAACGACCTGACCGAACATACAGCGCGCACCTTCCCGTTCATGTACCCCGACTTCTCCAACATGACGGCGCCGACCCTGATCGTCGTGGGCGACCACGACGTGGGCAGGCTTTCGACACGCGGTGCCGACTGGTGGCGCGATGCTTACGATCTGAGCCCTTCGCCCAAGGCGTTGTTCACGGCCTTTGGCGGCGAACATGCGCTTGGCGGCGTCCCCGGCTATGAGGCGCGAGAGACGACGGATGAACGGCCCCAGCGGGTCGCCGCGATCCAACGTCTTTCAACCGCTTTCCTCCGCAGCGCGCTCTATCCAGGCGATCCCGCCTTTTCCCAGGCGGTCGCGACACTGGCAGCCGATGACGCGCCGGAAGGCAGCGTCGAGACGAAGTAAGTCGGACATGCCTGTACCCCCGCAACGCGCGTCCCGCCCCATCCACGGTCGCGCTACGCCATGACCGCAACCAGGAGTTTTGCATGAACACAATTCTCATCACCGGCAGTTCGTCCGGCTTCGGGCTTAAGACTGCCTGCTATTTCCTCGATCGCGACTGGACCGTCATTGCCACGATGCGCACACCTCGTGGGGATGTGTTGCCCGCATCTGAACGTCTGCGCGTCGTTGCACTCGATGTGACCAACGCTGCCAGCATCGCTCGCGCTGTGGACGAAGCAGGGCCGATCGAAGCCCTCGTCAACAATGCCGGTGCCGGTCTCATGGGCGCGCTGGAAGGCGTGTAGATCGACGCAACCCGCCAGCTTTTCGAGCTGAACACGTTTGGCACCATGGCGATGACGCAAGCCGTGCTGCCCGGCTTCCGTGCGCAAGGGGCGGGCGTGATTGTCAACGTGTCGTCCGCCGTGACGCTCAAGCCGTTGCCGATGCTGTCCGCCTACACAGCCAGCAAGGCGGCGGTGGAGGCATTCAGCGAAAACCTCGCATTGGAGGTGGAGCCGTTCGGGGTACGCATGCGGCTGGTCATCCCCGGTCGAGCACCGGAAACGTCCTTTAGCGCGGCCGCTCGTGCCCGCTCGCAGAACGGCATACCCGAAGCTTATGCCGCCTGGGCCAAGCAGGTGTTCTCCGCAGCGCCGCCGCAGCCCGTCGAAATCACCACCGCAAGTGACGTGGCGGAAGCGGTCTGGCAGGCCGTGACCGATGCGTCTTCTCCGTTTCGCATCCCGGCAGGCGCGGACGCCGTAGCGCTTGCTTCGAAGGCATCGTAACGACCGAACGCGGGCCCTTCACCGGTCGGATCGTTCGTCGCGATTCTGCCGTCCCGATCGGAAGAGTCGAATGAGCCGGTGTGCTCCGTCATCCCAATTTCACTCGCTGCCAAGAAACCCTGAGCGATGGCGAGTAGCCTTGCGCGTGAGATCATGGTCATCATCAAGTATATTTGTACCAGCCGAGAGCAATCAGCTTCGGCTTGCCACCTCCAGCTACCTCGTGGAGAGAAGCATGAGCAAGACCGCCGCTCCCGGCCCATATCCGGCCTCGCGCGCGCATAGGTTCACCGCCGTGATGAGAGACGCATGCGCGGACGATTAGCCCGTATACCTATCGAGACACGAATGCACAGCGTGGTGTGGCGATGAGCCGCGTCACGACTGTCGGGCTGCAGGCAGAACCCCGAAGGCAAGCCGAATGACGTGCGTTGCAATATCTTCCGGCCACTCCGCAACACAGTGCTCCAGCATTTCACGATCATCCGCGAAAAGAGCGCGAGCAGCCTCGTCGTAATTTGGCAAGTCGCCGGCGATCCCCCACATGAATTGATAACAAGCTTCTTGGGCGGCTCGTCGTTCTTGCAGAGAATTGCCGTTTCGTTTGGCTTCATCAATGAGCCGCCGGAGGACGGCCGAGGTACCGCCGGGTTGCGCGGCCAGCCATTCCCACTGTCTTGGCAGTAACGTCACTTCACGGGCCACAACGCCCAATCTTGGCCGCCCCCGCCCTCGTGGCTCCAAAGCGTCTGCCTTTGGAGGCTCGGATGGTTCGCCCGATCGAGATGTAAAGCGTCCGGCAGGCTGTTGGGCGACATGCGACAGTCTTTCAATGATCTCGGCCTTCGAGCCACGCAGATCCAGATCGATCACACGTCCCGTCAAATCGTCGAACACCAGAACTGCGCGCGTGAGGTCGCTTTCGATCACCGCTTTCACCGCGAGGGCGACCTCGATCAATGGACCGGACGACAGCAGCCGATAGCCGTCGAATGCAGTGCAGGGTTTCGAGAGATAGTCGGACACCGGTCAACTCCATATAGCCACGGGCATAAAATACCCGGATAAAAAGCCTTGCGTCAATATCATCCGGATAATATTAATGGTGTCGGTATGTCGCTGGCGAGGCAGTTTGCGGAAGCGGCACAATGAATTGATGGGAGAGGTGAAATGATCGGCGAAGAGAGAAAGGCGGCAGTTGCCGCTTACAAGGAACGCAAAGTGGCTGGCGGTGTTTACGCTATTCGCTGCGACGCCTCCGGCGATATCTGGGTCGGCCAATGGTCCGACATAGAAACCATTCAGACACGCATATGGTTCGCACTTCGGCAAGGCATCCACCCAAGACCAGACTTGCTGGCCTCATGGCGTCAATACGGAGAAGTTCACTTCAGCTTCGAGGTCATCGAGAAAATCGAAACCGACGCGTCTCCTTATATACGTGACAAAAACTTGAAGGAGCGGGCGCTCCACTGGCGAATAAAGCTGAACGCCAAAGCTATGTGAGCACCGTGAGTCTTTCGTGCCTGTCTCGAGCGGTCACCGCGCGGTTACTCATTCGCCAATCCAGCGATTCCATCCTATTTCACCCAGGTCGAATGCCACGAGGCACGACGGAACCGGCACTCTGGCCCACCGGAGTGAACTGCGATAACTTCTTTTTAAACAGTGCGATAGCAGGCAGTATGCCCCTGTTCCTAAACCGTGTTTGCCATCGGACGTTCTCCACACCCACCGTGAGGTCAGAGCAGATCTTCCCATTGGCGTGCGCCATGCACGACGCGGACGATCTCTGCCCCATCATCAATCTGACGATACAAAATCAGGTAGTTACCAATGGGGAAACTTCTCAGGTCGGGCCTCACCTCCGGCCTCGCGACGCCGATACCCGGCATCTCCCCGATCCGCTGGCAGCGGCGATAAATGTCGTCGTACCGGCGTCGGGCTGCCGAGGGATTATCCTCGGCGATGTAAAGGGCGATGGCTTCGATATCCGCCTCAGCCTGTGGGCGAAGCCGATAGCTCATTCGGCCTCACGCTCAGCGATCTTGGCGTCGAGCTTCCGCCTGATCCGGGCGAAGGCTGCCTCGCCATCGACAGCCGGGCCGCTGTTAATGCCAGCATCCCACAACCGTCCCAGTTCCTCGACAGCCTTGGCACGCTGCGTCCGCCGGTGCTTCCAGTCGCGCAGGGCTTCCCGCATAACCTCGCTCGCCGACGCATACTCACCCGCCGCGACGACCTCCCGAATCATCGCCGCCATTTCAGGAGTGAGCGCGACGCTCACTTTCTCGACATTGGCCATGAGACCGCTCTCCTTTCGTTGGATGGTAGGCAAGTTTACTACCGAGAGCAGGGGGAGTCCATCATCGCGGTCACCGCACGGTTACACATCCGCCATTCCGCTACTCTGGCGCACCGGGGAAAACTCCGATAAGCTCTTTTAAAACAGCGTGATAGCCTAATTTTTAGCTTGCCAAGGTTGGGGTCGAGGGTTCGAATCCCTTCGCCCGCTCCAAATATCGATACGATCGAAAGCCGCGGTTTTCCGCGGCTTTCGTCGTTTTGGGCGTGGTTGAAGTCGCGGGGCGCGGATTGGGCGCTGGAGGGCTCGGCTATCTGGAGCAGCCCGCACGCCACCGGCATTTCGACCCGGGCCTGTTCGATGCACTGGCCCATGTCGCGGCGGAGCCGGGGCGGCTCAGCGTGTGGGCTATCCGGGGTACGAGGTGTATGCCGCCGGCAGCATGATACCGGCTAGTACACGGTGCCGCACCGCCGCGAGTGCTGTGATTTGGGCTCATCGTCCTGCTTGGGCTTTCCGTGCAGACAGCGCCACGACGTGTCGCGCAAGTGCCTGCTGGCGACGATCCCGACTGCCGTGCTGGCAATCTGGATCGTTTTCTACTCGTAGACCGCGTTTCTGATGTCGGTCACAAACGCGCCGGCCATGCCCTCGAAGGCGGTGTTGGTGAGGGCTACAACCGTCAGGCCGTTTTCACGGTCAATAAACCAGTTATGGCCATAGGCCCCGCCCCATTGGAGGGTGCCTGCGGCCTGCGGCGTGCCCGTCGGCTTGGGATCGACGAGCACTGCCCAGCCATAGCCGAAGCCCCAGCCCGGCCCCTGTGTCTCGGTCTGCGGGCCGACACGGTCCTCAACCATGGTTTCCACAGTCCCGGCCTTCAGGATCGGCGCTCCACCGGTGCGAATCGCCTCCAGAAAGTGAAGGACGTCGCTAGCCGTGCCGGCCATGCCCGCACCACCCGATGGATAGGATTTGGAGTCGAGGATGCGGGAGGGCGCGAAGGTTGCGGCGAGCCCATCGAGAGGCACAGCGATGCCATCCGTCATCGGTATGGGTTCGGGATCGCCATCAGCGTAATGTTTCACCAGCCGGGAGGAATCGCGGACGGAAAAATCCGTATCCTTCAGTCCGAGCGGATCTGTCACCTTTTCCTGCACGATCTCGGAAAGGCTGTGGGCTTCAATCTTCTCCAGCACGCCGCCGAGCACATCGATTCCCAGGGAATAGCGCCAGCCGCTGCCGGGTTCGAAGTTGAGCGGCGCGGACGCGAGGCGGGACAGGTTTTCCTCCAGCGACAGGCCGGGCTGGTCGAGGCCATCCGAGACGTTCAGCCGGTGATAAGGGCCGTCCGCCGGCTCTAGAAAACCATAGCCCAGGCCGGAGGAATGGGTGAGCAGCTGACGGATTGTGATTTCGGGCGTCGAGCCGTCCGGCAGCGCCGGGCGGAAATCCGGCAGCCATCGCGTGACGGGAGCATCGAGGTCCAGCCGGCCTTCCTCGACCAGCCGCATGGCGGCCGCCGTTACGAAAGGCTTGGTGACCGAGGCAAGCAGGAAGATCGAGTCCTCACGCATCGGCGATCCGGCTTCGCGATCCGCATGGCCGGCAGCGCGGCGATAGACGATCTCGCCGTTCCTGCTGACCAACACAACCGTACCGACGATCCGCTTTTCATTGATAGCACGGTCGATCGCTGAGTTCAGCCTTGCTTCGAGTGCCGGGTCGGAAGCGGGCTGAGCGAGAGCAGCACTTGCGAGCGCGATGGAGGCAATGCCGACAATAGCGATGCGCATGGCGCGAAAACCTCATATATCAGGAGCGATCGTTCCTGAATAGCGCGTTGCGGAGGATATTTCCAGAGTGATCGTTGTTAAAAATAATGAAACCGCGCCGCGCCGGCGTGGTCGTCCGCCCGCCTTCGACCGCGACGAGGTGCTGGCGAAAGCGACGGAGACTTTCTGGCAATTGGGCTATGAAGGCGCCTCTATTGTGGACCTGACGAAAGCAATGGACATCACGCCACAGAGCCTCTACGCGGCCTTTTCGTCCAAGGCCGATCTCTATCGCGAGGTGCTGGCGTGGTATCAGGCCCATATCGGAGCTGGCGCGGTTCGTGCCCTTGCGTGGAAGGATGTTGTGGCGGCGCTTTCGCAGGTGCTTCGCGACTCCGTGCGGGAGTTCACCAGACCGGGACGTCCGCGCGGATGCATGATCTCGACAGCCGTGCTCACCTGCGCGGTCGAGAACGAGCCGGTCGCCCGCCACGTCTCGGGCCTGCGGGACGGAACACTCGATGCGATCAGGTCGCGGATAGAACGCGGCATTGCCGAGGGACAGTTGCTGCCGGAAACCGATGCGGAGTCACTCTCCCGTTTCGTGGGTGCAATGATTCAGGGCCTGTCCGTCCAGGCGCAGGATGGCGCATCCGAGAAGGCGCTGTTGGCACTGGTTGAGCACGCGATCGCGGAAATCGAGCGTCATCGGGCCTGAAGGACAAGCACGATGATGACAGGAACAGGCGGCCCTTCCCGTCAGTCTCCCGCGAGACCTGTTTCCCGTCGGTGCAGCGCAAAGCCGGTCGCGCCCGGCACGCCGACACCCGGCCGCAGTTCGAGACTCGGGATCAGATAGTCCCCGCCGTTCTGGCGGCGGAACGGGATCGGCGGCGTGGCCTCAATCGTCCGCATCCGCTCGCGCAAATGCTCAGCAACCCGCGCGAACCCGACCTCATTGAGACGGTCGGCTTGGTAGGCCGCGAAGGGCGGCAGCACGTCGTAGCCGGGATAGTGCAGGATACCGTGATTGATCGGGAACAGCAGGTCATCGACCGGGCCGTTGATGCCGCGCGCCGCATAGTGCGATTCCCAGCCGCCGGCTGTCACGATCAGCATGGCGCGCCTGCCGGAAAGCGTACCTTCCCCATAGCGGTCGCCCCAGCGATGATCGCTGTGTTCGCCGACGCCATAGGCAAAGCCATAGGAATATACCCGATCGACCCAGCCTTTCAGGATCGCCGGCATGGCGAACCACCAAAGCGGGAACTGGAGGATCAGCATGTCCGCCCACCGCAGCTTGTCCTGTTCGGCCTTGACGTCCTCGGTCAACGTGCCAGCCGCAAACGCCGCGCCGGAGGCGGCAGGTACCTTAAGGCGCGCGTCGGCGTCGAGACCCGGAAAGTCAGCGCGATCGACCGCAGCCTTGAAGTTCATGGCATAGAGATCCGAGACCTGCACCGGATGTCCCTGCGCTTCCAGTTCCGCGACGGCAACGTCGCGCAGAGCGGCGTTGAGGGAGCGGGGGTCGGGATGGGCGAATACGATCAGCACGTTCATGGCGGACACCTGCTTGTAGAAGACGATGTTCTCCCAAGCTAGGCGCTGACTCATTAATCCGGTATAGATCGAATTTGAATATGATAATGCCGAAAAATGGATCAATCGAACATCACGCTCGAACGCATGCGTTCCTTCGTCCGCGTCGCGGAACGCGGGAACCTGTCGGCTGTGGCGCGTGAGATGAACATTGGCCAGTCCAGCGTCACGCGGCATATCCGCGAGTTGGAGGAGGCACTTGGCGTGGCGCTGTTCAGCCGGACCACGCGGCGTGTCACGCTCACCGAGGAAGGCAGCCGCTACTACGCCAAGGCCGTACAGATCCTGCGCCTTGTCGAACAGGCCGGTGATGAGGCGCGCAATACGGGTGCAGCCGCCGCCGGCATAGTGCGCATCTCCTGTACGGCAGCGCTCGGCAGCCGGCATATCAGCCGGTTGATTTTCGCCTTTCAGGACCTCTATCCCGCCATTGCCGTCGATTTGAGCCTCACGGACGAACGCATCGACCTCGTGCGCGAAGGGGTAGACATCGCCATCCGTCTCGGTCCGCTCGCAGACAGTTCCATGAAACTGCACGCGCTCGGGGTCAGCCGGCGTGTCCTCGTCGCCGCACCCGGCTATCTGGCGCGGTATGGGCTGCCGACGAAGCCCGCGGAACTGACCGCACTCGAAGGCGTACGCATGTCGAACATCGCCGGAAGCGATGTCCTGACGCTGGAGGAACCGGATGGAGGAACCCATGTCGTGCCCTTCGACGGACGCCTGCGGGTCGATCATGGGCTTGCCGCGCGCGAGGCGTTTCTTGCCGGCCGTGGCTTCGGCCCGGCGCATCTCTGGCTGGTGGATGACCTCCTCGTCGACGGTCGTCTCGAAGTTCTCCTGCCGGACTACGCGCCGCCATCCGTGCCGCTCAACATGCTCATCGTACCGGAACGGGCCGCTATTGTGCGCGTCAGGCTGCTGGTGGAGTACCTGGCCGAAAAGATACCTGGCATCCCCGGCATCGAACGGACCTCGCGGAACGGCTAATTCCCGTTGAGGGCACCTCCGCCTCACCGGAACCCGCCCGAGGCAACGACGCGCCGTTCCGCCTCGCCGCCGGCCACGCCATTGGCACACGTGCCTTCGGTTTCAACGCCACCCGGTGCGATAGCGTCGACCCGGATGTCGCGCAGCCCAACCATCCCGTCCTCACGCCAGTTCGATGACAATCTTGCCGAAAGCGCCGCGGTCGAGATGCTCGAGCGCAGCGGGTAGTTCAGCGAGCGGATGGATTGAATCGATTGTCGGCTTGATGATGCCAGCACGGTCTACTGCAGCAACCAAATCTTCCAATGCCCGACGGTGTCCAACGCCGATGCCGTGGACGGTTAGGTTCTTAAGCATCAGCGGACCGGCGGGAGCCGCAATATCGAAGCCTTCGAACACACCGATCTGGTGAATGCGTCCGCCGATGGCAGCTGCCTGCACGGCCTTGCCGACATGTGGCCCGCCAACCAGTTCCACAATATGATCTATGCCTCGATCACCGGTGATACGCCACACCGCTTCCACCCAGTCTTCTTTGGTGCGGTCTATGCCATGGTCCGCGCCGAGTGCTTTCGCACGCTCCAGCTTTTCCGCGCTGCCCGAAACCACGAACACCTGCGCCCCATGCACCTTGGCGATCTGGAGGCCAAACAGCGCCACGCCGCCAGTGCCTTCGACCAGAACCGTTTCACCGGCATGGAGCTTTCCCTTCTCAATCAATGCGAACCAGGCGGTCAGGCCCGCGCAGGGCAAGGTGCTCGCCTCGGCATCGGAGAGGGTCTCCGGGGCGCGAACAAGCCATTCTTCTGAAACTGCGACATATTCCGCGAGTACACCGGGATAGGTGCCGCCAAGGGTGCGATAGGGTGGTGTGCGCGCGTCGCCCAGCGGCGCGCCGTCGATCCAGCCCGGTGCGAAGGTCGAAATCACACGTTCGCCCGTGCGGAACCGGGTGACATGCTCACCCAATGCCATCACCGTTCCGGCCAGATCGGAACCGGGAGTGAACGGGAAGGTCAGCGGCAAACCCATGCCGCTTTCGATTACCAGCTTGTCGCGGTAATTGAGCGAGGCTGCCGTCACCTTCACGAGCACGTCGCCCGATCCCGGCTTGGGAACCGCAACTTCTCTCAATTCCAGTTGGTTGAGGCCAATTCCGCCCATCTCCCAGCGCCGCATTGTCTCTGTCATCGCTCGTTCCTTGTTTGTTGTTGAAGGAGTCGCGGCAACATACCGTTGAATAACAGACGCCAGTGATGATATATGTTCCCTGCATTGGTTCCTTCAGGATGACAATGGATGAGCGAGCCGCTCGGTGGGGTGGATGTTTTCGTGGCAGCGGTAGAGAGCGGCAGCTTTGCCGCCGCTGCTGAACGGCTGCATCTCACACGTTCGGCTGTCGCCAAGACAATCGCCCGGATAGAGGCACGGCTTGAGGTTCGCCTGTTCCATCGCACGACGCGCAGCCAGAGCCTGACCGAAGACGGACAGGTCTATTACGAGCACTGCGTGCGAGCGCTCCATGAACTGCGAGCGGGCGAAACCGCGCTGGATTCCGGCCGACGCGAGGCTTCGGGGCGTATTCGGGTCTCCGTGCCAGTGCTGTTTGGACGCCGCTGCGTCGCGCCAGTCCTTGCACGGCTCGTAATGGAGCATCCGAAGCTTGAACTCGACCTTTCCTTTTGTGACCGTCCGGTGGACCTGACCGAAGACGGCTTTGACCTCGCCATCCGCAATGGCGGAATTGGAGATGGTGCGGGGCTGATGACACGCACAATCAGCCTGCAACGGATGACCGTCTGCGCTTCCCCGGCCTATCTTGCCGAACACGGTCGCCCGGAAACGCTCGATGATCTCGAAGCGCACGTGGGAATCGTTTACGGTCGTGCCGGGCGCATCCGGACTTGGCAGTTTCCGGTAGGCGACCGGCAATTGCGGGAAGTGACGCCGCCGAGCCGGCTTCGCTTCGACGATCTTGAAGCCATTGCCGATGCTGCCGAGGCAGGCCACGGACTGGCTTGGCTGCCCTGCTGGCTAATCCGGGATCGTGTTCGCAGCGGGCGGCTCGTTCCGCTTTTCGAGAATGTGCCGCAGCTCATCTTCAGGACGCATGCGCTTTGGCCCGAGACACCGCATCTGCCACTCCGGGTACGGTTTGCTATCGACGCGCTTGCGGCGTCATTGCCCGGCAGCGCTGAGCTGTAATCTTTCAAAGCGCAACACACTACTTAGCTCAAAAATCCTCCAGCGTGATCTTGCCCTTGGCCTTGCCACTTTCGATCAGGGCATGGGCGCGCTTGAGGTTCGCCGCGTTGATCGGCCCGAAATTCTCCGCCAGCGTAGTGCGGATCGTGCCATCATCGACCAGACGCGAAACCTCATTGAGCAAAACGCCCTGTTCTGCGATATCGGCGGTGCCGAACATCGAGCGCGTGAACATGAACTCCCAATGCACCGAAACACTCTTGCGCTTGAAGGGATTGATGTCGAACGCGGCCGGATCGTCGATCAGCGCCACGCGGCCCTGCGGGGCAATCAGTTCGACGATTTCGGGGAAGTGCTGGTCGGTTTTTGTGGTTGAGAACACGAAGGCAGGCGCACCAACGCCGAGGGCAGCGACCTCCTGGGCCAGAGGCTTGGAATGATCCACGACATGATGTGCGCCAAGTTCGGTCGCCCACGCTTCCGTCTCCGGCCGTGACGCTGTGGCGATGACGGTCAGATCGGTCAGCTTGCGGGCAAGCTGGATAGCGATGGAACCAACGCCGCCAGCGCCGCCGATGATGAGAATCGCAGGTGCAGCGCCGGGAACCGACCGCCCTTTCACGTCCAGACGGTCGAACAAGGTCTCCCATGCCGTTATCGCGGTCAGCGGCAGCGCTGCCGATTCCGCCCAGCCGAGCGTCTTTGGCTTGCGGCTGACGATTCGCTCGTCTACGACATGGAACTCGGCATCGGTGCCGGGCCGTGTGATCGAACCGGCATAGAATACCTCGTCGCCGGGCTTGAACAAGTTGGCGTCCGGCCCGGCCTCGACCACGATTCCAGCCGCATCCCAACCCAGCACCTTCCAGCCATCCCCTTCCGGCCGGGCATTGGCGCGGACCTTGGTGTCGACGGGATTGACCGAGATGGCCTTGATCTCGACCAGCAGGTCGCGGCCCGCGGGGGTGGGACGCGGCAGGTCTATATCGACCAGCGAATTGCCCTCTGCGATGGGAAGCGGGATCTTGTAGCCAACGGCACGCATCTGCGTCTCCTGTTCGATTCAGAACTCATGTCTGGTTATAAGTGACGCCTTGGCGTATTTTTCGCAAGAATGCACATAAACTGCACATAGTGTCGAAAAGGATACCGTCTGATGCCACGCCTCCGTCATGAGCGTTTCGATTGCAGTCCGGGCTGCCCGGTGGAGGCGACGCTTGCGCTCATTGGCGGCAAGTGGAAGGGCGTGGTGCTCTGGCACCTGCTGCAAGGCACACTCCGTTTCAACGAAATCCGTCGCCGGTTGCCCAACGTCACGCAACGGATGCTGACCAATCAGCTCCGTGAACTGGAGACGGATGGCTTCGTGATCCGCACCGTCTATCCTGAAGTGCCGCCCAAGGTGGAATACTGCCTGTCTGAACGCGGGCGCAGCCTTGAGCCCGTCATCCTCGCGCTCAAGGAATGGGGCGAGGCGAATGTTGCAGGTGCTGGCGACGCAGAAGCTCGTCAGGCGGCTGAATAACGGAGGCTATAGCCCAACCTCCTTTTCTGCCACAACTGCCACGAGACCGCCCCCCTGCACGACACCCATGACCTCGCGGCCGAGCTAGCAATCGATAGCTGGGGCGTGTCGATGAAGCTACCGTTGAGGTTCTGTCGCTGGCAAGCGCAGCCAGATTCCGCCGGTTCACAGCTATCAAAGATTTCGACACCTCTGTGGAGAACGAAACCCTGAGGATTGGGGCTGCATGAACAACCGCGGTCACCACGCGGTTACACATCCGCCATTCCGCTGCGGTACACATGCCAATCCGGCAGTTCCGCAGGGTTTCACCCAGGTAAAATGCCACTAGCCCCGACGGAACCGGCACTCTGGCGCACCGGGGCAAACTCCGATAAGCTCTTTTAAAACAGCGGGATAACCCAATTTTTCGCTTGCCAAGGTTGGGGTCGAGGGTTCGAATCCCTTCGCCCGCGCCATTTCAGTACAGAACTCTGAACGCCGAACGCCGCCGTTTCTACGCTCGAAGCGGCGACCAGCGTTCGCAGCAATTCCGACTTCGATCCCATGATGCGAACCTCGTCGTCCGCGACCTCGACGCGCTGGGCCAGCGCGCGCAGGTGGTCACGGCGATAGCCTCCACCTTCGAGCCGTATCCGCTCGCGGGCCTTGCGGGCGAACCCTTTGAGCATATCGGGGCTGACGCCCTGATTGCCTGAACTGTCGAGCGCGAGCTGCGTGCGCTCTGCGTCGGCAGCGGCTTGATCCCGCAACGCCTTGAGGCTTGCCATGCGCTCCTTCGCCATGGCGTCGTCCTTGTCCACCATGCCGGCTTCGATGGCGTCAAAGAGCCGGCCAAGCCGCTGGTCGGTTTCCGTGATTCGCCTGTGAAGCTCGGCTAGATGCTCGCGGCGACGCTCGGTGCGCTCCTGCCTGCGGTCGATAACGCTGGCGAGCACGGTTTCCAGCCGCTTGGGCTGGAGCAAGCGATCCCCAATGTGATCGGCGACAAGGTGATCCAGCTTGCCCATCGGGATCGTGCGGCCCTTGCAGCCGGTCTTGCCCTGCCGCGCCTTGGTCGAGCAGGTGTAGTAGCGGTATGTGCCGCCCGCGCTGCCTCGGCCGGTGCGGAGCGTCATCGCGCCCCCACACTTGGCGCAGAAGCAAATGCCGGTCAGGAGCGTGGGACCACTCGACACGCGCGCGGGCGTCACCATGGGGTTGCGGGATTTGAGGCGGGCTTGCACCGCATCGAATATCTCGCGGTCGATCAAGGGCGGCACTGCCATGATGGCGACCTCGCTCTCCGGCTTCTTCTCCCGGTTCTTATGCGAGCGCGTGTTGAATCTGTGCTCGCCGATATAGGTGGTGCGGGTCAGGATAGCGTGGATTTGCGCCAGTCCCCAACGTCCGCCGTCGCGGGTGAAGAAACGGCGCTCATTGAGATAGGTGGTGATGGCCTTGACGCCCATCGCGCCGGACGTGCCGTCGCCTTCAAGGAACAGCCGATAGATCAGCCGCACGGTGTCGGCGTGCAGCGGGTCGATCTCCAGCTTCTTCTTGATCTTCGATCCCCGCCGCTCGGCCGCGACGATGCGATAGCCGATGGGTGGTCGTGCGCCGTTCCAGAAGCCTTGCCGGGCATTCTCGTTCATGGCGCGCAGGACGTGCTTGGCGTTCTCTTTCGATTGATATTCGTCGAACAGCGCCATGATCTGCCGCATCATCTGGTGCATGGGATCGTCGCCCATCTCCTGCGTAATGGAGACCAGCTTGACGCCGTTCTTCGCCAGCTTGCGAACGTAGAATTCCATCTCGAAGTGATCGCGGAAGAAGCGCGAGAAGCTATGCACCACGACAGTATCGAAAGGTGCGGGCTTGGACGTGCCCGCCTCGATCATGCGCTGGAACTCGGGGCGCTTATCGTTGGTGGCGGTTGCGCCCGGCTCGATATAAGTCTCAACGAGCTGATAGCCGCGAGACTCGCAATAGGCTTCGCCCTGCCGCTTCTGGTCAGGAATGGAAATGTCATGCTCGGCCTGCCGGGCGGTCGAGACGCGAAGATAGAGGGCGGCACGCACCCCGTTCGAGAGTTGGAGTGCAGTCATGACAGAAGCCTCCTTCTCACATCATCGGCATGGCCCGAAGAGTTCATCGAATAGATCGCCGAACCACGCCTCGAACACGTCCACCTCGGTCTCCGTGACCGGGATGTGCTCGGGCCAGTCGTCGGTGACGGTCCAGCCGGAAAGGTCATGCTTGACCGGCCGCCCGACGCGCGACGGCGTTTGGGGCTTGGCGTAGTCGTAAAGATCGTCGGGCAGCACGCCGGTTTCGACGCGCCCGCGACGGTTGGGCCTGTGATGGGCGCACGTCCTGGACATGCCCTCATCATCGCCCGGCTCTTCCGTATCCGGAACGACCCGTTCGCCGCCGATTGCCGCCGTTTCCCTACCTGCAAGGTCGATGCTCCAATGCTCACGTCTCCTTCCTCCTTCCGGCTCGGGGAGAGACGGCCATGCCGAGGAACACGGTCATGGCCTGATTGAGCCGCACCATGTCCTCATCATCGAGACGCCCGACACGCACACCTATCTTCGCCTTGGGGACGGTGGTGATCTTGTCCACCATCAGGCGGCAGGGGGAACGCAGGCCGTTGCGCTCGTTCGGCTCAACCACGAGACGGAACAGCGGCGCATCGGTCGGGTCGGTGGTGAAGGCGCAGATCGTGATCGAGTCGGTTGCGTCAAAACTGTCGTCTTGCACGATCACGACCGGGCGCGGCTTGCCTGCATAATCCTTGCCGCCCGAGACCGTCCAGACCTCGCCGCGCCTCATTCATCGTCCCAATCGGAAACCGCATCGATGAAAGCCTGATCCTCGCGGGCATAGGCGCTCGCGGCGACCGCTTGCGACTGGCGATGCGCCTGTTCCCGGAAAGAGGCTGCGCGCACGTCCGGCACCCAAATCTGGATGGGCCGCAGCCCTTGGGCGCGCAGCCGGTCGCGGTGCTCGCGCACCTTAACCCGCACGGGCTTGGAATTGGATGCTGTCACCATGATCGGTCTCCACAATATAGTTACATGTAACCTATCACGACCCACTCACGATGACCACCCCTTTCGTTCGTTCCGGCATGGGAGCGCGACAGCGCCCCCAATCCTTCCTTGTCTGCTTCCCGAGCCACCACCGGAGCGGCGGCAGGCGGTCAAGGCGGGCGCGTGCGCCCCCGCGCAGCGGCTTGGCCTTGAGGGCCTGACGGCGATCCGGTTTCATGCTCCCGGCAGCAAGACCATAACGCCGGTTATGTACCGCGATGTGCTCGGACGTTCTCCGAGCCGAAATGCCGAAAACTGGACGATTTGCGCCTTTGGTGCCGCTCGAAATCCAAGAATGCCAAAGCTTTGCGCGCAATCGAGGCACCATAGGGGTCAAAAGTGGGGTGCCGCTCGCGCCCCACCTAAACAGTGTGCAGACAACGATAATTTCTGAAATCCGGCCAACGTAGTGCCGGTTTCTTTTATCT
>NZ_JBSEFH010000030.1:0-63247 GCF_053570585.1 Pseudochelatococcus sp. B33 | reverse complement strand
GCAAGATCGAGCGCTGGCACCAGACCCTGAAGAACCGCATCCTGCTCGAAAACTACTACCTGCCCGGCGATCTCGAAGCCCAGATCGAGGCCTTCGTCGAACACTACAATCACCAGCGCTACCATGAGAGCCTGGGTGTCGCATTGCCTCAATGAAAATGTTACTGAACGAGTTCGTTGCCTCACCTAAATTGTTACCCGTGAAGGCATATATCGCCATAATGCCCCCTATCAGGGAGGGCAACATGACGGCGAAGATGACGCATGCCATACGCACGGAACTCGCCAATGCGATCCGGGGTCGCTATGCGATTGTGGCGAACGCGGACAAGCGCAGGATCTTGGAGGAGTTCATCGTGGCGACAGGGTATCACGAGAAATCCGCAATCCGTGTACTGAATACCCAACCGGCGCCGAAGGATCGGCAGACCCGTCAACGCCGGCCGCTCTATGATGAGGCCGCTCGGAGTACGTTGATTGTGCTATGGGAAGCTTCCGATCGAGTCTGCGGCAAGCGCCTCAAGGCGTTGCTGCCTATTTTGTTGCCGGCGCTTGAACGCAATGGCCATTTGAAGCTCGAGGAAGAGATACGCCACAAGATCCTGTCGGTGAGCGCCGCGACGATCGATCGCTTGCTCCAGATGCCGAAGCGCACCAACAGAACGAAAAAGCCGAGGATTGTGCCGGAGCCACGACGGCGCATCAAAATGCGCACCTTTGCTGACTGGAATGAGCCGCTTCCCGGCAGCATGGAAATGGACCTGGTAGCTCATTGCGGGGATGTCAATCGCGGCAGCTTCGTTCACAGCCTGGTTCTGACCGATATCGCGAGTGGCTGGACAGAGGCCGCGCCCATCGTGGTCCGAGAAGGCAGCCTCGTGGTCGAGACCCTCGAGCGGATCCGACAAGCCCCGCAACGCCGAGGATCTCCCCCGCGCGCAGCTCGAAGCTGTGTCGTGGAACACGCCGTCGAGCGTCAGCCTGTCCACGGACAGCACGACATCGCCGATCTCAGCCGTCTGCTTGGGGAACATGTCCGTGATCTCGCGCCCGACCATCATCCGGATGATGTCATCGCGCGTGACCTCGGAATTCAGGTGCGTCGCGACGTAGTTGCCATCGCGAAAAACCGAAAACTCGTCGGCGATCTCGAAAAGCTCGTTCATCTTGTGCCAGATCGCACTTCCAGCATAAGTCAATCACCGTCCCAATTTGAACGCAGGGAAGAAGATTAGGCGCGGCATACGGCTTCGCGGGTTATCAGTTCAGTGCCGCCCATCTGCTTTGATGGGATAGTGCAGCAGCAGCCTATAACTGCCCTGCATCATGTTGATAGCGTGGGCGACGAGGCGACGGGCCTTGTTCTTGCGCGGATCGACTTCCCAATCCTCCTTGTTGCCTCTGAATCCGAGCAGCACTTCGGCGATGGTGCGATAGCTCGCGCCGTGCATCTGTGCGTCCAACGCGCGTAGCGACAGGACGTGCCATTGACGGAGTTGGGCGGGCATGACCCGAAACTCCGGTCCCGGTCGGCGGCCCGCGACGGAGCGCCAGAACCGCCGCGCAGCATGGGATCGCAGTTCATAGAAGGCAAGCGCCTGCGCTTCGCGGGCGTTAGCATCGTCACCCTGTCCGAAGGCGAGATCAACGAGCTTCATGTCGGCCTGAACGCGTGTTGCAATCAGTGTTTAGTCCCGGATTGACGCGGCGATCCTCGTGCGCCCGCCTTTCGAGATCACCAAATCTTACGAGTGGCAGCCCTTGCGCCACGAGCCGTATCGGCTGATCTGCCCGGTCGACATGAGGGTCGATGACATCCTGAATACGATACGCAACTCGCCCTTCATTCGCTATGACCGCAATAACTGGGGTGGGCGACAGCTGGAAGCGTGGCTGCGCCTACACGATCTTGCGCCCCGGGAATGGGCGGAGCTCGATTCCCTCGAAGCAATTGCCGTCATGGTCGATTCCGGACTGGTAATAGCAATCATTCCGGAATGGTCGCGTCCCTGGCCCGAGGGGTTGAACATACAGATCCTCGACATTCCCGGAGCCCCCATGCCGCGCGAAATCGGCCTTCTGTGGTCCTTGGCCTCGGGCCAGAGGCAGATGATTCAACGGCTTCTGCTCACCGCTTTCGGCGAAACCCTGCCTTGCGGCCTGCCCGGCAGGCCGGCGAAACCGTAGAGATCCCGCCGTCGGGGAGTCCGTCAGTTTGAAATCGACTTCATACGATCCACGACGAAGCGGGCAGCAAAGAGATCCTGCAATGCGACACCGGTTCCGTCGAACAGCGTGATATCGTCAGAACTCCCACGTGCCGAAACATGGCCTTCCAGTACCCCTCCCAGCGTGCCACGAATATGGTCTCGGGCAATCAATCCGAGACGGAATGCGCTCTGACATTCACCTATCGTGAGCGCTTGATCGACCTCGTCCGTCAGAACGTGAGCGCGCGCGACCAGAAGGCTGTCGACCTCCTGCTTTCCTGCCGTGTCAGCGCCCATGCAGGCCAGGTGAGTGCCCGGCCTGACCCATGCGTCGTCCACCAGCGTTGCCGTAGACGGCGTCAAGGTGATAAGAACGTCGCTATTCTCGACCATCGATCTTAGATCCGCAGCGACATCGCATGCGACCTGCTCGCGGATTTTGTCCGCAACCGCTGAAGCGCGGGTCGACGACCGGCTCCAAATCGCGACGGATTCGAAAGGACGAACCTTCAGAGCCGCCCGGATGTGAGAAGCAGCCTGAGCTCCGGCACCGATTACCCCAAGCCGGAGAGCGTCGTCCCGTGCCGAGCAGGCGATTGAAAGTGCGCATGCAGCCGCCGTCCTGAGTCTCGTGATGGCGTTGCCTGATATGATCGCGGAAATCTGACCGGTCTCATAGTCTACAAGAGAAACGGAGGACTGATGTACGCTCTGCCCCGCGCTATCACCTGGAAAGCTGCCGCCGGCCTTGAACCCCAAAAGCCCGTGTTCGACGCTCACCGCCGACTTGATACCGAAGATTCGGCCGGGTAGCTTCTCCCGAATGACGGGAAAGTTTATCGCGGCTCCCCGCGCAGCTGCTGAAAAGGCTTCTCTAACGACCTCGAAAGCATCATCCGGCGTCAGCAGAGACAGGACCTGCTCTTCGGACAGGATAAGCGGCTCATTTATCGGCATGGATTTTCCTATGTCGTCTGTGGCGCACAGCTACTCACCTCGAAAGACCGGCTGCCTTTTCTCGGCGAAAGCGGTTGTGCCTTCCCGAACATCCTCTGTTGCCTGCAGTAGCCGGACCATGGCGTCTTCCAGCCTGATGCCGATCGCCGGCGAGACCCCGCGGGATGTGAGTGCAAGTTCCTTCGTCGCCTGAACGGCAAGTGGTGCATTGGCCGCGATCTGCCGGGCGACAGCGCGCGCCTCTTTCATCAACGCGTCCGGTTCCACGATCCGGTTGATCAGGCCGCGCCGTTCGGCCGTCGCGGCATCAATCGGCTTGCCAGTCAATAACATCTCCATTGCAAGCGCAGAGGGCAACTCATGCATCAGCCGTTGTGTTCCCCCGCAACTCGCGAGGACGCCCCATCGAACCTCCGGCGTTCCAAATGTCGCTTTCGGAACTGCCAAACGAATGTCCGTCGCGAGAAGAAGCGTCATGCCGCCGCCGAGACAATGTCCGTTCACCGCCGCAATGACGGGCTTCCAGAGCTCGATTCCGCGGTCGGGCCGCAGTCCCGCTTGGTGAACCCACGTGTCCGAGATCGGTGGAGGCTCGGGAATGTACTCCAGCAGGTCGGCGCCAGCACAAAATGCACGGTCCCCCGCGCCGGTCAGTATCGCGACACGGATATCGCGCCGATCCCTGATCTCGCGCCAGACCCTGGCCAGCGCGTCGACCATCGCGTTGTTAATTGCATTCAGCCGCTCGGGTCTTGCAAGCATCACGGTTGCGATGTTGTCTGATACCTCGAATTCAACTGTCATATCGCACCTAACCTGTCGTGATAGCGGTCCATAACCAGCTCATGGCTCGGAAGAGAGGGACTCGCCGCCTTCAAGAGCCCGGCCAAGGGCTCGGGCGGTTTGCAGCAGGTGGCCCGCCGCCACCGATCGTTCGGTAGCCGGAAGAGAGGCGCTACTCCCGTTGAGAACCAATGCACCCATGATCTCCCCCGCCCTCAACACGGGAGCGGCTATCGAACAAAATCCCGGCATCGTATCGAGGTTGATACCGATGTGGGTCTGGCGAATTTTGTCGATCTCCGTTATGAAGCTCTCTCTTTCATCCTGAGACATCGTCAAGACATCCTGCGCGACGGCCTGCGTAGCGCCGTCCTGTCCCGCCAACCCGTAAGAGGCGGCCGCCTCGTCGGAAAATGCCAAGAAGACCTTCCCCGCGGCCGACCCCAAAGGAGGCAAGCGCGTGCCGATGCGCACTCCGATCGATAGCAGCCCATCCGTCTCGTCATTGACCTGAACGACCACAGGCGCCTTGCCGTCCCATATCGCCAGCGTCGCCGTCAGATTGGTTCGCCTGACCAGCGAATCGAGGTATGTCCGCGCAATTTGCGTCAGCGTCAAACCATTCAGGCCAACGGTGCCAAGCAGAATTATCCGCGGCCCGAGAGAATAGGATCTCGTCGCCGCATCGTAGTGGAGCAGCCCCGTCTGCCGCAGGGTGATCGCATAACGGTGTGCCGTTGGCGTATTCATTCCCAGCTCGTCGCGCATTTCCGCCAAAGTGAGCGTCGTCTGCTTCGCGCTGAAGAGGCTCAACATGGCCGCGGCGCGCTGGACGCTTTGAATGGGAACGACGCCCTGCTCCACGGGCTCCTGCGATCTGCCTTCGACTTTCTTCGGGCGCCGGTCCATCGTCACTGTCTCGCGCTGTCCCAGGTTTTCTCGTTGACCGGCATGGCTTTCAGCTCCTCCTTCCTGGCACGGAAAGTGTCCGTCTTCGGGATGCCGTCGACTTGGACGATGTATCGCGGCAGCATGAAACGGGGCACACGCGGGGTCAGAAAGCGAATAAGGTCCGCAGGATCGAGTTCCCGTCCGTTCTTCGTCACGACGAAGACCTTGATGTCCTCCTCGCCCCATTCCGACGGAACGCCGATTGCAGCCGATTCCGCGACGTCCGGATGCGCGTTCACTTCGCTTTCGAGCTCGACGGAGGAAAGGTTCTCTCCTCGACGCCTGATCGAGTACTTCAGCCGATCGACGAAGAAATAGTTGCCCTCCGCATCGCGCTTGAAAGCGTCGCCAGTATGGAACCATTGATTTCGCCAGGTCGAGACAGTCGCTTCCGCCCGATTCCAGTAGCCCGACATCAGTTCCCATGAACGATCCGAGCGAACGACCAGTTCGCCGACCGTACCGTCGGGAACTTCCTCGTCGTGCTCGTCGACGATCCGACACGCGGCGCCGGGCCTGACCCTTCCGCAACTGTTTCCGGGCCCGAGCACCCATTCCGTCACGATCGGGCAGCTTGTCTCCGTCATGTTGAACGCGGTGCAGAGGCGGACGCCGAACCGCGCCATGAAACTTTGCGGATCCTGCGGCAGGGGGCAGACGTAGACGTTTCTGAGAGGATGGTCGCGATCGCGCGGAGTCGGCGGCTGGCTCTCAAGGAAAGCGATGGTGGCGCCGACGACCATCGTCGTCGTGCAGCCAAAATTGCGAATGTCGGGCCAGAACTGGCTGGTGCTGAACGTATCCCTGAGTACGAGGGTCGCGCCGGCGAGGGCCGTCCCGTAGAGGCTCAGCTTCCCGCTCACGTGATAGAATGGCCAGGGGCAGTACCAGACGTCTTCCGGCGTCAGGTCCTTATTGGGGATGCACCAGCGCGCAGTCTCGCATATCTGACGCCAGGGCACCATTACCCCCTTCGAGGGGCCGGTCGTCCCCGACGTGTAGACGATACATGCGAGATCATGCGCCTCCAGCTTCACCGACCGGCGTTCAGATCCCCCGGCCGCGCGGTGCGGGGCGCTGACCCGGAACCGCGAAATGCCGGCCTCACCCCCCTCGCCGACTGCGATGAGCTCCCGGACGTTGGGCATCTCGTCCTGCAGCGCCTCGAAGCGCGGCAGGAATCGTGTGTGCGCAATCACGATGTCGGCGCTGGAATCGACGACGACATGGCGAAGCATGCTTCCCAGATAAGCCGTATTGATCGGCACCTCTACCGCTCCGATCCTGGCGACAGCCATCCAGATCGCGATGGAATCGATGCTGTTCGGAAGCATTACGACAATGTTTTTTCCCGCTTCTGTACCGGCTTCGATCAGCGTCTCCATCCAGGCGCGCACCCGGCGCTCAAGGTCGGCATAACTCACGTCCTCCCCTTCGACCGTCCTGATGAAAATCCTGTCGGGCTGAGTCCGGGCCCGGGCCGCGAGTATCGCCGGCAGCGGGTCCGGGATAGAAGCCACGTCTTGGTTCGTCATAGCCATCCGACCATCTTCTGAATTAGAGACTTTCCGCGTTTCGTTGAAACGCAAAAGTCTCTAAGTTTCTGATTTTGAGCGAATTCTTATCGATTAAATGATTCCATTTAATCGGAAAGCGCTCTGGCTGCCGAGCTCACCTAGCTTTATTTTGATAGCGGCCGCGCGATCAATCAACGGCCGATACCGCATTTAACTGGCGCCTGACTTTATTGGAAAGGGCGCCGAAACCTTCCAATCCGGTCATGTCGAGCGTCCGCGGACGCGGAAGATCCACCGCAAGGTCGGCGATGATGCGGCCGGGACGCGAGCTCATGACCAACACACGATCGGCTAAATAGATTGCTTCCGCAATACTATGGGTAATCAGCAACACGGTCTTCTTGCGTTCCATCCAGATCCGCTGAAGCTCCGTGTTCATCTGCTCGCGGGTCATCGCGTCGAGTGCGCCGAAGGGCTCGTCCATCAGCAGAAGGTCCGGGTCGTGAATCAGCGCGCGGCAGAGCCCTACCCTTTGCTGCATTCCTCCCGACAGCTCGTAGGGCCGTTTCTCGGCGAAGCCGGTGAGCCCGACCAGTTCGATGAGTTGGTGCGCGGAATCGATATAATCCGACGTTCTGAGCCCCCTGACCTCCACTTGCAGCAAGATGTTGCTGAGGATGTTTCTCCAGGGCATCAGCAGTGCGCTCTGGAAGACGATGCCTACGCGTTTTCCAGGCTCGCGCACCACTTCACCGTTCACGCGTACCTCACCAGCCGTCGGAGGGATCAGCCCCGCCAACAACTTCAGCAGCGTCGATTTTCCGCAGCCGGATGGGCCGACTATGGCGATGAACTCTCCGTCCCTGGCCGAAAACGTGACGTTCTGGAGCGCAACTATGGGACCGGCGGATGATGGATAAGATAGCGAGACATCATCCACACGGATGAGTGCTTTCTCCTGCTCCGTGCCTCCATGGTCCACGGCGGGCCTCGCCTGATCTGCGACCATGACCTAGCTCGGAAAGAAGGCGTTGGTGTAGAGGTTGTCGACCGGCAGGGGCTGGGCGATCACGCCGGTGGTGAGCAGGATGTCGACGCAGTTTTGCCAGTCGCTGGCGCTCATCCAGCCAACGACCTGGCCGACGGAAGCGGGTGTATGTAGCCGCTTCATCGTCTCCAGCCACTGCAGCTTGATCGACGTCCGGCGATCGGTGTGCGTCTCGGACAGACGAAGCGCTGCATCAGTCGCTTCGTCGGCATTCTTGCCGGCATCCTCGACACCGCGTATCGACGCGGCAATGAAGCGCCGCACGAGGTCGGGATTGGCGGCAATGGTCTCATTGAGCGCCGAAATTCCGTGGCCGAAGGCGGTTATGCCGAAATCCGAAAATGACATTACGTGGACGGGGGGCGCCGTCCCCGCCTGAGCGGCCACGATCATGTCCATGAGCGAGCCTACCGGAGCGCTCACGATCGCATCGACCTGCCGCTGCAGAAAGACGGTGTTTCGGGTAGCGGCGCTCACCACGCGAATCGTCACCTCATCCTTGGGAAGCTTGTTGACGGCGATGAAGAGATCGACGATCGCCTTCTGATCGGCGGCGGCCGCAATGCTGCGGCCGATCATATCCTGCGGCTGCCGGATCGGCTTATCCGCCCAGGAGGCGATCGCCCAGCCCCCAACCTGCTCGTGGACGAAAATCGACTTGATCGGCATGCCCCTGGCGATGGAATTGGCGGCGACCATGGAATCCGCCATGGCGAAGGTAGCCTCCCGCGCCGCAAGCAGGTTCAGCGCGGTGCCGGAACCTGTGCCGAGCTTGATATCGATGTCGATCCCGGCATCGCGATAATATCCCTTTTCCTTGGCCCAATAGAATGGAACATGATATCCGCTCAGCACCCAATCGAGACGCAGATCGACTCGATCGGCAGCCCGGGCGCGACGCGCCAAGAAGGGCACGACCAGACCGGCTGCGAGACAGGCCGACAGGCTGCGTCTGGTCAGACCGAAGGTTGCATTTCCCGCCATAATACTTCTCCTCTTCCCCGTCTTGATTATTGATTTTCGGTGCGTATCGAGACGTGCCATGGGATAAGCAGCCGCTCCAGCTGTATGATTGCTGCGAACAGGAGCACGCCGATCGCGACTAGAACGAGCAGGGCCGCCCAGACCATCGGGCCGTCGAGAACGGCGGTCGACGTGAGCAGCAGGTAACCCAGGCCGCTGTCCGACCCGACGAATTCAGCGACGACCGCGCCGACGACGGCCGCAGTGATGCCGAGCTTCAGGCCGCTGAGCACCTGTGGAAGCGCGGTGGGTATCCGCAGGAGGAACACCGTCCTGAGACTGCCCGCACCCATCGAGCGGACCAGTTCCAGCATCTCGCTCTCGACCGCCTTGAGCCCGGTGATCGTCGAGACCACGATCGGAAAGAACGAGATCAGGAAAGTCACGGCCACCTTGGGCTCGATCCCGAAGCCGAGCCAGACGACCAGCAGCGGCGCGATGGCGACCTTGGGAATGGTCTGGGAGCCGATGATGATCGGCATCAATGCACGTTCGATCGTGCGGTTCATGACGACCAGAACAGCAGCCGTGATGCCGACCACCACGCTGATGAGGAAGCCGAGGGCAATCACCGTCAAAGTCGACAGGCTGTGCCTGACGATCAGGAGCTTGTTGTCGAGGATTGTCGTAAGCACGCTGGACGGCGCAGGAAGAATATAGCTTGGAATCCGAAAGAGAACGATGGCGAGCGACCACGCTGAAATGATGATGACGACGACGCCGATCGGAAGCAACGCGCTCGCTGCCCGCGAAAGGCTGCGTGCGGCCCGCTGCGAACGGGGGGCGGCGGCAGAGTGCCAGCCGGGTTCCGTCGCCTCCTGGAGTGATCCGGAAAGATTCGAGTTCGGCATGACAGAATTCCGGTCCATCCGCATTCAGCGCGCAAGCAACGTGAGCACGTTCGACCGCGAGATCATCTCCCGCTGATCGGATGGAAGCTCGTCGAGCACGGGCACGGTCCGCATGCCTTCGGGGTCGCCGATGTCGAAAGGATAGTCCGTGCCGAACACGATCCGCTCGGCTCCCATCTTCGCGACCAGGAAGCGATTGCTGTCTTCGCTCAACGTACAGGTGTCGTAGTACAGATCGCGTAAGTAGGCGCTCGGCGGCTTGGAAATATGGCGCCGACAGTAAGGGTCCGCCTCCCAGCCAGAGGCGAGATAGGCGGAGTCGAGCCGGCCGCTGAGGAATGCGAGATCGCCTCCGCCATGAGCCAGGATCAGCTTGATCCCGGGGTGCCGCTCAAAGAATCCCTCGAAGATCATGCGCGTAACCGCGAGCGTCGTCTCGTGGGGAAAGCCGACGAGCACATGGTTGAGATAGTGCCCGTAGCGAGGGGAATGCATGGCGGTAGGATGCATGAAGAGCATCACGCCCAGACGCTCGACGGCTGAGAACAGCGGCGTGAATTGCGCTTCGTCCAGGGGCACGCCGCCGGCCGTCGACGGGATCATCGCCGAGCGCATCCCGTATTCATCGACTGCCCTCTGCAACTCGTCAGCTGCCCGTTCGGGCTCTCCGAGCGCCAGAACGGCCATGGCTTCGAGCAGGCCGTCGCCCGCCTCCTGGACATCCATCGACTGCCGGTTCAGTGCACGCGAGAGCTCCACGTCCGCAGCGCTTCCATTCCAGGCGAGAAGAAACGGCTGAGGCGCAAAGAACTGCTTCTCGACCTTGCGGCGCCTCAGGCTGTCGAGCCGATGCGGCATGTCGAAAAGATGGGGGTCCAGCGTGCTCTTGTTGCGATCATCGCCTGGATGGCGAACCGTGACCGCCCCATCGTCTGCAATATCGCACGTCAACCCGCTGATCGGCTTGCGCGTCAGATCGCGAATGAAACGTTCGGAGAGAGCGTGTCCATGAACGTCAATGAGCATAACGACCTCATATCATAATACGATACGACATATTGAATGTTATCTTATGTCAGATTTTTTGCGACGTCAAGCATACTTCATACTATAAATCGTATATATAAATAAAAAAGATCCAAAAAGATAGATAAATGCAATACAATAAGATATTCAGTTGCCGTATTTAACTAACACGGCAACCAAATTATTTTCAGTTTACTATTTCAATGGCGAACACAATACCTCTGGAATGGTATGTGCTGAAATACGATATCAATCGGCTGACGATATCGGTCCGAATATTCCCCTCTTGATAAGCTTTTCATAGGTGCGGCGAACGAAATCCGGGATCGGCGAAACCTTGCCATTGGCATAGGCGTAGCGCTGTCCAAGATTTCCCTTGATTGCCATGAGGATTGCAACAAGCACTTCCAGTTCCTGGTCGTCGTAATCGGGCATCTCACCGCGGGCGTGGGCCTTCGCAAAGGCGAGGTTGTAGTTGTTTGTCAGGTTGGCGAAGTGCTTCTGGTAGCCGGCAGGCGCGAACAGCTCCGCTTCATTGAGCACGCGGTAGAATTGGGGTTTGGCGACCAGAAACTTGAAGAAGGCGTCGAACCGTTGCATCTCACGATCGAGCTCACTGCCTGGGGGCGAGACCTCCTTGCGAATGAAATCGAGCATCATCTCGCCCATGGTGGGCAGAAGCTCATCCAAGATGGCGTTCCGGGATTCGAAGTAATTGTAGAACGTTCCTTGCCCCACTTTAGCGCGCGCGGTGATCCGCGAGATCGACGCGCCCGCGTATCCATATTTCCCGACCACATCGATAGCTGCGTCCAACAATGCGGCCCGCACCTGGTTGGATTTTTCGACACGGGTTCGGCGGCTCACTGGCGATACGGTCTTTGACATTACCTGATTCATCGTTTGGTTCGAGTTGGAGGTCAGCATACAGGCCATGGCCGGCATGGCTATTCGAATTCGGCAATTCCGTGGGTGATCGCCAATTCCCCGGCGGCATTGCGCACTGCGAAAACGACCGCGCCGGCCAGATCCGGATCGCTCCGGTGCTCCAGAACGATCGGCTTGCCGGGAACCACCGCTCCCTTGAAGTTGACGGCTATGCGCTTGAGGCGCGCCGGATCGCTTCCGGCATAGCGCCTGACGAGCCTCAGAGCGGACATGGCCCAGGTAGCCGAGCCATGAAGGATGATGTCCTCCAGGCCGCTCCTGCGCGCGAAGCTTTGTTCCGTGTGGATCGGGTTCCATATCTGCGAGCACTCGGTATAGATATGCGGATACAGGCGATCGATCGGAATGATTTCCCGCTCGGCGGGGCCGGCAGGCAGGCCGGGCTCCTGTCGAAGCCGGGGCAGGGCCTCGGTCTCGCGCGCGGGCCCCTCGACCGACATGCCGAGGAAGATGCCGCCCCACCAGCTGGTCACCATGGTTTTGAGCGAGGCTACGTCCACCGTCTCGAGCTTCACGGCCACATATGCGCCGGCACTTGTCGGGCGCACCGCCGCGATATGCCCCGTCGTCCGCAGTTCCTGCCCGGGTTTGATCAGGCCATGAAAATGCGAGTCCTGGAAGACATGAACGGACTCGAAGGCTCGCTCGGGATTCGAGAAGCCGCCCAGCGTGCCCCACCAGCCGCTGACGACGGGCCATTCGAGACAGATGGCGAATGGCGGCGGCGCAACGACACCCTCAGGCCTTAGATCGTCGGTATAGCAGTGATCGCTGGCATCGATGGCCGCTGCGTAGGCGAGAATCCGCCTGAGCGTCGCGACGGTATGGGCCTCGCCTGCGTGCCGACCGACGATGTCGGACTTGACCCTGTCAGCAACCTTCGCCTTAACCTCTGGCATGATTGTCATGGGCATGGCGCGTCGCCTCTTCCTCAACCCTCGCGTAGATCTCATCGGCCATGGGATTGCGGCTTTCCTCAAGGATATGCCCGACCAGTCCGATGGCGCGCCCCATCACGGCGAGCCCTCGACAGATGCGCCAGGAGATCCCGAACTCGCTCGCGACCGCGCCCATCGCCCCCGTCACATTGAGGGGGAGCGGCCGGCGATAGACTGTCTCGGCTTCTGCCCCAATATTCTTCATCAGCTCGACATAGGGCCCCGAGAAGCCCGTCTGCTCGGCGACCTCGAAGAGCTTGGGGGTTCGTGGGTCGATCGGCTTGTGAAACGGATGTCCAAGGCCAGGGATGATCTCTTTCTTCGCCTTGAAAGTCGCGACGATCGTCTTGGCGATCGCATCGAGGTCGCCGGGCTGGGCGGGATCCGGTATCGCCTCCTGGAGCATCCGGGCCGCGCCGTCGAGAGAGCCGGCGAACACCGAACCCAGGCCCAGCAACCCGGCCGCGACGGCGGCCTGGACGGCCTCCGGCGCGCCACAATAAGTCATGCGCGTCGCCAGCGACGACGGCGTGATGCCATGTTCCACGAGAATGACAAGAAGCGCATTGAACATGCGCTGCTCGCGTTCATTGGGAAGACGGGCAAAGATTTCCAGAAAAGCCATTTGGCCGAGATCGACCTTGCCGATCACCTCCTCACACAGGTCAAGCCCGAACACCGTAATCTTGTCTGGCGTCGCCCAAGCTATGTTAGTGCTGATATTACCGTCCATGGATATTCCTCGTATCTCCGCCTGTTGCACCAGGCTTGGCAGCCGGCGCAGAAGACCTACCCCGCTCGGCAACGCCGTCGAGCAGAACGGATTTCTGGATCTTCCCGCTGGCGCTCAATGGAACCGTGTCCACGAAGATCACCCTTCGCGGCACCTTGAAGTTGGACAGACGCTCCCTGCAGTATTCAAGCAGCTCGACGTCCTTCGTGTGCTCATGCCCCCCACGCAGCTTGACGAAGGCCCACCCCACCTCCCCCCAGTGCGCATCGGCAACGGGAGCGACAGCCGCCATGGAAACGGACGGGTGCGCCATAAGGGCCTCCTCCACCTCCACGGGACTATAATTTTCACCACCGCTGCGGATGATTTCCTTCAGGCGCCCGGATATCCGTAGCTTGCCGTCCGCCCCCACGGCGCCCAGATCGCCCGTGCGAAGCCACCCGTCCGGGAGAAGAACCCTTGCGGTGCTCTCGGGATCCCGGAAGTAACCCAGCATGACGTTGAATCCCTTGACGCGGATCTCACCGGCGCGGCCGTCAAGGATGCGCTCCCCGCTCTTCTCGTCGAAGATACCGATCTCGATGCCCGGCAAAGCGTCCCCAACGGTGTCGGTGCGGATTTCGGGCTCGTCCGCCCAGCTTGGCGCCGCGCAGGTCGACGATGCCTCCGAAAGTCCGAAGATGTTGACGATATGCTCCGCGCCGAGCTCGTCGCGCATCCGTCGCGCAATCAACGCCGGCCCGGGCGCGAAGCCACCCCTGATCCTGAGCTTGAAATCCGGCAGTCTCGGGCAGTCGAGCAGGCCGAGGCACAGGGTCTCCAACGCGCCGATCAATGTACATTGCTCGTCCTCCATGACGGCAAGCGCCCCCTCCGGCACGAAGGACGCTGCGCTCACCACCGTGGCCCGATGCACAATGCACGCGAGAACGGCAAGGACCAGGCCACCGACATGAAAGAACGGCAGCGGACTGAACAGCCTGTCGTCCGGGCCGAGCCCAATCCGCACGCCGACCTCGAAGGCGTTGCGCACCATGCCGTTATGAGTCAGGACGGCACCCTTCGGCCGCCCCGTCGTGCCTGAGGTAAACTGGATGATCGCCGGATCGTCGGGCCGCACCTCGGGCGCCGGGCATCCGCCGGCCGACCCGTCCGCAAGCAGATGCTCATAGCTGAGCTCGGCGTCCACGGTCTGTGCCGCAACCCCGATGACGTGCCGAAGGGAGGGCCATCGCTCGCCGGCCCTTGCCACATCCCTTCCGGGGCAGAGGCCCTGCAGAACGTCGAGCCCGTTCGTCTTGCCGGCGAGATCGTGGCCGAGAACGAGGATGGACGGCTCGGAGGCAGCCAGCAGATAGTCGAGTTCCGCCGGGCGACTGCGCGTGTTGACGGGAACCAGGACCGCCCCAAGCCGCGCCACCGCGCAGAAGACGACGATCCAAGCCGCCGAATTCTCGAGCCAGAGGGCGACCCTGTCGCCCGGCTTCAGGCCCAGCGCCGCCAGATGCGCGGAGAGCCGCTTCGCCCTCTCGGCGAGCCGGCCGAAGGTCAGCCGCTCCCGTTCAATCACGGCAATCTCTTTATCCGGATTGTCCCGCGCGCCGGCCTCGACGACTTGCCACACGGTTCGCGGTTGCCAGCTATTCGCCATCAGCCGAAGCGCCCTCTGCTCATCTCGTTGGTGAATTATGAGTCATGATTCATTTTTTGCAAGGGGAAACTTGCGGACGGCCCGCATCAATTTTTATAACTAATTGTTATCATTATTAATTATTCTTTATTGCGGTGATTTTACGAAGCGCATTGACACAATGTGAATAATGAGTCACCGTTCATATAATAAAACGCAATATGGGGATCGCAGACCACTCGTTCGGTCATGGCCAAGTGCCCGGCTCATTCAGCCGATGCGTCACGGAGACCGCCGCCGGGAGGACTGCCAGCAGTTAGGGCGCAAGCTGAAGCACCTGTCACGCACGCCCCGAAACGGGCGGCGGCTTATGCTCCGGCTGACGCGGTCGAAGCCTGAGTCGGGCCGCGCACATGCGCGAGCGTCGATGCGGAGGTGCAGCACATGTCGAAAATCCTTTCCGACAAGAACTTTCTCGCAGGGGCTCTGTTTCTGATAGCCGGCCTGTGTTTCCTTGGCGTGGCACTTGGCTACAGCCCAGGCACGGCGCGCCAGATGGGACCGGGCTACTTCCCGTCGCTTCTGGCCGGCCTGCTTTCCCTGGTCGGGCTCGTCGTCATGGGGCGCGGCTTGATTGACCGATCGGCCCCCGTGATCCGGATTCCGCTCCTCCGCCCGTCGCTCGTGCTCGTGTCGATTGCAGCGTTCGCGATATTGATCGACCGGATCGGCCTCGTGGTGACCGTCATGGTCAGCATGATCATCGCAAGCCTGGCCGCGTCGCCATTCCGCCTCGTCGAGACCCTGGTGCTCGCCGCCGGCCTGGCCGTGTTCTGTGCCCTGCTGTTCGGCCTGGGTCTTCACCTGCCTGTCCAGATCGGGCCATTCTGATGGACGCCCTTCATCACCTCGCGCTCGGCGCGGCCGTCTCGCTGTCCCTGCAGAACCTGCTGTTCTGCTTCATCGGCGCCTTGCTCGGTACGCTGATCGGCGTTCTTCCCGGTATCGGGCCCATTGCGACGATGGCCCTCCTGTTGCCGGCGACCTATGCGCTGGAGCCGGTGACCGCGCTGATCATGCTCGCCGGCATCTACTACGGATCCCAGTACGGGGGCTCCACGACGGCTATTCTCGTCAACCTCCCCGGCGAATCGTCGTCGGTGGTCACGACCCTCGATGGCTATCAGATGGCGAAAAAGGGGCGGGCCGGCGCCGCGTTGAGCATCGCAGCGATCGGCTCGTTCGCGGCGGGCATTTTCTCCACCCTGGTCATCGCCTTCGCCGCCCCGGCGCTGTCGGACGTCGCCCTCTCGTTTGGACCGGTCGACTACTTCGCCCTGACGGTGCTGGGCCTCATCCTCGCCGTCGTGATTGCCCGGGGGTCCGTCATCAACGCGATCGGCATGGCGCTGTTCGGTCTCCTGCTGGGGATCGTTGGCACGGACCCAACCTCCGGCGTGCAGCGGTTTACGTTTGGCTTCTACGAACTGTCGGACGGACTCGACTTCGTGTCCGCGGCGATCGGGCTCTTTGCCATCGCCGAGATGTTCCTGAACGTCGGCGAGAAGACGCCGACGATCATCGACAAGCGCGAGATCGGCTCGCTGTTTCCAAGCCGTAAAGAATGGCGAGCCGCGATCCCGGCGGTGGCGCGTGGAAGCTTGATCGGATCGCTGCTTGGAATACTGCCCGGGGGCGGCGCGCTCCTGGCGTCATTCGCCGCTTACGGGGTTGAAAAGAAGGTTGCCAAAGATCCTTCACGCTTCGGCCAGGGTGCGATCGCGGGCGTCGCGGGGCCTGAGTCCGCGAACAACGCGGCGGCGCAAACCTCCTTCATTCCGCTTCTCACGCTCGGGATTCCGAGCAATGCCCTGATGGCGCTGATGGCCGGCGCCATGATCATCCACGAAATTCAGCCGGGGCCAGGCATCATGCTCAAACAGCCGGACCTCGTCTGGGGCCTCATCGTCAGCATGCTTGTCGGCAATCTCATGCTGGTGCTTCTGAACCTGCCGCTGATCGGCATTTGGGTGAAGATCCTCCAAATCCCCTATCGCATGATGTTTCCGGCCATCGTCATCTTCTCCTGCATCGGCGCCTATTCGCTTTCCAACAACACGTTCGAGATCTACTGCGCGGTCATCTTCAGCATTCTCGGCGTCGCATTCAAATTGGTCGGTTGCGAGCCGGCGCCACTGATACTCGGATTTATCCTCGGCCCCATGATGGAAGAATATTTTCGGCGCGCGATGCTCCTCTCGCGCGGCGATCCGGCGGTCTTCCTCTCCAGTCCGATCAGCGCGTCCTGCCTGATCGCGGCCCTTGTTATCGTCATCTTCTCCGTTCTTCCGGCGATACGAAAAAAGAGGGAGATCGTCTTTGTCGAGGACTAGAGCGCGTTCCGATCGGACGGAATCGTCGATCGATCAGAATTCGCTCAAAATCAGTAAGCTGGAGCATGGCCTGGCATACTCATTCTATGCCTTTGTGTATTGAATATTCCTGCCATCGTAAGGAGTGCGCAATGAAAGCCTGGATTGTAGCGGTAGCTGCCCTTGCAGCATGTCTCGGGATTGCACCCCCCGCCCAAGCGGATGACTATCCGTCCCGACCCGTCAAGGTCGTGTGCCCCTTCGGCGCCGGCAGCGCCGCGGATACGATCGCGCGCCGGGCGGCTCAGATGTTGAGCGCCGCGCTTGGCAAGCAGTTCGTGGTCGAGAACCGCCCCGGCGCGAGCGGCATCGTCGCAACCGAGATCGTGGCGCATGCTCCCGGTGACGGCTATACGCTCCTTCTCGTAACGAATTCGACCCATGCGGCGAATGCTTCCCTGTTCAAGACTATCCCCTATGATCCCGTGACAGATTTTGCACCGATCGGGAAGATCGCCTCGATCCCCCTGCTCCTCGTCGTTCACCCGAGCGTGCCCGTGAACAGCGTGAGCGAGCTCATCAGCTATGCAAAGGCCAATCCTGGCAAGCTGAACGCCGCCTATTCCGGCAGTTCGCTGCAGGTGGCGTCGGCCCTGATGGCAGACCAGTCCGGCATCAATGTCGTGGACATTCCCTACAAGACGGTTCCGCCGGCGCTGACCGATCTCGTCGCGGGGACGGTCTCCTATATGTTCGCCGATTACTCCAACGGCATCGCACAGGCCAGGGAAGGCAAGGTTCGCGCTCTCGCTGTCACCAGCGCCACCCGCATGTCCAGTGCGCCGGAATACCCGACCATGATGGAGGCGGGCTTCGAGAACTATGACGTTGCAGCCTGGTTCGGGCTCGCGGCGCCGGCCGGGACGGACGAGGCGATCATCCGGAAGATCTCCGACGCCCTGAAGCAGCAGTACGATACGCAGGAGACGCGCGCCTTCTATGCCCCGCACGGCATCGAAGCCACGTTTTCCTCGCCGGATGAATTCAAAGCATTCATCCAGACGGAAATCGGGCGGTGGGCCGACATGATCAAGACCGCGAAGATCGAGGTTCAATGACCCTGCCCGCACGCATTGAGAAACACACGAATGTAGGATCGTGACGCCGTGGCAAGACTTATTCTCGATGGGCGGTCCGCCGATATCCCAGGTATCGACCTTGGCTCGCGCGCCGCTGCAGCAGAGCAAATGACAATCGCCGATGCCGTGTCCCAGCGCCTGAGGGAACTGGATGAATCAGGCGTGACGGGGCAGGTGCTCTGCGTATCGTCCGAGCGAGCCTTCGACATCATCGGCTCTTCAGACCAGATCGCACACGTCAATCGCGGTCTGGAAGCCGTAATGCACCGGTCCGATGGCCGGCTGACGGCTATCGCACTGGTGGATCTGAATCAAGGCGATGCGGGCGTTGCCTCTGTCGAACGGGCGTTCGACCGGGGATTTTGCGGAATCGCATTGCCTACCCGGTATCGCGGATCTCGTGTTGACGAAGACCAATTCCGGCCGGTCCTCCAGGCCGCGCAGGAATTGGGGCTTCCGGTCATCCTGCAATCGAGCGGCCTGGCCGATGGCGGCCCGCCCACGAACGTCCGGCAGCAGACCCATGTCGGCATGCCGGCGGACTATGCTGTCTGTATCTCGCGCATGATCTTCAAGCGCCATTTCACCGACATGCCGGCGCTGAAGCTTCTCCTTCCGGAGGGCGGGGGAACCGTTCCGGCGCTCATCGCACGCTGGGATCACGGTTACACTATCCGCCGGGAATGCCGGGCCATGATCCTCGCCCCGCCTTCAGCCCATATCAGAAACCTTTATATCGAGGGCCCGGAGCTCGACGATGCGGCATTCGCGCTGGCGGGGAAGGTGCTTGGCTACGACCGACTTGTTTTTGCAAGCGGCCGCGCCTCCCTCGCGGAGGCAATCGACTTCGAAACCAACCGGCGCCGTCGCGACGCACAGCATGCGATACACCGCCGGTACTTTCACGGCAACGCCGCAACGCTTTTCGAGAGACGCCGCCAACCATGCTGATCGATGCGCATACGCACGTCATTCCCCGGCCCTACCTGATCGAGCTTGAGCATCGGTCCGGTGTCGCATCGCTGCAAGTGCGCGATGCCGCCACCAGGACCCCGGCGATCGATACGGCAGGCGTCACCTTTTCGCTCTCGCCCATATGGTTTGATCCGGCGGAAATCATCGAGCACATGGATGCGACAGGGATTTCGGCACAAGTAATTTCTCCACCGACGTTCCTGTTTCATTACACGGACCCCGGTGACCGCGCGCTCGAACTCAGCCGCATCATCAACGATACCTATGCGGATTTTGCCCGGCGGTTTCCCGGCCGCTTCCATGGCATGGGGACTGTGCCGCTTCAGGCGGTGGATATGGCGATCGAGGAACTGTACCGCCTGGTGGGGATGGGCATGAGGGCGGTCGAAATTGGTACATTCGTGAATGGACTGAGCCTGGACGCACCGCAACTTCGGCCATTCTTTCGGGAGGCCGAGCGCACTGGAACATTTGTTTTCGTCCACCCGCTAACGCAGCAGCAGGTGGGGGAAGAAGCCTTGGAGTTCGCCTATCTGCGCAATCTCGTCGGCCTGCCGGTAAGCACCGCCTTCGCCATCGAGTCCGTGATCTTCAGCGGCATGATGGATGAGATGCCCCAACTCAAGCTCGGTTTCGCCCATGGTGGCGGCGTGAGTTGCATGCTTCTCGAAAGGTGGGACCGGCGCTGGCGAGGCGATGCGCAACTGCGCGAGAGATGCGCCCGCCCTCCGTCATCGGTCTTTCGTGATCTCTACTTCGACACCGTGGCGCATTCCGCTGCATCGATCGAGTTGCTTCTCAGTTGCGCCGATCCGCAGCATATCTTTCTCGGATCGGACGCACCGGCCGATATGGGAACCGTCGGCTTTCCCGGCCCTGTTAGCGAGACCGGAGCCCTTGGTTCACCCTATGGCGACGCCATTCAGTGGAAGACGGCCCAAAGCCTGTTCGGATAAGATTCGAATGTTGCCATCAGAACCGGCCCCGCAGTCGGAGCGTGACGCCGTAACCCGGACCCCGTCGACATCGCGATCCACAGCTATCGCTGGCGGCTGGGACTGGCCGGGTGCGCGCCGCATCCGGACGCCAGTGTCTATGCCGGAAAATTTTCCGGCAGGTACGCACACCGGGCCGCCGCCGGCGGCGTGGGACACAACCTGCCGCAGGAGGCGCCACAGGCCTTTGTCGAGGCGGTCGTAGACGTCGATGACTTCTGACCGCACGCCCGAAAGGAAGAACCCGATGAGCGGCATCCGTTCGGCCTCGGTCGAAGATCCGGGCCGCCGCCATCGCCGCGTCAATATCCCCGCCCCGCCTTCAACCGCCACGATCGGCAGGTCTCCCGGGTCCCTGATGCATCGCGGTACCTGGCCCTGACGACGTCCGCACCCGGTTCGAGGCCGGCGTCTTCAGGCGGACGGCGCGATAATTCTTTTCGAACAGCGCCTTGATTCAAATGCGTTTGATCCCTATGTTATAGAGACTGATCTTGTTTTTTGAACTTTGTTTTTGCGCGGTCAGCGCTTGCGACAATCTTCCTCTCTCAAATCGACGTGAACCGTTCGTCGCGCCGGAGGCGTGGCGGACAACGCTCCATGATCGATTGAAAGGAATCGGTCGTGAACATCGGAACTGTAAAGTTCTTCAATGCCTTCAAGGGATTCGGCTTCATTACGCCGGAGAAGGGCAATCAGGACGTCTTCGTCCATATCTCCGCCGTCGAGCGCGCCGGCCTGCACGCCATCGTGGAAGGCCAGAAGCTCAGCTATGAGCTCGTGCGCGACGCCAAATCCGGCAGGAGCGCTGCCGGGAATCTCCAGGTGGTGAAAGGATTCCCCCTCCATCAGTGACCACGGATGTGCTGGCACGGATCGTAAGGATGACAGGGACATCTAATTAAAGGATCGTGCGTGACAGACAGACAGACAGAACCTGAGACTTGGCACCTACGTTGAAACAAGCTCGGGCGGCGAACGTGGCAGCGGGCAGCGGATCGCGCAGAGCGATGGCAAGCACCACCATGAAGATGACGCCACCGAGGAAATAGCTCATGAAGCCCGACCACGCGGCCGAGTTGAGCGCCGTGCGCAAATTTGGTGTTGAGTACCTGCTGTATAACGAGACTGCCCCCGCGAAAATCGCGAGGGCCAGAGGAACAATCGCCGGCACCATCAATGCGCCTTCTCGGCAAGCATCGCATCCAAGCGGCCGGCCAGGTCGAGTGCTTGCAGGTCGTCGCTCCCGCCTAAATGGGTGGAGCCGATGAAAATCTGCGGGACCGTGCGGCGGCCGCCGCTGCGGGCAACCATCACGTTTGCAGCTTCCGGGTCGCGTTCAACGTCCACCTCGATGAACGCCACGCCCTTCTCCGTCAGCAGCGCCTTGGCGGCTTTGCAATAGGGGCATTCCGGCGTCGTGTAGATCAGCACACCTGAGCCATGCATCGGCGTTGTGTTGTCTTGGAGCCAAGCGACCACATCGGCGGCCGACCTATTCGGCGGGAACACGGGATAGAAAACGTGCTCAATCACGCCGTCCTTGATGATAAGGGTTATGCGCTTAATCAGCCGCATCCCTTCCACGG
This sequence comes from Pseudochelatococcus sp. B33, assembly GCF_053570585.1. NCBI lineage: Bacteria > Pseudomonadati > Pseudomonadota > Alphaproteobacteria > Hyphomicrobiales > Chelatococcaceae > Pseudochelatococcus > Pseudochelatococcus sp. B33. Next base: position 41,563 of record NZ_JBSEFH010000030.1, on the reverse strand, counting down.
TCATGGTCGGAAGGCGCAGGGCCTCGGTCAGCTTGAAATCGGCATCGCTCAGGATCGGGAAGGAAAGGCCGAGCCGGTTGGATAGCTCTTTCTGGTAGTCCGGGGTTTGCGTGCTCAATCCGAAAACCGTCACGCCGAAGGCGGCAAACACATCCTTTTCGGCTTGAAACGACAGGGTTTGCGGGGTGCATCCGCGCGCGCCGGGAATGTCGTTCCAGCCCGGCGGCAGCTCGACGCCGGGAACGCCGGTCATGGGGTAGGCGTAAACGACGGCTCGGCCCGACAGAGTGGAAAGGTCCGCCAGTTCACCGGAAGTCGAGCGAAGCGGCAGGCTTGGCACCCGAAGGCCAGTTAAGTGGTCGGCTGCACCATCGTCCAGTGGACGCGGCAGGTTGTCGGGAAGCGAGAGGGGGTTAGTGGTATGCTGCGCATTGGTCACGGGTTAGCTCTCCATTGATATGCCCTTTCTTATGCGTCTGAAATGGACTACTTTGTAGCGCCATTATGTAGGTTTCTCGTTGGTCCACTTAGATGTCGAAACGGCGCGCTACGATTGCTATCCCTTCCTTGAAGGCAGTTGATCCCGATACCGGCCCGATTGGGCGGCAGCTCACTCAATACCTTCGGGATGCGATTGCGAGCGGCGCACTGAAACCGGGCGAGCGTCTTCCATCGACGCGGATGTTGGCGTCCTCCTTGGGCATCGCCAGGGGAACGGTAGTCGAGGCGTTCGATCAGTTGAGAGCGGAAGGCTATCTCGACACAAAAATTGGAGCAGGCACCCGCGTCGTTCCGGCCCTCGTAGAAATGGTGCCGGAGCCGCCTGCGGAAAGATCAAATCAAGCAAGGGCGCCCACCTCACCTTTGCCACCATCCGCTCCCCGCCTAGCAGCTATTGCGCACGCATTGGCACCTCAGCCTATTGCCCCATTCGCCATAGCGGTGCCGGAAGCCGGTATTGCCCCTGATGATACTTGGCGACGGCTCGGCAACCGCGTTCGGGCCACGACTCTAGCCGCGCCGTCCGGCTACGCCGATCCGCTTGGACTGCCCCAACTGCGAGCGGCGATTGCCGAGCACATAAGGCGCGCGCGGGCCGTCAACTGCACGATGGAAAATATTATCGTCACGTCCGGCACCCAACAAGGCCTCTATGTGGCGGGCCGCGTGCTACTGTCACGAGGCGATGCTGTTTGGGCCGAGAATCCCGCCTATCATGGTCTAACGGCGGTGCTTGACGATCTTGGGATGCACACCCACCGGATTCCCGTTGACGAACAAGGTTTCAGCATCGAGCAAGGCATGGCAATCTGCCCAACCGCGCGCGCGGCCTTCGTCACCCCCTCGCATCAATACCCGCTCGGAATGCCGTTAAGCATGGCTCGCCGTCAAGCATTGGTGGCTTGGGCCGAACGAAACAATACATGGATCGTTGAAGACGACTACGATAGCGAGCTGCGCTATGCTGGCCATCCGTTCCCGGCCATGCAGGGCCTAAATCCGTCGCGCGTCGTCTATCTCGGCACATTCAGCAAAGTGCTGTTTCCCTCGCTGCGGCTTGGCTATGCCGTCGCCCCCGCAAGTCTGGTCGATGCGTTCGCAGGAGCGCGGGCGATCCTAGACCGCCATTCTCCGACCGCCGATCAGCACGTTCTTGCGGCCTATATGCGCGAGGGGTTCTTTGAATCGCACGTTCGGCGTATTCGCGCCCTTTATGCAGAACGGCGTGAGGCTTTGCTGTCGGCATTGGAGCCCGTGCTGCCAGTCGGATATTCAATCCAGCCCAGCGATCAAGGAATGCATATATTGCTTTGGTTGCCCGATAGCGTCGATGACGTGCAAGTAGCCGGGCAGGCACAAGCTGTTGGGTTAGTCACTCGGCCGATTTCAACAATGTATTCCGGCGCACAGGGCCGGCCTGGACTCATGTTGGGGTTCGGCGGCTTTCCACCCGACCAACTGCGTGAGGCAGTAGCTTCATTCTCTCAAATTCTGCGGTAGTCCACCCTCGGTGGGCTTAATCGGATAGTGGAGTAGGAGCCGATAACCGCCTCGCATCATTTTCAGGCCGTGCGCGACCAATCGCCGGGTTTGGTTCTTGCGGGGATCAACTTCCCAATCTTCCTTGATCCCGCGAAAGCCGAGCAGGACTTCGGCGATAGTTCGATAGCTCTCGCCTCGCAAGCGGGCGTCAAGCGCGCGCAGCGACAGGATATGAAACCGCCGGAGTTGCGCCGGCATGGTGCGGAAGTCCGCGCCAGGCGCTCGGCCGTTTAGGGATCGCCAAAGACGGCGGGCAGCATGGGCGCGAAGCTCCATGAAAGAATCCATCGGAAGGGATACGGCATAGAAGGCGGCTGCGTCGGGAACCGCCTGGGGCAGCCAGAATTGATGCATGACGCCATCGAGATGCCAGATGCCATGCCATCCATCCGCTGCGTGCCGTAGGTCGAGGCCGGACAAATGCGCCAGCGTCACGATAGGCTTCGTCGCCCCATCGCGATGCTCTACGGGTGAAAGGAGAACCGCTTGCGGCTGAAGCCGTGGAATCCAGAACAGGGATTGCCGATCAGGTGGGGTTTCGGGGTCGCATGGGAAATCGCAACCTCCAACGTTGCGAGAATGCCTCCAGCTCGTTCGCTGCCGGCTCTTTCATATTCGAAATGGTCTGGAAGTCGCGATGGTAGTCCTCATGGCGACGAATATATTCCCAGGCGAAACCGGCGGGGGGAATGGCTTTCGCGTGCCCGTAAGCCCCCGGCGCACGCCAATCTACGTGAAGCATGGCGCACCCTCTCTACTCGCGGGCAAACAAGACAGCGCCCGGATAGAAAGTTTGCGAAACTGTAGAAGCGAGAAGTAGCCGGAGTTATGCGAAACGTTGTTCGCACCCGCTGGAATCTTGTTGTTAGTTTATTCTTAACGATGTTTTCTCGATTCGGCTAGTTGTGCAAATCGTGCTTGCTAGCTCTTTGCCGTTGGTAAGCATATCCTGTGACCTCTCTACAAAAGTGGAGAGTTGCTTTGACTGCTTTGTCAGTCAAAGCAACCCAACCCTTAGCAATTGGAAAAGATATGCACCTCATCGCGTGCAGTCTCTACCGTGAAGAACTCACCGCTCATCTCGGCGTCGCGTGCCATTGCATCCCAATCAATATAGTAGCGCAGGGCTTTGGGGATTGTGATGCTCTCGGAGGTCAGTTCCTCCATGTAGTCGGCAAGACTGGTGTGCTGTCCATGATAGCAGTCCTGCAAGGCGGTTTCGGCCTGGTCGATGTCTCCGACAAACTGCTCCAACAAGCCCGCGCCTAATGCGCCGTGCTCCGCGATGAAAGCTCCCATCCGTGCCAAGCTCTCGATGCTGGCGTATTGTATGATCTCGGCCGGTAGTTGGTCGAGGGTGTCAATGATTTTCCGGTGCGCTCCCTTGTCTAAAGGAAGGATCGGCCGGGGCGGTTCAGCATCAACGATGTCGCGCAAGGCCGCGATCGCATAGATGACGCGAAGGCTGGAAAAAGACTTGATAGCTCTCAAAGCGGTGCAAGTGCCGTGTCGAGCCGGCGGGCTTCAGCAACATCTCCCGTCTGTGCCGCCCGGACGATCTTCAGGCAAACCGAGGGGAACAGCCCGGCGAGCACACTATACCGAGCACACTATACCAAGTGTCGGCGCGGGCGATCATCGCCCCGGTGCAATGCCAGTCGCCACTATAGCCGACTGAGAAGCCTGTTTCGGTTCTGCCTCGCAGGACTGCGAGGTCGGTGACAATGCCTTGACCATCGCCAGTCGGGCGCTTGACAGCGACGATTCCAGGGACTCGGCTGAGGCGGGCAACCAGCTCGGGCGAAAAACTGAAATGCGTAGTGCCGGGATTGTCGTAGATGCAGATCGGCAAGCCGCTGTTCCGCGAGACGGCGACGAAGTGCTCAAAAACCTCTTCCTCGGTCAGCGGCGTATAGGAAATCGGGGCGAGCAGTCCTCCCGAAGCGCCGGCCGCCTTCGCATCCTGGGCGAGCCTTATCGCATCGTCGGTCCTGAGCGCGCCGATTCCGACGATGAGCGGGATTTCGCCTCCAGCCTCTGCAAGTGCTGCATACAGCGCGCGGCGACGTTCCTCGCGCGTTAGATAGGCATAGGTCCCGGTGCTGCCCAGCAGGCCGATGGAATCGACCCTTGCCTGACGTGACCGTGCGATCAGCCGGCGCAGCGCGGCAGTATCGACGTTTCCGCTTGCATCGGTAGGGGTGATCGGAAAGGCCGAAAGGCCGCGAAGAAACGTCATGTGGATATCCGTACAGCCTCGGACTGGTGATGGGGTACAAGCTCTGACCGCGTCGAAAAATAGAAGGAGAATATAATGAGCTACGCAATTATCGGCTTCGGCAAGGTCGGTCACGCTCTCGCCAAGGCGTTTGCCCGCAAGGGCATCGAAGTATCCGTTGCAACCACGCGCGACCCGGAAAGCTTTGCATCCGATGCAGCCGCAATCGGTCCCACGATCATTCCCACAACACTGGCGGAAGCCGTCAAGGCGGACATCATCTTTTTGGCTGTCCGCTTCGAGTCGCACCCGGAGGTAGCGAAGGCGCTGCCGAGTTGGAAGGGAAAGACAATCATCGACGCGACGAACACGCAGGCCCCGCTTGAGGAATTGGACAGTCTCCCGTCGTCCGCCGTCGTCGCGAAGGTGTTCACCGGAGCCAAGCTGGTGAAAGGCTTCAATCATTTGGTCGCTGCTGTCCTTGACCAAGACCCGGCCGTTCATGGTGGCAGGAGAGTCGTGTTCCTCGCGAGCGACGATGACGATGCCGCAGCGGAGATTGCTGCGCTTGCGGAAAATCTGGGTTTCGCGCCTATCAAACTTGGCAGGCTTTCGGAAGGTGGACTGCTTGTGCATGCGCGCGGAAATAGCTGGGGTCATCTGATCTTCAAGGACTTGGTCAAGTTCGACTGATGAATCATGCATGAGCGCTATCGGGGCGTGGGAATGCGCAGACGACGGAGCAAGAGTCAGCACGCAGAAAAGGTCGTCGCTGTTTCTAGCGGTCGCATCCCCATGACCGCATTGGTCCAGACGCTTGCGGTTGCGGAATATCTCAGTTTCCGCCGTGCGGCGCAGGCGCTCGGCACCAGCCAGTCGAGCGTCAGTACCCGCGTGAAGGCTCTTGAGGAAGAAATTAGCATCCTTCTGTTCAAGCGCAATACGCGTGGCGTTCGGCTGACCGAGGCCGGATACCTGTTCGTTGCACAGGCCGGTAGCGCGCCGGACACGCTGGACCGCGCCGTGAAGACCGCCAGTATGGTGGCGCGCGGTAAGCACGGCGCGCTTCGTATCGGCGTTCATGGTCTTGTCGCGGGCGGTTTCCTAAACCGACTGTTGGATCGTTTCCGCAGCCTTCATGCCGAGGTTGGCCTGCACATCACCGAAAGCATGGCACGCGAAGCGCAGATACAAGTGCGCGAAGACAGGCTGGATGTGGCCTTCATAGCCTGCGCCCATGAAATCCCCGACCTGCATTCCCGCGTGATCTGGCGCGACCGCCTGATGGCCGCAGTGTCGGATGCCCACCCGCTGGCAGGGCTGGACCGCATCTCGTGGAAAGACCTCGTGGCGGAAACCTTCCTCGTGCGCGAGGGCGGCACCGGGCCGCAGGTTCATGACCTGATCGTGGTGCGAGCGGCAGGGAAATGGCCTGTTCCCACCATCCAGCGCCTCGCTGTCGGGCGTGACACGCTGCTGTCGATGATTGCTGCAAGACAAGGCATTTCCCTGTTCGTTGCGGAAAACCTCGCGCTGGTTCCACCCGGCATTGCCATTCGAGAGATTTCCGACGAACCGGAAAGCATCCCCTTTTCGGCCGTCTGGTCCCCGCACAGCCAGAGCCAGACCCTTCGCAATCTACTGGACCTTGCAGGCCAGATGGAGCGAGAAGCGCGGCAATGATCGGTGAAAAAGGGAAGATGAACGGGTATAGTGACCCATCCTATTTGCCGCCGATGCTACGCTATGGCCGCATAGCCTGCGATTTCGTTTCCGGTTCTACTCTGCGTGCTGCTTCATGCCTGTTTGAGTCCAACGAACGACAGGCATCGGCATGGAAGACGACACCGAACCGGAACGGTTCAGACCGGCCAACGACAATACCGGCCCGCAGGGCGAGCCGGACGCCGAGACGTGGCACAGAATCGACCGCGCGGCCCTGACACTGGTGCGCATCATCGCCCGCCGCATGGCGCGGGAGGATTTCGAGCGGTTGACCGCCGCAAATGACAACCGGCCCTTGGAAACCGGCAACACGGAGGATGGGGCCGACACCGATTGAAAGGATCGTCCCGATGACCTCAAAGCCGCTCCGTGTCGCCCTTTACGCCCGCTATTCCTCCGACAACCAGCGGGACGCTTCCATAGAAGATCAGTTGCGTCAGTGCCGAGAGCGCGTCGCCCGCGAGGGCTGGACTGTCGCGGAGACCTATTCCGACCGCGCCATCTCCGGCGCATCGCTCATGCGTTCCGGCATCCAGACGCTTCTTGCCGACGCGCAGGCGGGCCGATTCGACATGGTGCTGTCCGAGGCGCTGGACCGCATCAGCCGCGATCAGGAAGATGTGGCGGGCGTCTTCAAGCGCCTTCGCTTAGCGGGCGTCAGCATCTTCACCTTGTCGGAAGGCGAGATCAACGAGCTTCATGTCGGCCTCAAAGGCACCATGAACGCGCTGTTCTTGAAAGACCTTGCTCTCAAGACCCATCGCGGAATCCGAAGCCGTGTGGAAGCCGGAAAGATCGGCGGCGGCAATTCCTATGGCTACCGCGTCGTCCACCAGCTCGACGCGCGTGGCGAGCCGATCCGTGGCGACCGCACCATCATCGAGGAGCAGGCCGAAATCGTGCGGCGCATCTTCCGCGAATACGTCGCCGGAAAGGGACCACAGCGCATCGCCGCCGACCTCAACCGCGATGGCATTCCCAGCCCGACTGGCAAACGTTGGGGCGATACCGTCATCCGGGGCAATCGGCTGCTTGGTTCCGGCATTCTCAATTGCGAGCTTTATGTCGACCGCCTAGTCTGGAACCGTCAGCGCAAGGTCAAGAACCCCGACACCGGCCGCTATGCGTATCGCCTCAATCCCAAATCCGAATGGGTTTTCGGTGAAGCGCCGGAACTGCGCATCATCCCGCAGGCGCTATGGGATGCGGCCAAGGTTCGACAGGACCAATTGACGGGGCTTTATGAAAGACAGATCGACCATTCCCGCGCGGCCATGCGCAGCATGATGGCGAAGAACGGCGGGCTGAACGCCACCCACCGGCCACGCACCATGCTGTCCGGCCTCGTGTTCTACGGCTGCTGCGGCGGCACCTATAGACGGCGCGGCCATGACCGCTACACCTGCTACCAACCATGCGCTCGGAAACGGCTGCGACAATGGCCGCACCGTCCCGCGCGAGGCGTTGGAGGCGCGAGTCCTCACCGGCCTGCGCGAGCGCATGATGACCCCGGAAATGGCGGTGGAAGCGATGCGCGTCTATGCCGAAGAAACCAACCGGCTCAACCGCGAGCGCCGCGCCACGGGGGAAACCACCCGTCGCGAGCTTACCGACACCGCTAAGGCTATTGCCGAAATCGTGCGCGTCATCGAGCAAGGCGGCTGGCACCGCGCCCTGTCCGACCGCCTGACCGAGCTTGAGGCAAAACAGGACAGCCTCACCGCCCGTCTGTCGGACGCCCCGCAGGACGTTCCCGACATTCATCCCGGTATTGCGGAAACCTTCCGGCGCAGGATCGAACGGCTGACCGCCGCACTCGATCATCCTGACGACGCGCTCCAAGCCACCGACGCCATCCGCGAGGTCATCGACCACATCATCATCACACCCGGCAAGAGGCGCGGCAGCTACGCCGTCACCCTGCAAGGCGAGCTTGGCGCTATCCTCGACTGGATCGAGCGCACCGGAAAACCCGGCTACAGGCCCGTCCCCGACATCGCCTCATCTCGATTGTCCATCCCGGTCAAAACATGGGCGAGACCGGGGTAGCAAGGCGCCAGGAAAGTCTTTGGCACCGTGGAATAAATGGAGGGGACCCGCTTGCGGGGAGCGGGCCGTTTATGCCGCGAAAGGCCGAAGAGTTTTCTTGGGCCGCGCGAGGCCGGAGCCCATAGCCTCTTCTTGAATATTATGGAATCTCTCCCGGCCTTGGCCGGGGCCGGTCTTCTGTGATGGCCTCATGCTTCCCGCAACCGATCAGGCAAATGCGCAACCCGGACGGAAGCCCGCCCAAAGGCATGCCGGACTTGCGCGATCTTGCCGCAAGCCAGCGTGCGAGGTCCGATTAATATTATCGCTTGCATTGCACGGTTTTTTCCCGTACTCTTTAAAAGAAAGGAAAAGCCATGCCAGCGGTATCCAAGAGCAAGCACGAACTGAAGACCGACCGCATCGAACTGCGGGTTTCGCCGTCCGCCAAGCAGCTCATCCAGCGCGCGATGGCCGTGTCCGGGCTGACTGCAGGCGATCTCGCCTTCGAGGGCGCGCGCCGTGTGCTCGACGAGCACGAGCGCATCGTCCTGAGCGGCGAGGACAAGCAGGCGTTCCTCGATGCGCTGCTCAATCCGCCGGAACCCGCGGACAAACTCGTTGCCGCCTTCAGGCGCCACCGCCAGATCGCCGGCTGACCGGCCGTGGGAATCGTATTCGAGGCCCTTGGCAAACAGCATGACCGGGCGGGGTTTTCGAGCGGGCAACCGGCGCTCGACGACTGGTTCCGCAAGCGCGCAAGCCAGGATGAGAAGCGGAATCTCGCGCATACATTCGTTGCGGTGGATGACGAACTGGGCGTCGTCGGCTTCTATTCGATCAGCACGCTCTCGGTCGCTTTCGACGCGGTCCCGCCGGAGATTTCGCGCAAGCTGCCGCGATATGACGAGATCCCGGCCGCGCTTATCGGACGGCTGGCGCGCGACGAACGGGTTCGCGGCAAGGGACTGGGCGAACTGCTTTTGACCGATGCTCTGCGGCGCATTCTGGATGCGAGCAAGACTTTGCAATTGTTCGCCATCATCGTGGACGCCAAGGACGACAAGGCCGCGGCGTTCTATGCCAGTTATGGTTTTCGACCGTTTCCGACGCGGCCGAATCGTCTGTTTATCCTGAAGTCGGTTGCCATAGCGGCGCTCGAACGATCGCTCGGCTGAGAATCGCAAATATATTCTACTCGTGAAGGGGATTCGCCCACCGCAAGATTCAAGTATTTTTACGCCAATGCCCTCTGTTCCCGCCGCATGACGTGCGATCGACTACGACGCGGCCCTCAAAGGGATGGCGCTCGACGACGGAGAACGCTGCAATGCGCGCGATTTCGCATTCACGGTGGACGGTTTCCAGCCCAGTCTTGGCCGCGAGCGGAATGGTCTGCTCGACGGCGAGGATAGTGTTGTGGCAAGGCCGAGGCGAACGACAGCGGAAAGGGTGCGACTGGTTCTCGAACCATCGCCGCGCGCTGTCGTCCACGATCCGGCGAAGCCCGATCCACGCCTTGTCGAACTTGTCCACGTGCTTGCACGGCAGGCCGCAAAGGACTTCGTTGAAGCCGAAGGGAAGCGCGAATCCGACGAACGCCTCCCCAGATAGGGAGGCCGTCTCATGAAGGTCGCGCTCTACGCCCGCTATTCCTCCGACAACCAGCGCGATGCTTCCATCGAAGACCAGCTTCGCATCTGCCGCGCTCGCGCCGAGCATGAAGGCTGGCAGATCGTCGACAGCTACATGGACCGCGCCGTCTCCGGCGCTTCCCTGATCCGGCCGGGCATTCAAGAGTTGATCGCCGATGGCCTCAAGCGTCGGTTCGATGTGATCCTCACGGAATCGCTCGACCGGCTGTCCCGCGATCAGGAGGATATCGCCGGCTTCTACAAGCGCATGCGCTTCGCCGGCATCGCCATCATCACGCTGTCGGAAGGCGAGATCAGCGAACTGCATATCGGCCTCAAGGGCACGATGGGTGCGCTCTATCTCAAGGACCTGGCCGACAAGACGCGGCGCGGGCTGCGCGGCCGCGTCGAGGACGGCAAGTCGGGCGGCGGCCTGTGCTTCGGCTATGACGTCGTCAAGCAGTTCAACGCCAACGGCGAGGCGATCCGCAGCGAACGGAAGATCAACGAGGCGGAAGCGGCCGTGGTGCGCCGCATCTTCGCGGACTATCTCGCCGGGCAGTCCTCCCGCACGATCGCGATGGCTCTGAACCACGAGGGCATTCCCGGCCCGCAAGGCAGCGAGTGGGGACCGACGACGATCCACGGCAACCCGAAGCGCGGCGTCGGCATTCTCAACAACGAGCTTTATGTCGGCAAGCTGGTCTGGAACCGGCTGCGCTATCTGAAAGACCCGGACACCGGCAAGGGCGTCTCGCGCCTGAACCCGGAAAGTGAGTGGGTCGTTCAGGATGTGCCCGAGTTGCGCATCGTGGATCAGGACGTGTGGGACGCTGCCAAAGAGCGTCAGAAGGCCCTCGCCTATGAGCCGGCCACCCTGCCCGGCGAGAACACGCTGAACGACCGTCGCCGGCCAAAGCACCTGTTCACCGCCCTTGTCAAATGCGGCTGCTGCGGCGCGATGCGCTGGAGAAGTCGGTCCTGCAGGGCCTCCACACGCATCTGATGGAGCCTGGGCTGTTCAGGGAGTTCTGCGCCGAATTCACCCGCGAGGTGAATCGCCGGCGCATCGAGCGCAGCTCGGGCCTCGAAGCGGCCAGGCGCGAACTGGACAAGACGGTCCGCGATCTCGACAAGGCCATCGATGCCATCCTGGCCGGTGCGCCGCCTTTGCAGTTGAAGGAACGGATGGAAAAGCTCGAGGCCCATAAAGCCGAGCTGACCGGGATGCTGACGTGCACCGAGGAACCGCCTCCCCTGCTGCATCCCAACATGGCCGAGATCTACCATCAGCGGATTTCGGCGCTGTATGGCGATCTCCAGAACGAGGAGACCACGGCGCAGGCCGCGCAGACGTTCCGCTCGCTGGTGGAGCGGATCGACCTCGTGCCGGACGGCAACGAGCTTCAGATCGTGCTGCGAGGCGATCTCGAGGCGATCCTGCGGTTTGCGGCGGGCAAGAAAAACCCCGACGTCCTTTCGGAAGTCGGGGTTATGGATGACCTGCTTTCGCAGGGATCGGTGGTTGCGAGGGCTTGCAACACCCGATTCCTGCGATTGGTTGAACGCCAAATCTCCAAACTTGCCGCGTAGCGTAATCCATTGTCTTTCTTATGGAAAGCTTTGTTTTCCTGTCGTCGGTGCTTGCTGCCAATATGGAGAAGATCTTTCGCTTGGCTTGGCAGTCGTCAGCTAAGCCGAGCAAGCTTCCGCATTTATTGTGCGATGAGCCAGCGGCCGGCGCGTCGGGTCGGGTCGGAGGCGGTGAATGCACGCTCTATTCTCCGCACAGCATGCGGCAAATAGTGTTGCGCCTGCGGAGAATGATAGCCATATTCTCTGCAAGGAGTACGGAGAATGACGTCCTATATCCATGAATTGTCGGATTGGCCCAAGTTCCGCTGGCACGGGAGCCGTCTGGTTGAGTCCCTGGCGGCGGTTCGCCATCGGCAAGGCCGGCTGATCGGCCGTATGGAAGCGTTGGGCTTTCCGCTGCGCAGCGAAGCAACGCTGGAGAACCTCACACAGGAGATCCTGAAATCCAGCGAAATCGAGGGGGAGGTCCTCGATCGCGAACAGGTGCGTTCCTCGATCGCCCGCCGCCTTGGCATGGATATCGGTGGCCTTACCGCTGCGGATCGGCATGTCGAGGGCGTGGTCGAGATGATGCTCGACGCCACGCAGAAATTTGCCGAGCCGCTGACCGAGGAGAGGCTATACGATTGGCACGCAGCCATGTTCCCCACTGGCCGTAGCGGCATGACGCGCATCAAGGTCGGCATTTGGCGTGACGACACTTCAGGGCCGATGCAGGTCGTTTCCGGACCGATAGGCCGCGAGCGAGTTCACTACGAAGCGCCGTGCGCATCACTCCTGCCGAAAGAGACGAAAACCTTTCTCGACTGGTTCAACAGTGAGACTGCCATCGATCCAGTGCTCAAGGCCGCCGTGGCGCATCTCTGGTTCGTCACTATCCATCCGTTTGACGATGGCAACGGACGCATCGCCCGCACCATCGCCGACATGGCGCTCGCACGGCCGGAGCAGACGGCACAGCGGTTCTATAGCATGTCGGCGCAAATTCGGCAGGAGCGGAACGCCTACTACGACATCCTTGAACGCACGCAGAAAGCCGATCTCGACATCACGCCGTGGCTGGAGTGGTTCATCGGCTGCCTGGACCGGGCTTTCGACGGCGCGGAGACGACGCTCGCCAAAGTGTTCGGGAAGGCTCGCTTCTGGGAGCGCCACGCCGGGGCGGCCTTCAACGACCGGCAACGCGACATGCTCAATCGGTTGCTGAACGGCTTCGAGGGCAAGCTCACGACATCGAAATGGACTGCGATCGAGAAATGCTCGCAGGACACGGCGCTGCGAGACATCGACGATCTCGTCGGCCGTGATATCCTGCGGAAGGAGCCCGCCGGTGGGCGCAGCACAAGCTATGCGCTTATCGGGCCATAAACGCTTCAGAGACCGCTTTGCGCCCCCAATTGTCATCATTTGAGATACCGGCTGACAATCCCAAAACCAGCCATTCCTCCACTACGGCGTAAACTCATAAAATTGCTTGTCGTTTATGGCATTCTCTGATTCAAGGCTTCCAACTAAGGATGCCTTTGATGACGCGTCGTCGCTACGAGCTACGGCGTCGACTCATAAACTCTGGCACCATATTCTTGCGGCGACGAGCTTTACGGCGGCGAGGTAGTTTTCCGGGCGCTTGTCATATCGGGTTGCGATGCCTCGAAACTGTTTGATCCTGTTGAAGAACCGTTCCACGAGATTGCGTTGCCGATAGACCCAGCGCGAGAACACGAAGGAGCCCTTGCGGTTTGTCTTCGACGGGATATTGGCCCAGGCCTTTCGCTCTGCAGCCTTGGCCCGGATGGCATTGCTGTCATATCCCTTGTCGACCAGCAGGATATCTCCTGCACCGAGTTCGTCTGTCAACGCGTCGGCCTGCGTGCAGTCGGCGACCTGTCCGCCGGTCAGACGCAGGTTAACGGGGCGACCTTCGGCGTCGACGAGCGCGTGGATTTTGCTCGTCAGTCCGCCGCGGGAACGTCCCATGCCGCCATCATCTCCATCCCCTTTTTTCCCGTGGCCGCATGCTGATGAACGCGGACACAGGTCGAGTCGATCATGACGATGTCACCATCGTAGGCTGCCGAGACTGCTGCAAGAAGCCGATCCCATACCCCGGCCCGGCGCCAGCGCACGAAGCGGTTGTAGCAGGTGGTCGGCGGGCCATAACGCTCCGGGATTTCCACCCAGGGCGAGCCCGTTCGAAACCGCCAGAGGATACCATTCAGCACCCGCCGGTCATCGCCCGGGGAACGCCACGGGGCTTGTTGGGCAAAAGCGGCGAGATAATCGACCATTCGTGGTCGGTTAGTTCGTAGCGACGACGCGTCATCAAAGGCATCCTTAGTTGGAAGCCTTGAATCAGAGAACGCCATAAACGACAAGCAATTTTATGAGTTTACGCCGTAAGTCAGTGGCGCGGATATGCCGATAATGCGCGGGGCTGGTCGATCGGGTGCAGCGGGCGGGCGATCGATGCTATGCCGATTTCGCTGCTCGAGGTCGTTTATGATCCCGACCAGCAAGTCGCGGAAATGCGTAATTTTCTAGCTGCGATGTACACGATTTGGCGCGAGAAGGGCAGCGAATTTCAAGATGCGGTAGGCCGAGACGCCGCGCTGCTTGCCAGTTTCATCCATGCCTACAAGCATCCTTCGTTTCAGGAAGAGCAAGAAGTCCGCGCGCTTCACGAGCTTCGCGTTGACCTGTCCGACGACGGTTGGGAACTCATCGATGATGGCGGGATCGCGAATGGTGACAAGGTCGAAGGCGAACCGGTGCATTTCCGCGCCGCCGGGTCGTCGATCGTTGCCCATGTCGACATTCCCTTGCAGCGAGTCGACAATGTAGCAATCTATGAGCTCTGGTTCGGCCCGAGCAATAGCAACGGGATAGGAAAACGCCTTCTATCCTCTGACCCGGTATGGGCACCGTGGGGTGAAGTTGTTCCGCTCAGCATCAAGCTATCGATCCTAGCGAGGTCGGCACCTCCCTACAGGACAGACTTGCCGGGACCAAGGCTGCTTTTGGTATTTTGCAGATCAACTGGGAGCGACCGGAACGGGGACGAATCCCGTCATGCCCACTTAAGTTGTCGCCGGCCCAAAGCCTATATCGTAATTTGCTTTACGCAGGTAAAGACTGTTGATGCAGGTGACGCTCACTCGTCCATCAGCTATAGGTCGCCCAAACAGGCCGATGTTCTCAACGATCTTTAGGCTTTCATACTTGGCCGCACCACGAAATATACGCGTCGAGAGGCCAAAGGCAGTTTCCAGGAACGGTTGGTCGGTGCGCAGAAGGCTGAAATACGACGGAAAGAGAATCCCGTCGAAGCCACCCTGCACTGCTGCAGCGGCGATTGCCCTCGATACCGGGTAAGAGTGGCTAGCTGCCAAAAAGAGAAGATGGATGGCCATGTCTAGGCTGTCGAAAGAGGTGGCATATGCAATATAGAGTGATTAAAGAAATCTCTACGAAATTTGTTTACTTCCGGCTCAGTGGACCACCGTATCTGATCCGGCGGATGTCCGCTTCGAGTAGCTTGAACATAGCAGCATGACTACCCGCAGCCGCGGCTTTCTCGTACCAGGTGCGGGTCTTGGCAAAGTCCGGCCCAAGAAGGCCAGATACCCAATCATCAGAGTGGTCTAGATGTTTTATCCCGGCGTTTGATGGTGCATTATTCAGCCAGGAATGGCAGGATGCACTATGGGACAAATTCTGCACGGGAGCGCCCGCACGACAGAGGCAGGCTGGCCATTGATCGTACGCTCGATCTCGAACAAGGCATCGATCCACCGCGCCGCTTCAAAGGCGACAGGGGAGAAGTTTCCAGATGAATCGTCCTTGCGGATGTTGCCTTCGACATCCGCAAGTTCGAAGAATTTGCGGCGGGCTAAGGTAGGGTGTCGATCAGTTTCTTGAGTATCTTGAGCAGCGCCTTCTTGTTTTCAGCTCCAATGAGCGATATCAGGTATGCGCTTTGACTGTGCGCCCTTTCCGCGAGGTGCTGGCTGAGTTCGGAACCCGCCTTGGTGACGTAGCTTGCATAAGAGCGCCGGTCGTCATCAAGCCGCACACGCCGGATGAGACCTCTATCTTCCATATATCGCAATCCTTTGGCAACGGTCGATTTATCGAGTCCAGCCGCCCTCGATATGGCGATCTGTGTGATGCCGGGGTTGTTGGCGATCAATGTCAGCATGGTGAAGCATCGCGGTCGCAAACGGTCGTCACCGAGGCTGTTGACAAAATTCTCGTATACGCGATCGTTCGCCAGCCTTAGGTGGAAGCCGATAAAGCTATCAAGCAGCCCATAGTTGATCTTATCGTCGGCCGCAGTTTCATTGACGTCCGCACGGCTTCTGACCGGGGTAGCCACAACATCCATCTGTTACACCTTATGTCCTGTCCCATGGGCTGCCGCAATTCCCTTCTCGCAGAGACTGATAGGAAACGGGGCGTCTTTCAACCCTTTCCGTGTCCACGAGCCGACGCGCGGCTGGCGAGATCTTCGAGCGCGTCATAGTTGAGATCGAAGCCCAGCCCTGGCCTGTTCGACAGCATAAGAGTCTGTCCCTCCTTCTCGGGAAGCCCGTGGAACAGCGTGCGGCACATCTCCACTGAGGCGAGGTGCCATTCGACCAGGCCGCCGTTGACGAGGCCAGCATGCAGGTGTCCGTTGTGGAACGGGAAGGCGCCGCCATTGGCCAAATCGATATTATTGGCATGCGCCAGGGCGGCCACCTTTGCGGCAGCTGTGAACCCGCCGCAGATCACCGCATTCGGCTGCAGCACGTCGACTGCTTCCTCGCGGATCAGCGATGCAAAACGCCAGAGTTGCCCCTCGTTCTGGCCGGCGGCGATTCGGATGTTCGTGCGATGGCGCAGTTCCCGCATCCGCCGGGGATCGTTGTCGCGCACCGGTTCCTCGAAGAAGGTGATGTCGATGTCGCGCAAGGAATCGATCAGCCTGCGGGCACCGCCTTCGGTGAGGCTGCAGTTAGCGTCGATATAGATGTCGCTGTCGTCGCCGATCGCATCCCTTACGAGACGGACTCGGATCAGATCTTCCCGCAGGATGGTGTCGATGTCCACGCCGCGGTTGCGCTTGGCGAGCGCGTGGTGTCCGACTACCATCTTGAAGCGCGTGATTCCTTCCGAACGCAGGTGTTGGGCAGCCTCCACCAGCTGGTCACGGTCAAATGCACCGAAGCCGAAGGTGACATAGAGCGGAACGCTCTGCCGGGCGCCGCCAAGCAACTGCCAGCACGGCAGCCCGGTCGCCTTGCCCAAGATGTCCCAGAGGGCCAAGTCTATGGCCGAAATGGCATGACTCGCGTAGCCAGTCTGCCCACGCGGGGTCAGGATCCAGTAGAGCGTCTCGGCGATTTTTTCGCGATCGAGGGCGTAAAGGCCGACAATGTTGGGTGCCACGAGTTCCCTGAGCACGGCGACAACGGCTTCCTCATCCGTGATCGACGTCATGCCATGGCCGGTAATGCCCTCTTCCGTCGTCACCTCGACCACGACACAGGAGATCGACGCCGATGCCGATACCGAACCAACTGTCATTGTGTTGGGGATATACGCAGGCCAGATCCTGACATTCTTGATGGTAAGATTCACGCAAGCTGCTCCTTCTTTTTGTCGCTGCTACCAGAGTCTGTTACTGGAAAAACCTCACATTGCGGGCTGTCGGCGGATTCCGGCTGCCGACACCGCCCTCCCCCGATGTTTCCGGTGTCGACTGCGTCCGGCTCCCTCCCGGAAACCTATTGGAAGCCTTTGCCCGTACCCCATCCTGACCTTCCTCAGGCACGTTGAGCACCATGGGTAATTATTATAGGCTCAAAATATATGGTTGACTAGTAGATGATTTCATCGCAGCTTAATTGCATAATCAGAAATGCACGGAGCGGAACAATGCGTCTTTTCATCTCAACCGGTCTGGCCCTGTCGCTGCTCACGGGCAGTGCCCTGGCCCAAGCTTTCCCCAGCCAGCCGGTCACCATGGTGGTCGGCTTCGCCCCCGGCGGCGGCATGGATACGATGGCCCGCCTTGTCGGCGGTGCGATTTCGCCCGAACTCGGCCAGCCGATCATCGTCGAGAACCGGCCCGGTGCCGCCGGCACCCTGGCCCCGACCTATGTCGCGTCCGCCAAGCCCGACGGGTACACGATCTATGCCGGCGAAACGTCCGCCGTCCTGGGGCCGGTTTTCCAGAAGAACGTTGGTTACGACCCGGTCAAGAGCTTTACGCCGATCGCCCGCATCGCCGTGGCGCCGCATGCGCTGGTTGCCAATCCCGGGGTGGGCGTGTCGACAGTCGCGGAGTTCATCGATCTGGTCGCGGCGAACCCGGGGAAGTATTTCTACGCCTCACCCGGCATTGCAACGCTTCAGTATCTGGCCGGCGAGATGCTCAAGGATGCTGCCAAGCTCGACATCGAGGCCGTTCACTTCCAGGGTGGCTCGCCTTCTGTAACGGCTGTCGTCTCGGGTGAAGTGCCCTTCGGTATCGTGAGCCTCAGCGCGGCTGTCGCCCAGGCCAAGGGCGGGAACCTCATCATCCTCGGCCACACCGGTCCGGAACGCATCGAGGGCTTCGAGGACGTGGCTCCTATCGCCGAGACCATCGAAGGTTTCGAGGCCATGCCGAGCCAGTTCATCATGGCCCCCGCGGGCACCCCGCCAGAGGTCGCCGGCCGGCTCACCGACGCCGTCGCCCTCGCCTACAAGAACGACAAGCTTCCTGAACAGCTGCGGAATTCCGGACTGATCCCCGCTTTCCAGACCGGTGAGGAAGTGGCTGCGGAATTCCCCGCGATCGCCGAAAAACTGACTGAAGTCGCCATCGGCATTCGCGACGCGAACCCGTAAACGCGGATCCCGCAAAGCTCCTGTACCGTATCGGCCCGCCCGAGCGGGCCACTCCTTCCGCTCCTGTCCGGGCGTGGACGGCCACCGCATGCGCGGAACGCAACTCCAGACTGGAGCGGGTTGCACAATTGTTGAATAGCGACCAGCGACCAACTCAAATTTCTATAATTTTCCGTAGCTTGCGTTCAATTTGATGCTCGAATTCAACGCAAACCACTTCAATGACGGGACTATCATGAGCGTGACCATTGGCATGATCGTACCACCAGCCGGCGATGCAGTTCCGCGCGAGGCCTACGGACTCTATCCGGAGGGCGTGCGGTTCGTTGCCCGCAGTCTTGTCCTCAGGGAACTGACCTTGGAAGGTTACAGCGCGGTCATCGATCGCGTGGCCGCGCTCGCGCGGGATCTTCGCGAAAGAGACGGCGCCGACGCGATCGCGCTCATGGGGACGTCGCTGAGCTTCTATGCGGGTCCCGGCTTCAACGACAGCCTGGTCGAGGTGATCGAACAGGCCGCCGGCGTGCCGGCAACGACGATGAGCAACGCCGTCCGCGATGCCTTGCGGGTGGTCGGCGCGCGGAAAGTCTCGGTGGGGACAGCCTATTCCGAGACCGTCAACCGCAAGCTGGAAGAATTCCTGACAGATGCGGGTTTCGACGTCCTCCACATCGGCGGCCTCGACCTGACCACCGTCGAGTCGGTCCAGGCGATCAGGGCCGATGATGTCATCGATCTTGCATTCGAAGCCGATCGCAAGGCCTCGGGCGAGGCCGATGCCATCCTGATTTCGTGCGGCGGCCTGCCGGCGCTCGATCTCACCGCCGCTGTCGAGCCTCGCCTGGGCAAACCCGTCGTCGCCAGCGCGACAGCGGGTGTGTGGGCGGCGGTTCGCCTGCTGGGCATAAGCGGAGAAAGCCCCGCTCTCGGTCGGCTCGGCCGTGGCCCTGCGACTGAGACGCTTTCCGACCCAATGGAGGCACCTGATCGATAGGGCTCGCTCGACATAGAACTGTAGGACGTCCACACAGAGGATGGGAACAATGACAACAAGTCTGGATCCAAAGGTCGACGGGCACCGGACGGGCTGGAACGACATCATCGCAAGCCTCGTCATCATCGTCGTTTCACTTGGCTTCGGTTATCTGGCCATGGGATACGGGATCGGATCCGCCCGCCAGATGGGAGCGGGTTACTTCCCTCTCCTTCTCTCCATCACCGGCGCCATCCTTGGCGGGATCTCTCTCGTCGTGGCGGTCGTCGCACCGTCCCCGACCGACGAGACGTTTGACCTTCGGCGTTTTCTGTTCGTCTGCGCCGCCTTCGTGGTCTTTGCGCTCGCCATCCGGCCGGCCGGCCTGCTCCTGACGATCATCATCACCACCCTAGTGGCCTCGTTCGCCCACCGCGACGCCAAGTTCGTCGAAAGCGTCGCCTTGGGCATCGGGGTGGCCCTCGCGATCTGGCTGATCTTCGTCGTCCTGCTCGGACTGCCCGTCCGTGTCTGGCCCGGAGGCTTCTGATGGATATCCTGGCGCTCCTCGCGGATGGGTTTGCGACGGCGTTCACGCCGACGAACCTGTTCTACTGTCTTCTCGGCGTCACCGTCGGCACGTTCATCGGCGTGCTGCCGGGGGTGGGCGCCATGCTGGGCATCGCGCTCCTGTTGCCGGCAACGTTCTACCTTCCGCCCGAGACTGCGATCATCATGCTCGCCGGCATTTACTACGGCGGCGAATACGGCGGCGCGATCACCTCGATCCTGATTAACGTCCCGGGCTCGACCTCGTCCGCCATCACGGCCCTCGAGGGCAACAAGATGGCCAAGCAGGGCCGCGCGGCGGTGGCGCTGTTCGTGTCGGCCATCGCCTCGTTCATCGGCGGATCGTTCGGCATCGTGCTGATGATCCTGTTCTCGCCGGCGATCAGCCGCTTCGCCCTGTCGCTGAACTCGGCGGACTATTTCTCCATCATGGTGCTGGGGCTCGTCGCCGGTGCCTTCGTCGCCAAGGGATCGCTCCTCAAGGCGCTGATAGCGGTGGTGGCCGGTACCCTGTTCGGCATGATCGGCACCGATCTCAGCACCGGCGTGCAGCGCTACACCCTCGATGTTCCCGACCTCGTCGGGGGTCTCGACATCGCCCTGGTGGCGATGGCGCTGTTCGGCATTCCCGAGATCGTCACGGCGACGGCCGAGCTCAGGGTCAATAGGGCGCGCTTTTCACTCCGGCTGCGCGACATGCTGCCGACGCGCGAGGATGTCCGGCGGAGCGTCGCCCCGGTCGGCCGCGGCAGCGTGCTCGGCAGCATTCTCGGCATTCTGCCCGGCACCGGCGCGACAATCGCCTCCTTCATTTCCTACACTACCGAGCGGCGCATCTCGCGCGAGCCGCAGCGGTTCGGCAAGGGTGCGATCGAAGGTGTCGTCGGGCCGGAAGCGGCGAACAACGCTGCAGCCCAGACGAGCTTCATCCCGACCCTGGCCGTCGGTATTCCGGGCACGCCAACGATGGCCCTGATGCTGGGCGCGCTGATGATCCAGGGGATTCCGCCCGGTCCGGAAATGATGACCCGCCATGCCGACCTTTTCTGGGCGCTGATCGCCAGCTTCTGGATCGGCAACATCCTGCTGCTGGTGCTCAACATTCCGCTGGTCGGCCTGTGGGCCAAGCTGGCCAACATCCCGCACCGCTTTCTCTTTCCGGCGATCATCTGCCTGATCGCCGTGGGGGTCTACAGTTCGACGCTCAATACGTTCGACGTCTATCTCGTCCTCGCGATCGGCGTTCTCGGCTGCGGAATGGCTCTGGCGGGATTCGAGGCCGCCCCGTTCCTCATGGGCTTCATCCTCGGTCCCATGATGGAGGAAAATCTGCGCCGCGCCATGCAGCTAGGCCGGGGCGATCCGATGCTGTTCCTGTCGCGGCCCGTCAGCCTCATCTGTCTGATGATCGCGCTGGTTATCCTGCTTGCACCTGTTATCGCCTATGCCCGTGCCACGGCGCGGTTGCACAGACAGAAGGGTCAACATCCGACGACGCGCTGATATCCGCAATATCGCAGGTCTTGCAATTCTATCCCGCGAGAAAGCCAAGGAGTATAGCGATGACCAAATTGACCCGACGCAATGTCAATAATCTGATCGGTGCCCTCATCGTCAGCGGAATTGCACCAAAAGGTGCGCATGCACGGAACTACGGCAGTGGCGGCACCAAACTGGCAATGACCAATGTGCGCATGTTACTTGACGAGAAGATGTCCGCTCCCGGGACTCTCATAATCGAAAACGGCATCATTACCTCGATTCATGCTGAAGAGGATGGAACGACAAACGCCCTGAAAAATGCGCAGGTCATTGACTATCAAGGCCGCTACCTGATCCCCGCCTTCACTAGCAATCATGCGCATGTCGGGCTTATCAAAGGCAGGACTGCCGGCCGGCACAATTTCACCCCGGAAAACGCCTACGCGGCGCTGCGCCAGTTTCAGGCCTATGGCATCGGGACCGTGGTCTCGCTGGGCATGTCCCCAACACCCGAACCCGAAACACACGAGAAAATGCGCAATGATCCGCGACATGGCGCATCTTTCATGACGGCTGGCGCGGGAATTTTCGCGCCTGACGGCCTGTCTCCGCGTCCGAAACTCCCGGAGGAAGCACGGCAGGTTGTTCGCGAGACGGCACAACAACCTATCGATATCATCAAATTGTGGGTCGATAAATTTGGCCCGATCGAACCAATGAGCGAGGAATGTTTCCGAGCGGCCATCGATGAAGCGCATCAACTGGGCTTTGCCGTCGCCGCGCATGTCTACACGCTCGATCACGCGAAAAAACTGGTCGCCGCAGGAGTGGACGTTCTGGCCCACGGCGTGCGGGATACGGAGGTTGATCAGGATTTTATCGACGCCCTCCGCGACAGCGAAACATGGTATATTCCAACGGTTCATTTGGACGAAGCGACTTATATCTTCGCCGACGAACCTTCGATGCTCGACGACCCGTTTCTGCAATCCGCTTTGAGTCCGGAACTGAAGGCGCAGTTCGAAAATACCGATTGGCGGAGCAAGACGGTTGCCAGCGAACGGGCCAAGAAAGCCCGCCGTGATGTTGAGATGAACCGGCGAAACTTGTCGAAATTGATCGAGGCGGGCAGGGTGAAATTCGGCTTCGGTGCGGATGCCGGTGCGTTTCCCGAACGCCTTCCCGGTTTTGCCGAACATCGCGAACTGGAACACTTCGTTGCCGCTGGTATGACACCCGGCCAAGCGCTAAGCACCGCGACCGAACACGCCGCCGCATTGCTGAAACTGACCGACCGGGGCAGGATCGCAGAGGGTCAACGCGCCGATCTGATCGTTCTGGACGCCGACCCGCTTGAGGATATCACCAATACGCGGAAAATCCACTCAGTCTGGCAGCAAGGCGAGTTGGTCTCTGTAGGGACGCCTTAGCTGAAGCTCTGTCGTGCCGGCTACTCTCCAGAAGGGTGAGGATTACTACATCGATCTTCTAACCGATCCAGGAGCCAACGCGACGAGCCAGGACCAGTGGGCTGGCATCATGTGAGCACCTCATCCTACTATAAGCTGATCGAGGCCGGGAAGGACATCTTCGGCTATGGGTTCATCCAGCCCGTGCGTCAGGAGCGGGCTTCTCCTCGGCGACGCGCGTCAGGTAGCGGTAGATCGTCGTTTGCGAGCATCCGAGCCTGTCTACTATCTGCTTTACCGGCCGCCGCGCCCGGTGATCTGTCCGCGCTAACCCCTCACAGGCCGATATCGTCGAGCCACTGGCGCGTCGCCCGTGGGTCAGGCCGAGACGTTTCTGTGCGCCCTGTCTGAGGTCGGAAGTATAGCCGGCCACCGACGCTAAACCCGTGTAAAGTCCCACGACCCCGGCGGCAGCGACCCCGATCAGCAGCTTGATCGTCTCGCCGAATTGCTGTGGCGTGACAGCCTCGTAGCGCACCTCCTTGCCGAAACGGGCGGCGAAGGCGTCGGCCAGCTCCCGGCCGGTGATGGGCGGAAGCTGGCCGACAGCCACCACGCCGCCGACATCGGTCCGTTCGAACAGCGCCGCCGCCACGTCCGCGTTGTCGAGATGCGACGACCACGAGACCGGAAAGTCGGCGCGCAACGGATAGCGCAGCACGCCGGCCGACCGGGCGCCTTCGATCACCGGCGGCAGGAGCAGGTTTTCGAGGAACAGACGTGCGGAAATCACGGCATGGGAAAGGCCGGACTCCTTCACACCGCGCACAGGGGTCTGGATGGCCGAACCATCCGGCTGTTGCAGGGATAATCCGGGATCGTCGACGATCTGGCCGCTGGTCGAGATCACGACCCGATCCGGCCGCGCCTTCGCCAGCGCCGCAACCATATTCTGCGCATAGACCTTGCGAGCCTCTTCCGACCCGAGCGGCAGATGCACGAACACCCCCGCTGCGCCGCGATAGGCATCGGTGAGCTGGTCCACAGAAGTGTACTCGGCAACTGTGATGGGGACGTCACCCAGATCGCGGTCGCGACGGCTACGGGTCACGGCCACGACGGGCTTGCCCGCCGCCCTGAGCGTGGAGAGGACGGGATTGCCCTGGGCGCCGGTCGCGCCATGGATGATATAGGTCATGCGCTCACCTCGCTAACAATGCTCCGGAGCCGCATCCCCGCCCCGGTCTGGCCGGCATTGCGCGGCTCCATGACTCATCTCTAGGCTCGCGGCCCTCGTTGCGTGCTGGATGCATCGAACATCAATCTTAGAAGTAATCCGGGCAGGCTTCAGAAAGCTGGAACTTGGGCGAAGGAGCGACTGTCAGTCCTTCCATGTCGAGGGGGCTGGTGTTTCGGACACTTCTTCCAACTTGTGCCATCTTAAGCATCGCAGTGGCGAGTTCGGTTCGATTTTGGGCCTGGAAGCGCCTGCACAGTGCAGCGACATGTTCCTTCACGGTGTGGTGTGAAATCGCCAGTGTGCGAGCAATCTCCTTGTTGGTCTGCCCTCGACACACAAGCTCGGCTACCTGCGACAGCCTTGGTGGCAATTCGGAGAGTGTGGCGGTGTTTATGTCCGAACAGTCACACACATCGAAGGTTACTTGTAACCCATAGTCAGAGGTAATCCTGCGTAAAGCGATAGCCGCCGCCCGGCAGATGAAATCGAGGCGCTCCTCGCGCACGGGATCAGGCTCCGCCTCGTCGATATCAGCGGTATAGATCAAGCCAGCCAAGCATGAATCGATAAAGACCGGGCCACACATATTCGCCTGGAAGCCCCAGCGATGCAGCAGATCTTCCATGAGTCGCACGTTCCAGCTCCGGGAGGAGCGCAGAATGGAGCCAGCAACCGAGCGCCTGTGTCGCATCAGCATCTCGATCATTGGGTCGTGAGAAGCCAGTTTTATGCGATACTCGTCAAGGAACCCGCGTGGCGCGTTGTGGCTGTAAAGCAGATAGGGTTTACTGTCGCGGATCAGATATAGGCCTAGTACCGGCGCGTGAATCAGTTCTTTGACCGCACGGTGACAAGCCGCACCCAGTTCGTCGAGCGTGCTGCTTTCGGCAATCGCTATGACCAAGCTGAACAGGTGCGCGTCCGGAGGGTCAATAGCGGGCATCGCTCCCTCCCGGTTCTTGTTTGAGACGCAGGCCGCAAGCTTGCAATGGATCCTAGCCTCCCCCGGCTGAGTTAAGAGTAAAGTATAGCGCCATCGTGTCGGCGCATTCAAGGTTGCAGGCGGGCCTCTCCGAACGCTGCGGCTATCCCCCCATGCGGGGGGCTTGGGTACAGAAGGTATGTCCACTTATTGTCCAAATAGAAGAATTTCGCCGCAATGGCGATACCAGAGAGGACAATATGAACATCTCCACTGCCCGAAAAAGTACTCCGGATCTCGTTGAAGCGACGTCCTTCCATGCGCGGCTCGCTGATATACTGCCCTTGATCGAAGCCAAGGCGGAAGAGTCCGAGCAACTCGGCAGGATGGCGGACGAGGTTGTATCGGCCCTTCGTGCCGGCGGTTTTTATTCGATGCTGTTTCCGCGCGAAGTTGGCGGAGCTGAACTGAAGCCGGTCGACGTTGCTTCTCTGCTGGAGAGGATCTCCTACGTCCACGCGTCCGCCGGCTGGTGCACTATGGTCAACAACATGGAAGGTGCCGCAATGGCAATTTACCTTGACCAGAAGGGCATCGACCAGGTTTTCCGCGAACGCCCCGACATCACGATTGCCGGTAACGGTGTGCCGCGTGGCTTCGCCCGTCCGGTTGACGGGGGCTACATGATCAAAGGCAACTGGGCGTATGGAAGCTCCATCTTCCATGCCGAATGGATCCATTCCGGCTGCTTCGTCACTGATGCCGGGGGCAAGGAGAAGCTGATCCAGGAAAACGGATCGCCAAAAATCATCGTCGCCCATCACCCGCGCTCAACGATACGACTACTTGGGAACTGGGACGTGATCGGCCTGAGAGCGACTGGAAGCTTTGACTATACCTTAGCGACTGACGAAGAACTTTTCGTTCCAGACTATATGGTCTACGATTTTAACGTTACTGCGCCGCGCCGCGGCACCGTGCAGGGAAATCTGGGCCTTGCCGGCTATAGTGCGCTTGTCCACACTGCCTGGGCGACCGGCGTCGGGCGACGTGTGCTCGACGAACTGACGCTTGTGGTCCGCCAGCGCCAGGATCCGTTCGGGAAATCGTCGGAAAGCGCCAGCCTCAAGTTCCAGTTCGCACAGGCACAGGCGAAATATCGTGCTGCGCGCGCCCTCGTCTACGAGAGCTGGAATGCGGTTTCGGACAGCGTTGCACAAGGCCATGCCCCGTCTCTGGACCAGATGACAATTGTCAAGCTGGCTCTCCGCCATGTGCACGACATCATTTCGGAAGTAGGCACCTTCGCGCACCGCGCAGCTCGCGGTGCCTCCCTGCATAACACGGTCATGCAGCGCTTTTACCGCGACATTCATGCGGGCACCCAGCACATATTGCTCGCTGACCAGATTGTCGAGGAATGCGGGCGTGCTCTTCTTGGCCTGCCCGGGGAAAGTGCGAAGTGGACAGTCTTCGGTATCGACGGTTAGAGCGATTTCCGATCAAATGGAATCATTTGATCGACAGGAAATCGCTCAGAATTAAGGATCGCAGAGCATCTTCTGATCCAAAGTGATCGAAAAATACTCCAGCGACGCCTTCTGCGCCAGTGCGGACGAATTGGCACCGGACACGGCCATGTCGGAGCTGCTGCGAGCGCGCGTGGCCAATGCAGCTGAGCAATTCGCCACCCTGATCCGTAACCCGATCGCGACAGCGACGTAATGAGAGGCTTCCGATAATGGACCATCACGACACCTTAGTCTCGCCCTTCGACAAGATAGCTTACCAGGTCAACGGGACGAATGTCGTCGCGCTGACAGCCGGAAAGGGGCCCGCGCTGGTGTTCCTCCATGGAACAGGTACATTTCCCGGCTTCGACATGGCTTTGGAATGGGCTCGTACGCACCGGGTTGTCATTCCGTTCCATGCCAATTTTGGCGAATCCGGTGACAACGAAACGGTTGTGACCGTCGAGGACCACGTTCTCCACTATATGGATCTGTTCGATCTGCTCAAGCTCGACGGCTTCGCGCTGGCCGGCTTCTCGTTCGGTGGATGGATCGCAGCAGAGTTCGCCATCCGCCAGCCAGACCGCTTGACGAGGCTTGTTCTTGCGGCGCCGGCCGGACTGGTGGTGGAGGAGGCGCCAGCGCCTGACCTGTTCAATCTGTCAATCCACGAAGTGCCGAAGTACCTGACCCACGACCCCGACATCGCGCTTCGCTTCTTTCCGAAGCAACCTGATCCACAGTTCAACGCCAAGCTCGGCCGTGAAATGCAGGGTCTGGCACGTGCGCTGGTGCCAGCCCCGCATGGCAATCCCCGGCTAGCGACGTGGGCCCATCGCATCCGCATGCCAACGCTGCTTATGTGGGGAGAGCATGATCGCCTCATGCCCGTGGCGCACGCAGCGCACTGGCAGAGGCTGCTACCCGACTGCAGACTGGAATACGTGATGGGCGCCGGTCATCTGATGTTCGAGGAGCGGCCGGATTGTGCCCACATGGTGACCTCGTTTCTCGCAAACTGACAACAACGATAAAGGAATATACTATGACATTGATATCAGCAGGGATTACCGGCTCGTCGGAAGCCCTGAACGGCGTCGTCTGGAGTATTCTCGGACAGACCTATACGCTCAAACAGATCTCCGAGCATTCAATGGCATGGCATGCCGAGTTCCCTCCCGGCACTTTTGTGCCGCCGCATGTCCATCCCACGCAGGACGAATTCGTTTATGTGCTGGGTGGACAGTACACCATTTGGCTTGATGGACGCGAACTGGTTGCCAATCCCGGCGATTTGGTGCGCATGTCGGAGGGAGTGCCACACGCCATCTTCAACAAGGGCGACGTCACCGCCACGAGCCTTTTCTGGGTCTCGCCAACAAGAAGCCTGAAGGAACTGTTCAAGCACATCCATCAAGTTCCCGACCCGCAAGAAGTCGTGCGGATCGCCGCTAAGTACGAAGTCGATTTCCTACCATTGCCCGAGTCATGAGCCGTTGCGCCGTCATGAAGCCCCCAGCAAAGGCACCTCCGGCCAGCCAACCCGGAAAGAACCGCTCACCCACCTCAAGTCTTGCCGAAGACGCCCTTGTGAATACGTCACTCCTACGCCGGGCGAAGGATGTGCCGGGTGTACTTGAGCACCTCCTGACGCAGCCCTTGGAGGAGTTCGGATGCTGGGACGCCGCGCTCGGCCTGATGACGGGAGAGAATGAGTCCATTCCGCAGACTTCAGGGAAGACGCCGCAGCGTCTGCGATGGCAGCTCACCGTAGCGTCTTCGATAGACCTCGGCGAAACGGCCAAGGTTCGTGAACCCCCATCTCAGAGCGATGTCCGTGACGGACGCCGCGCCCGATGCAGACAGCAGGTCGTCCCGGACGGCCTCCAGCCTGATGGTCCGCAGCGAAGCCATGGGAGTTGTGCCGCGGAAATGCCGGAACCCCTCGAACAGAGTGCGTATGCTCACGCCGGCGGCAGCGGCGATATCGCCCACGGAAATGGCGTCCCCGGCGCGTGCCGCCATGAACTCCTCGGCCAGACGGACATGCCGCGGCGCAGCCGGACTGGCCGGTGCTGCCAGCGCATCCGAATAATTGTTCGGAAATCTGGTCAGCAGCAGGGTCATGATCGTTTCTTCAAGACACCGTCCGCCCCACTGCGACCGGAAGAACGTATCGTCCTGCTCGGCTTCCGTGATGATGAAGTCGAGCAACCGCCGATATCCCGGGTCGCGTCCCGCGGCGACGGTCGGATCGGGCAGGAACTCGATCGGCAGCCTCACACGATCGTTCAGCAACGATGCGAGGTGTTGCTCCAGCGCCGGGCGCTCGACCTTGAGGACGAGCTGTGCCGAAGAGGCGGCCCATTTCATCTTCAGGCCCAGCGTCGCGGAACTGACGACATCCATGCCGGGCGCAGCAATGAGGTCCCGCCGGCCCACCCGCATCTCGCAGGGGCTGCGGTCGATGGAATGCACCATGAACCAGTTTTCCGGCTCGCCAGCGTCGATCGCCACGTCTTCGCCGTAGGTGATGTAGCTCAGCGCCAGCCGCCCCATGGGCACAAAATTCTGCCTGCACGACAGTTGCCGCCTCCGGCCTGCGTAATCAATGTCGTGGCGGCAGAAGACGCTGCCCACCTTCTCACGGGCCTCGTCGATATCCGTGGTCTGGAAGAGGAGATGGCGGGCGATCGGCGTTGAATTCCT
This sequence comes from Pseudochelatococcus sp. B33, assembly GCF_053570585.1. Lineage (NCBI taxonomy): Bacteria > Pseudomonadati > Pseudomonadota > Alphaproteobacteria > Hyphomicrobiales > Chelatococcaceae > Pseudochelatococcus > Pseudochelatococcus sp. B33. Next base: position 12,627 of record NZ_JBSEFH010000030.1, on the reverse strand, counting down.
GCCATGGGATGTTGAGACATTTTCCCGCATAATTCGTACATTCCCTGCGGAGAACGGATAGACGGCCGGGAGCAGATAGTTTCAGCTTAAAACATATAGAAACGTTCAAACGCGACATTCGTCAAGGGGACAAGAAGCTAAAAAAACAGGCCATCGGGAACATCGGGAAAGCAATTCCTGATGCGGGAGGACTTATGCGTCCCGTTCCCCGAGCAGAAGTGATTCAGCGCAAGACAATCAACAAGGGGAAAGGTCATGAATTTCAGCAAAGGCATCATTGTCCACGGCGACGGCCTCAATGGTCAGAAATGGACCATCCTGGGCCAGCCCTATCGGCCCCTGCATCTGGCGCCATCCTCGCTGCTCATGCATGCGGAATTCGGGCCGGGCAGCTTCGTGCCGACGCATATCCACGAGACGCAGGACGAAATCCTCCATATTCTTGAAGGCGTGATGGAATTTGAGCTGGAGGGCCGGACCATCAAGGCAGGCGCCGGTGATACCGTCTCCCTGCCGATGGACATCGCGCACGCGCTCTACAACCGGTCGGATGCGGTGGCACGGGCGCTGGTGGTCGTTTCCCCGAGCGGCAGGATGTATGACTACATGATCGCGATCAGCGGATTGAACGATCCCGCCGAGGTCGTCCGGCTGGGTGCCGAGCACGAAATCCGGTTCGTCTGAACCCCGTTCGGGCGGAGCGCCCCCGCGAGGGCGCCGCAATCGTTTCCAACAGGAACAGCACGTTGATACGAGTCCAGCCTCATGGTCGGGTCTCGGCCTCACGTGCCTTGAAATAATAAAAATCGCTGAGGAGAACGCATGATAAGCGTAAGGGAGACGGTCGAGGACTTCTGGAAAGGTCACAGCACCGATGACCGCGATGCGCTGAAGCAAATCGTCTCGAAAGACCTAACCTGGATCGTGGTGGGAGGAACAAGCCCGATCGCGAAAACCTATCGGGGGTGGGACGGATTCTTCGGTGAACTGCTCGACGGGCTGGCACGGGCCTTCGAGCCGGGCACGCTCGATATGCAGCTCAAGGGGCTTTATGCCGACGAGGAAAAGGGCGTCGGCGTCCTGCATATCGAGGAATCCGCCACGCTGCGGAACGGCAATACGATCGCGATCGAGATCGTCGACGTGATGACCGTGCGCGACGGCAAGGTCGTCGAGGTGCGCGAGGTCATGGACCTTGCTGCCGTCAACAAGGCCTTCGGATTCTGAGGGGAGGACAGGATGTCAGGTGCTTACAAGAACGAACTGACGGCCCAGATCATCGCCCGCGTGCATGAGATCGGCCCGCTCCTGCGCGACAATGCGGCACGGGCGGACCGGGAGCGGCGCGTTCCCGAAGCGTCGCTCGCGGCGCTTGAAACGACCGGGGTCTTCGGCATCAACACGCTGATGGCAAACGGCGGGCAGGAGGGCGGGGCGCGGATGCTGCTCGACGTGACGAGCGCTATCGGCCGATATTGCACCAACGCGGCCTGGATTTCGGTCATCTCCAGCGTTTCGTCGCTGCTGACGCTGCGTTTTCCGCAGCCGGTGCGCGAGCGGGTCTTTCGCGACGGCCGGCCGGTGCGCATGGCCTCGGTCATCGTCGGATCGAGCAATACCGCGGTGCGCGACCGCAACGGCTATCGCGTGACGGGTGAGTGGCCGTTCGGTTCCAACATCCTGAACTCGGAATGGGCCATCGGCGTCGTCCAGATCCGCGAGAGCCCGGATGCGCCGCACGAGCCCGGCTACGTGCTACTGCACAAGGATCAGTACGCCATCAAGGATACCTGGTTCACGATCGGGATGCGCGGCACCGGCAGCAACAATTTCGTCGCCGAGGATCAGTGGATTCCCGCGGATCAGGTCATGCGGGCCGAGGTCCTGCTGGGGCCGGGTTTCGAGGCGGCCGCGGACTCGCATTTCCTGCAGCGGCTCGCCCCGGTCTCGATGTTTCCGACGGTCATCATCTCGGGCCCGCTCGGCGCGGCGAAAGCGGCGCTCGAACTGACGGCGCAGGCATCGTCCAGACGGCCGGTGACCTATTCGAAATACCAGCCGCAGAACACCTCCGGCGCGTTCGTTCAGGGGATCGGCGCAGCGGCGGCGAAGATCGACACCGCCGAGATGTTCCTGCAGCGCGCCGCCGACCTCATCGACGCCGCCGCCCAAGGAACGACGCCGCTGTCGCTTCAGGACCGGGCGCTGGTCCGCAACTGCTGCGCCCACGCCACCCACAACCTGGCCGATGCGATGAACGACATCGCCTGGCTGCACGGCACCGCGCTGTTTGCCGAGGCCAACCCGCTCGGCCGTCTCTGGCGCGACGTGAACACGGGCGTTCGCCATGCCATCGCCGCGAGCCCCCTCTGCTACGAAATCGGCGGCGCGGCGGTCCTCGGCATCGATCCGCCGACGCCGCTGGTCTAGAGGCCGTCAGGTCCCATGGTGAGGGCGACGGGCCGACGCAGGATCGGACAACACATGATCGGGGACCTCCACGATGACCCAGACACATCCGATGACAAATGCACATCCGATGGCCAATGCCTTCCGCGACGCGTTCCGCCGCCACCCGGCGGGGGTGGCGATCATTACCGCTGACACGGAGAACGGTCCGGTCGCGCTGACCGTCAGTTCGCTGATTTCGGTCAGCGCCTCGCCTCCGGTGGTCGCCTTTTCACTGTCGTCGTCTTCGCGCGCCTCGGTGGCGATCGTGAAGGCAGGGACGATGGTCATCCACTTCCTGCGCTATGCCGATCAGGATCTGGCCCGGCTCTGCTCCGCCAGCGGCGCCGATCGCTTCGGCCCAGGGATCGACTGGGAGCGTCTGCCCACCGGAGAGCCGCGCTACCGGAGTGTCGAGACCTGGTTCCGCGCCCGATTGCAGAGCACGACGCCTGTTGAAGGCGCGACGCTGGTCACCGCCATTCTCCTGGAAGGAAACGTGGCCTCCGAGACGGAAAGCACCGGGATCGATGCGCTCGTTTATCTGGACCGGCGCTGGCACTGCCTGGGCTGACGGCAAGTCGGCACGGCCCGCGGCCGGCAAGCGCCTTTCCGGCGCAAGTTCTCAATATCAGCGAGCAATTATCAATCAAAAAGGGGAAAGCCATGATATTGGATGTCAGACGCGAAGCGAAACAGATCGGGTCCACAGGGAATCCCCGGCATAGGCTTTTCGTTGGCCTGACCTGCGCCTTTTCGGTTCTTGCGGCAACCGAGCTTCGCGCCTATGACCTGCCGACCGTCAACCTCGGCCTGACGAGCTTTCTGGACGGCGCGCCGCCCTCCGGGCCGGGATGGTACGCGGCACAGTATTTTCAATATTACACGGCGAGCAGGCTTGCCGACAGCCAAGGGAATCGCCTCGGCCTCCCCAAACAGGACCTTTCAGTCTTCGCCGGGCTCACCCAGTTCCTTTACCTGTCACCGGCGAGGCTCGGGCCGGGTTCATTCGGCATCAGCCTCCTCGTCCCTTATGTGCTGGGGGCGGATGTCGATGACGGTCTCGGCGGAGCGGCACTCAGGGCGGAACGGGGACTGGCGGACATCGTCATCGGCCCGTTCTACCAGTTCGACCCGGTCATGGGACCAAACGGCCCGCGTTTCATCGCGCGCATCGAAGCCTCGGTCATTGCCCCGACCGGGCACTACGACCGGAGCGCGGCCGTTAATCCCGGGGCGAACTTCTGGTCCTTCAATCCCCATATCGCCGGCACCTTCTTCATCACGCCGAAATGGACGCTTTCCGCCCGGCTGCATTACCTGTGGAACGCCACCAACAACGATCCGGCGCTCTCGCATGGCCCGGGCGTGTTCAAGACGCGCGCCGGGCAGGCCGTGCATGCGAACTTCGCCACCGAGTACGCGGTGATGGACAAGTTGCGGATCGGGCTGAACGGCTACTGGCTCCAGCAGACCACAAACACCCGGGTGAACGGCCTGAGCCAGTCCGGCAGCAAGGAACGGGTATGGGCGCTCGGCCCCGGCGCCGTCTACGGTTTTGACAAGAACAATTTTCTGTTCGTCAACGGTTACCATGAATTTGCCGCGCGGAACCGGCCGGAGGGGCAGAGATACGTGCTGCGTTACGTCCATCACTTCGAATAGCACCCATTCCGATACCTTCCCTAAGTTTCCCGCCCTCATGTCTGCAGGCATGAGAGTCTTCGTTTGTCGGTCGTGCATGAACGGCTTGCGGGGAAGCGCGTATCGGCGTTGATACGCGCTCCATCGCATCATCACTTCGGATACGGATTATAATATTATTCTTGGTTCCTGGTGGACAACCTTGCCGCCAAGCAACGTCATCAAGGCCCGCGTGTCACGGATCGCATCGTCGGGTACCTCCAGGATGTTCTGGCTCAGCACCACCAGATCGGCCAGTTTGCCCGGCTCGATGGTGCCGCGCTCGTCCTCGACCCCCATGATGCGGGCGTTGTTTACAGTGTACAACTCCAGCGCCTCGCGGGCGGTGATACCCTGATCCGGCCCCAGGCAGTCGCCCTGCAGCGTCTTGCGGGTGACCATCCACCACATGCTGATGAAGGGATCGGCCGGCAGGATCGGCGCATCGGTGCCGCCGCCGACCAGCAGTCCCTCGTCGATCATCCGCCGTATCGGGGTCGACCATTCGGCCCGCTCGCGGCCCCACCATTTCACCTTGTTGGCGCCCAGCAGTACGCTCTGGTCCTGCACCGTGACCAGAATTCCGCCTTCGCGGATCCTGGCAAACACCTCCTCGGTCGGGTTGTGCAGATGCATGACGACCCAGCGCAGATCACGGATTGGTACCTCCTCGGCCGCCGCCAGATAGCAGCGCACGATGGTGTCGATCGCATCATCCCCGACGCCATGGGTCTGGGCTTGCATTCGCGCCCCGGCCACCAGCTTGAGGCATTCGATGAACTCCGGCTCGCCTCCCGGCGGCAGCAGCGACAGACCCCAGTATTCGGGATCGTTCTGTTCGCCGGGGACGATCCGATAGGGATCGTAGTGCCGCGCCCCCTCGACGCCGCCGTCGAGCATGAATTTCACTCCGACATAGCGCAACATGTCGTCATCACGAAAATCCGTGTAACCAATACCGATTTTCGTCTCGGCCAGGTTGTTGGCGCGGTACATCAGATCGGTGCGGACGGTCAGTTGGCCGGCCTCGCGTAGACTCTCGTAGACCGCGATCTGATGCGGATTCAGCCCGGGGTCCATGGTGGCCACGATGCCGTAGCCGTTCAGCAGCGTCATCGCGTCGCGCAGCAGTTGCTTCTCGGTTTCGGCCGGCGGTGGCGGTGGCAGGACCTTGCGCAGCATGTAGGAAGCGGTTTCCAGCAGCACGCCCGTCGGACGCGGCGAGCCAATCTCGCGCACGATCAGCCCTCCCGGAGGGTCGGGCGTATCCTCGGAAATGCCGGCCAGTGCGAGCGCTTGGGAATTGGCGCTGCCGACATGGCCGCCCCGCGGCACGAAGACCGGATGATCGGGCGCCACGGCATCGAGTTCGTCCCTGCCCGGCAGGCGGTTTTCCCGCAGCAGGCTCTCATGCCAGCCCATCCGGGCGATGATCCACTCGCCGGGCGGTGTGACGGCGGCACGTTCGGCGATCGCCTCCTGCACTTCCGCGATCGACCGGCAGTCGATCAACGGAACGCAGGGCGCCTGCATGGCCATCATGTAGAGGTGGAGATGGGAATCGAACAGCCCGGGCACCACCGTCCTGCCGCCCAGATCGATGATGCGGGTATCAGCGCCCGCCGTGGCCAGAACCTCGGCGTCGGTTCCGATCCGCTCGAACCGGCCATTGATGATGGATACCGCCTGCGCCGCCGAAAAGGCCGCGTCCACGGTGAGGATGTTGCCGTTATGCAGGATTGTATCGGGTTGGCGTGTCATGGAATCCCCCTGTTCAGGTTGAGTTTTCCTGCCCAGCCGCACGGGATGCGGCCGGTGCATGGCATTTCGGGAACAACAAGATCAACTGCCGCGCCGGACCGAGTAGCGCAGGGCCAGCGGGCGCAGGACGAGGCGGTCTACCGACGCGAAGATGAGCACGATGACCAGGCAGCAGGCGAAGACCAGGGTCGCGTCCGCGCGCACCTGCGCCTGCATCAGCAGATACCCGAGACCCGACGGCGCCCCGAACAGTTCGGATACCAGGGCGATCTTCCAGGCGATGCCGTAGGCCACCCGCAGCCCCGCTATCAGAAAGGGCATCACCAGCGGCAGCACGAGCCGCAGGAACAGCCGCCGGCGCGACCGGGTATAGCTGCGGCCCATTTCCATCAGTTCCGGGTCGAGCTGCCGCAAGCCTTCGAGCACGTTGATCAGGCAGAAGGGCAGGACGATGACCACCTGGATGAAGATCACGGTGCCGCTGGAAATCTGGAACCAGATCACCGCCAGGATCGCCCAGCCGACCGAGGGGAAGCTGTTGAGGAAGGTCAGCAGCCGCCGCTCCACCATCTCCTCCAGCACGGGGAAGCGTCGCGTCAGCAGCCCGATCGCCACGGCGATCACCGTGGCCAGACCGACCGCCGTCCCCACCCTCAGGAAGCTGATGGCAGCATGGGTCATCAGCCGGGGATCGTAGCCGAATTCGAGCACCTTGGAGAATACCGCCATCGGCGACGGCATGACGAACGCGGGCATGTTCCTGGAAAGCAACCACCAGCCGAGGATGACCAGAACGACGCCGCCGTCGGTCACCAGGCGCCGGGTCATCGCCTGGCCGGGGGCAAGCAGGCTATTCACGCGCGAACCTCCGTTTCAGTTGTCGCTGGATCTTCGCGAAGAACAGCACCTCGGACAGATAGACGAAGAGGATGATGAAGCAGATGATCGCGAAGATCATTTCGGTGTGGAATTCCTGCCGGGCGGCATTCAGCATGTAGCCCACGCCGGAATTGCCGCCGAACAGCTCGGCCGTCAGCACCACCTTCCACGCCACGCCGAAGGCCGTGCGCAGGGTCGCGAACAGATACGGGACCAGCATCGGCACCGTGAGCTTGAAGAAGATCCGAACCGGATCGCGGGTCAGGCTGCGGCCGAGCTCGCCGATCTCGTGATCCAGCTCCTCGAGACCGGTGCGGATGTTGATGATCGCGAAGGGGATCAGGATCAGCGTCACCGCGAAGATCACGGTGCCGGAGGTCACCCCGAACCACATCATGGCCAGAAACAGCCAGCCGATGCCGGAAAAGGCGTTCAGGAACGGCGTCAGCCGGTCGTCGATGAAGCCGCTCACCGGCCACCAGCCATGGGACAGCAGCGCGAGCGCAAAGCCGATCACGACGGACAGCGCGATGGACGACAGCACGTGATAAAGCGAATAGAGGAGTTGCAGGCGCGTGTCCGGCTCGGCGATGATGGTCAGCATGAGCCGGGCGACAAGATCGGGACCCGGCACCTGATAGGCCGGGACGAAGAGCGAATAGATCCACCAGGCGGCCAGAAAGGCCAGCGTAGCCCAGTTAGCCACCCACTTCTGACGGCTGCGGGCGCGCTTGCGCGCCTGCAGGTCATCATGCGCGTCGAGATTGGCTGCCCCGGTCATCACTCGCGGATCGGCCCTTCGAAGACCGCCTTGTCCCAGACCGCCTTCCTGGCCGCGACGTGCGGCACGTCCAGCACGCCGAGGGCGGTGGATTCCTCCCAGAGCAGGTCGATCGCGTCGAGATCGTTCTGACTGATGAAGACGGGAATGGTGGCGAACTGGTTGAACCAGGTGGTGAAGAAGCCCGGATCGATGCTTTCCTCCTTGCCCACCGCGGCGAAGACCTCGTCCTGATTGGCCAGCGCATAGTCCACCGACTGGCGGAACAGCCGCAGGAACTCGGTATAGCTGTCAGGATCCTGCGCCAGCTTGTCGCCGTATCCCACCAGCACCGACGTCACCGGCCGCACGCCGAATTTCTCGGCGATTGCCTTGCCCGTCTGCGCCACCGGCCGGAACTCGCCGGACTGCATGGCCTTGTAGGCCTGCGCATGCAGCAGTGTCGCGGCGTCGACATTGTCCGCCGCAAGTGCCGTTGCCAGCGCGGTTTCGGGTAATTCCACGAACTGGAAGTCGCCGTTGCGGGCGTCGACATTGAAGCCCCACGCCCTGTTCAGGGCGATGCGGTTCAGCGTCATGCCGGCGCTGGACAGCGTGTAGACCCCGAGCCGCTTCCCGCGCAGGTCCCCAGGCTCCTTGATGTCACTGTCGGCTTTGACCCAGACGCCGGCTCCCAGCCCCGCCTCGTGGCTGCGCTGCGCGATGCCGATGATCTGCAGCGGCAGGCCGCGGGCATTGGCACGCGGCAGCGCCATGGCCGCGGCCTCGACCACATCGAAAGTGCGGGCCGCGATCGCCTGTTGCAGCGCGGCGATATCGAGCGGCGTCACCTCCACCTTGATGCGTTCGGAAGTCACGATGCCCTGCTTGATCGCGTAAAGCGCGGCCTCGTGGCTGGGATTGGCAAGATGCGAGAAAGTGATCGTCTTCTGCTGCGCAAAGGCGCCAGTGGCAGCCATTGCACCCAGAAGGGCGCCGACGACAAGTCTGATCATGTATGCCTCCGGAATGAATTTATGTTGTCGTGCTGTTTCGTTGGGTCACATCATGGCGAAGAGCCGCAAGAGCTCGTCACGCTTGTCGAGCAGGCGGCGGTCGCTCAGAATGTCGCGGGGACGCGGCTCATTGACCTCGATCACCGCCGCGACACGGGAAGGCTTGCCGGAAAACACCACGATCCGGTCAGCCAGATAGAGCGCTTCGTCCATGTCGTGGGTAACGAAGATCACCGTCTTGCGGGACTGTTGCCACAGCTCAATGATCTGGTCGCGAAGCCGCAGGCGCGTGTTGGGGTCCAGCGCCGAGAACGGCTCATCCATCAGGATGATCTCCGGGTCCAGCGCAAGCGCCCGCGCGATGGCGACCCGCTGACGCTCGCCTCCCGACAGCATCAGCGGCATCTTCGCCATGTCCTTGCCGAGCCCGACGCGCTCCAGCTGTACCCGGGCGCGCTCCTCGCGCTCGGCCCGTGGCACGTCTGGCCTCCGCATCTCGATGCCGAAGGCCGCGTTGGCGAGCGCGTTGCGCCAGGGCAGCAGACGCGGCTGCTGAAACACGTAGGCCAGATGATCGGCCGCGGCGGCGGGTGTCTTGTCCGCCACCGTGACGACACCGGTCTGGACCGGCAGTAGATCCCCAATCAGCCGCAGGGCGGTCGACTTGCCGCAGCCCGAAGGCCCCAGAAGACAGAGAAACTCGCCCCTGGCGACATTGAAGGTGATCTCGTCATAGATCGCCATTCCCCCCAGTCTCAGCCCCACTTTGGAAAAATTGATGATCGGCTGCATGATTCATCTCCGTGATCGCGCCAGCCGCGCGGATCTGCAGGAACGACATGAGACGACAGACCGTCACCCCGGAAGCGGAGTGCGCAACATGGTGAGGCCCCTCTCGTTTTTTTAATCTTGAAACAAATCCTAGACCGCTTCCCCAACATGTAAAGCAGGATTCTCGATAATATCTGGCAGGCGGATCGAGGCCCCCGCCCGGACGGAGAGTTTCAGTTTCACTATCCCGCCGAAGAGAATCCTTAAAAAATATTATTTGATTACAATCATTAATGACCACCATCCCATTTCCTGCCGAACCGGACCGGGGCGCGCGCATCTTGTCCCTTGACACATCGTTTCGAATTCAGAACTTTCTATCCTGAAAATAAAACACAGGTGGCAGCCCGTATGCATGACGATCTCGCCTTGCTTTCCTTGGTGATCGACGCTGGCGGATTCAGTCGCGCCAGCGCCCACGCCGGCATTCCGAAGTCGCGGCTCAGCCGCCGTATCGACGAACTGGAGAAACGGCTCGCCGTGCGGCTGATCGACCGCTCGTCGCGTCATTTCACGCCAACGCCGATTGGGCTCGAACTGGCCCGACGCGGCGAGATCATTCGGGCCGAGGGCGAGAATGCGTTGAGAATCATCCAGGAAAGCCTGTCGAAGCCGACAGGGGCACTGCGCATCGCGAGTCCCGCGCTCATCACCGAGCAGGTCATCGCGGATTTCTGCGTTGACTTCTCTGTTCGCAATCCGCTGGTGACCATTACCCTCGACACCACTGACGGCTCCAAGCCCGCGGCGATGGATGCCTATGACATCGCTCTGATCGCATCGCGGGGGGAATTGCCGGATACGGACATGATCGCCCGCCGCCTGAAGCAGTCGGAATATGCGCTTGTCGCCAGCGATGCCTGGTTGCAAGCCGTTCCCCCCATCAGGGAGCCGGCTGACCTGATCGGCCTGCCCGCCATAGGATGGTGGGAGGAGGAGCGCACGTCGATCTGGCGCCTGGTCTCGCACGCGGGCGAGGTGGCCGAGATCAATGTCCGGACCCGGATGATCACCAACAACCTCATGGTCGCGCGCAAGGCCGCTCTCGGCGGATTGGGGATGACCCGCCTCCCCGTGACGCAATGCGCGTCGGACCTCGAAAGTGGCAGGCTGCGCCATGTCCTGCGCGGCTGGCGGCCACCGACCATCTCGATTCATGCCATTTACCGGACGAGACGGTCGCTGCAGCTGGCGGGCAGGATCTTCCTGGACGAACTTTCCCAGCACCTCCAGACTTACCAGCCCCTGCTCTCGGGGGCGGCGCTCCCGCGCGGGGCGAGGGAATGACGGCGCGGCCGGCCCGAATGGCCCCGCAGCAACGGACATCCGTCAGCTGGGCGGGCACCCGTGCCGACGCCCCCTCGCCGCATCGTTATGAACGGTCAACCGTCACGAGGCGTCCGAATTCGTCGTGTCTTCCTTGGCAAGCTTGCGCAGAACAGCGCGCTGCAACTTGCCGGATTGGGTCTTGGGCAATGCGTCGACGAATTCGATGGCGCGCGGATACTTGTAGGGCGCGAGGTCCCGCTTGACGTGGTCCTGCAATGCCTTGCGCAAGGCATCATCGCCGTTGAAGCCGTCGCGCAGCACCACGTAAGCCTTGACGATATTGCCCCGGTCGGGATCGGGCGCAGCTACGACGCCGCATTCCAGCACGGCTTCATGCGACAGCAGGCTCGCCTCGACTTCAGGTCCACCGATGTTGTAACCGGCGGAAACGATCATGTCGTCGCTGCGCGCCTGATACCAGAAGTAACCGTCCGCATCGCGGATGTAGGTATCGCCGGTAATATTCCAACCGTGTCGGACATAGACCGTCTGGCGCGGATCGTCGAGATAGCGACAGCCCGTGGGGCCACGCACAGCGAGATGCCCGGCGGTGCCGGCCGGTAGGGGATTGCCATTTTCGTCGATGACTTCCGCCTCATAGTTCTGCACCGGCTTGCCGGTGGCGCCGGGACGAACCGTCTCCTCCGGCGCTGCGATGAAGATGTGCAGCATTTCGGTGCTGCCGATGCCGTCCAGCAGAGTGAGACCGGTCGCTTCCTTCCAGGCGTTGAAGGTCGGCAGGGGTAGCGCCTCACCCGCCGAGACGCACTTGCACAGCGACGACAGGTCGTATTCCCCGATCCGGCTGAGGATCGCCCGGTAGGCCGTGGGAGCAGTGAAGCAGACGGTCGGCCGGTATTCACCGATGGCGCGTGCCAGGTCGTCGGGAGCAGTTTTCGCCGGCAGCACCGTTGAGGCGCCGACGCGGAAGGGAAACAATACCAGCCCGCCGAGACCAAAGGTGAATGCCAATGGCGGAGAACCGATGAAGCTGTCTTGCGTGTCGGGACGCAAGACTTCCTTCGCATAGCAGTCGCAGATGGTCAGCAGGTCACGGTGATAGTGAATGGTGGCCTTCGGCAGGCCGGTCGTGCCGGACGTGAAGCCGAGCAGACATGGATCGTTCGAGTAGGTGTCAACGGCCTCGAACGTATCCGGTGCGCCGTTGAGCAACTGACTGAGTTCGCCGCCGAGATTGCCCGACCACGTCACTACCCGCTTGAGGAAGGCATTGCCTCGCGCCGCCTCCTCCAGTTCGGCAGCCAAGGTCTCGTCGGCGAACGCCAGCGAAATCTCGGCCTTGTCGATCATCGGCCCCAATTCTTTCGCGCGCAGCAACGGCATGGTGGCGACGACGATGCCACCGGCCTTGATCACCGCGAGATACAATGCCACCATGGTCGGCGTATTGGCCGAGCGCAGCAGCACCCGGTTGCCCGGCACGAGGCCGAGCGTGCCGACGAGCACGTTGGCGAGACGGTTGATGATCCGCGCCAGATCCTCATAGCTCCAGCGCACGTCGGGCCCCCGGATGGCCAGCCGCTCTCCCCGGCCTTCGCGCACATGCCTGTCGACGAATTCGACGGTGGCGTTCAGACGCTCAGGATAGTTCAGCTTGTCGAGGTTGACGAAGGCTGGCAGGAGATGCGGCGGCGGCAGCCTGTCGAGGACGAACGTATCGACATGAGAAGTAGGACGGGAAGTCAGGCGCCCGCCCGGCGCAATGTCTGATTGTGACATGTCAATCTCCACCGTTTTCGCATCCTTTCCGCATATCCGACGCCGGTTCGACCTTGCCGTTCCCGCTGGTCTGACGCCGACTGCGGCTTCATTTCGACCATGGTGCATTCACACCCTTCCTCCGTTGCATGGATCAACTTATTTTTATGGTTGAAGTTTATCGATACAGGCGCCCCCAGG
>NZ_JBSEFH010000029.1:0-69673 GCF_053570585.1 Pseudochelatococcus sp. B33 | reverse complement strand
TACATTGCGGCGCGGCCGGTTTTTCCATGCAGCTTGCGCGGTGTCGTAGGACAGCACGTCGCCGTCCTGCGGATTGTCGATTGCAAGGGGGAGGTCGATGCTGCCGCTGCCGGGAGGACCGGGCGGGCCTTGCTTGCCGCGCATGCCAGGAACCTGCACCTTGATCACTTGAACCTTCGGTTCCTCGACGACGATAATCGTTGGTTGGTTAGGTATCGGCATTCGCGCCTCCCAAGATCGTGACGTTGCCCGCCACGAATGTCCGCTGCCCCCCGTCGTCGTCGCGGAGTTCCAGCTCGTATTCGATCAGCTCATGTCGGGGCAAAGAGCGGGAGAATTCGACGGTGTATCGCCATTCGACCGTGCGCTTTTCATCGGGCGGGTCGACAACATTGCCGTCCTCGTCGACGGACTCCCTGATGGTGACGCCGCTATCAGGATTGGTGCTCGAAAAATCGTGCCGGATGCCGCGCGAAGGGACGATGATCGAAAACACCGCCACCAGACCGTCCAAATCGAACGGGAACTCGAACGGCACCACTGGCAGATTGTTCCCCGCCCATATCTTGAGATTGTAGTATCCGGGCATTGATGACCTCCGGAAAAAGAAAAACCGCCCCAAGGGACGGCGGGTATGGATAGGATGTCGACTAGGTAGCCCACCCGATCTTGATTGTGATTGTTCCCGACGTGGGCAACACGTATCCGTCAGTAAGATTGATGTTGCCTGTCTGAGCAACTATACTATACTTCGTTCCATTTACAGTTATACTTGTCGCATCTCCGGTTGGAATAAAGTAAGAAAGTGACGTCCCGGCGCCTGACCAAATCAAATACCGAACTCTAGCATCGCCAGGAGATATGCTGCCATAACCTTCACTGATACTAAATCCGTAGTCGCCAAATCCAGATCCAATCGTCAGCGTGTATTCAATTTCGTTTCCTGTGTCAGGCGAGCTTGCTGCCAGTATCCCCATGGTCATCCGCATCAGGATAGCCCTCCGATGAGCAGCCATTCATTCGTCGCGCGCTTGTAGAGCGAGGCGCCGCCATACTGCTTGGCGATGGCAAGTTTGCTGTCCGCAGATCGGATCGTGACACCAGATGCGGCAGCGATTGTCGTTTGACCCGTTCCCACCTGGAAAACATCGATGCGCGTGCCGATGGGGAATGCTACAGTCGCATTTGCAGGCACAGTTACCGTGTTGGCGCTGGAGTTGTTGCGTTCGACCACCCGGCCGGCGTCGGCCAGCGCCAGCGTGTAACTCGTACCCGTCTGCGTGTTGATGCCGACCAGCAACCCGAGAGGCTCAAACAGGGTATCGAAATACGTCTTGAGCGTCGACTTGACGTTCTCCCACGATATTTTATATAGTGCACTTGTTGCATAATGTATAAAAGGAAGATACCTTGCGTCTTCAAGTGTTGAAGACGGTGTGTTTCTAATAGAAATTCCTATATTTTCTCCATTGGTGACGTCTGCGCTCTCCTCGATACCGGAAAGCTTATCGGCCTCTGTTGTGGTGTAGGCCTGATACCCATCATCCCATGCCCCGGTCAGTGTGCCGGAGCCGGTCACGGGAGAGCCGGTCACGGTAAAGCCGGTCGGCAGGGCAAGCGCCACGCTGGTCACGGTGCCATCGCCTGACGGGAGCTGATCTATGGTCAGGCCGCTGCCTTTGATGACCTTGCCCGTGGTGCCGTTCGACAGCATGATCTCGCCGTCGACGACGCCGCCGTTCGGCCCGACGACGTCACCGGAGCCCTCCCCTGGCGCGCCACGCATGTTGAACAGCTTCGTCCACGTGCCACCTGATTTCGACCAGAAGTCACCAAGCTCGCCTGTTGTCCCGTCAGCGGATTGCAGCCAGTAGTCGCCGTTGGCTCCGTCACCGGAAACTGGGTCCCGTGCCCCGTTGATGATTTGAGCACCGCGCGGACCGGGATCCCCCCCATCTCCCTTCAAGGCCGACAGGGCGATAATATCCGTCCACGTCGATCCGCCGACATAGCGCCACTGGATATGCGTGGCGCTGGCCTGGACCTCGATAGGCGTTCCGTCGTCGCCGCGCAGGTCAGCAAGCGCAACAAGATCGGTCCACGCCCCATCGGCCAGTCGCCATTGGATGTGCGTGGCCGTTGTTTGCAACTCGACCTGTTTGCCGTCCGCGCCCGCGACGCCCGGTCCACCAGCCACCCGGATCGTCCAGTCGGCGCGAGACCCGCTCCCGGCAAACGACACGACGGAGATGATCAGCGATGTGCCGCTGTAGGACGTTGCCTGCCCGAGGATATAGTGCGTCGTCGGGCTGGCATTGGACGTCAGCAGCAGGAACGATCCGGCGGAGAATGCCTTGCCGCTCTGCGTCGTGAGCGTCTTGCTGCCGGCGCTGATGGAGACCGACGTCGTGGACGTGCCGGATAGGGATGCAGCTTGAGCCGAGGCCGACGCAGCAGCGGTTGCGGCATCACCGGCTTCACGCGCCGCCGCCTGCCCGACCTTCGCGACCGCCCCTAGCGCGGGCACAAAGTTGACACGGTGACCGTCCGTGCCCAGGCCGCCCGGATCACCGGGATAGTTGTTTCCCGTCGTGTTGTTGAGCGTATTGATGGCGGCAAGTTCGTCAGGAGTCAGGGCCATGGTCAGATGATCTCCCTTATCTCAAAGCCATAGGAGGTGTGCGCGGTGACGATCGGCTGCCCGATGGCGTCGCGGGAACGCATCCGGCCCAGGAACGACCGGCGCTGGACATAGGTGCTGTCAGGATCGGGGACGACGAATACTTCGCCACTCGTGCCGAGGTCGCGCATCATGTTGAGGGCCGAGCCGTAGGTGTCTTCCTCTTTCAGGTACGGCCATGCGCAGTTGAAAACGCGCGGCTCCTGCCTGCGCCAGAAGTATTCGCTCCCGCCGATGCTCTCCCGCACGACGGTTCGGTCTTCCAGCGATAGGCCGGTCGAGCCGGGCTCGTAGTTGATCGACGGCTGCCATTTCTTCGGCATCATCAGCCGGCCGAATTGCAGATAGCCGGCCGGGTTAGTGGTATCGTCCACCTCAATGCGCCAGTAGCGCGCGCTGACCGGCGATGGCAGGAAGTGCATGATCCAGCCGCGCAGTTCGACCTCACCACTCGACGAGATGCCGTACCAGAATCCAGGGTCCTCCCATGCCAGCGACAGCGACGGCACGACGTTGGCCGCTACCCATCCGCTGTCATGCAACGGCGATGTCATGCCGGAATTGGCTGCACCACGGGCCCGATATTTGAGCTGCCCCGACGCGTTGTAGGGGCCGAGAAAAATGGCCGGTATGGATTGCGCCGCCCCGAGATCGACGTTGACGATAGTGCTCGTCAAATTCGCGTTGGTGGACCGCGCCACGCGACGCAGCATACGATTTTTCAGGTTGTTGAGCGGCAGGCCAACTGTCCATGATCCGCCGGACAACGTCGCCGTGTCGGCGAAATTGCCGTAGTAGAGAGCCAATTTTCCCATGGAGTCCTCAACCGGCAAGATAGATGCAGGCGCAACGCTTTACGCTGTCCGGAGACGCAAACGTCACGTCTTCCCGCGCCTTGGCGACGGTGTAGTTGCGCACGATGCCGTCCGGCTGCCGCT
Organism: Pseudochelatococcus sp. B33; assembly: GCF_053570585.1. Taxonomy (NCBI): domain Bacteria; kingdom Pseudomonadati; phylum Pseudomonadota; class Alphaproteobacteria; order Hyphomicrobiales; family Chelatococcaceae; genus Pseudochelatococcus; species Pseudochelatococcus sp. B33. The sequence continues at coordinate 66,055 of NZ_JBSEFH010000029.1, read as the reverse complement.
GGCCCTTGCCCCGCAGCGTGGATGTCATGATCAGGTCGCCGGCCCGGATGTTCCCGCCCCGGCCGCAGACATTGACCTGCCCCTCGCCCACCGAGTTGATGGCGAGCCGGTCGTATCGCTCAGCGAGGATTTCCCGCAGGCGAGACCGTCCTTCCTTCTGGGGGAGCGCCCCCATCATACTGTCCGGATCAAACGCCACGCGCCGCGACACCACGCCCACGGCGGCGGGATCCGCCTCGTCCTCGGCGACATAGACCTCCGTCACCGTATCATCGACGCCGTTGCGAGCGATCACCTTGAAGTCGCAGACGATATCACCGACCTCTGTGGACTCGTCTTTAGCCACAAACGCATCGTGGCCGCCCGTGAATGGTCCGTAATTCCCGCGCTCTGCGAACGCCGCCCACCCGCCACCGCCCTGACTGACACCCAGTACAATCGAGCCACCAGCCTCGATCAGGGTTTGGGCGCGGATACAGTGCGATGTATTGCCGGCACCTGTTCCGTTGAACAGTGCTCCAATACCTCCGTTGCTGAAATTTTGCACATGTAATACTGGGATTTCAGGGTTTGGGTTAAGTCCAGTTAAATGTGCAACAACACCACCCTCGCCAGAGCCAAATAGGATATTTTCTGTATTACCTCCAATATCTATCTGACCAACTGCATTCGTAATGGTAATATTATTTGATCCCTGATTTATTGCGACCCGATGTCCAGATGGCGCCGTTTGGATGGTGATGCCCGTAAGCTCGCCCGCATTGATCTGACTGGCATTGAGCGTGCCGGTGTACGTCACGTTGGTGGCCAGAAAGCCAGCGGTGATGTTGCTCGCTGCGACAGTCCCCAGATACGAGACATTGGCCGATAGAATCCCGGCCGTTATGGTGCCGAGGTTGGCGCTGATGGCAGAGAGGCTACTGGCATTGACCTGGCTGGCATTGACGGTGCCGGAATAGACAACCCCGGCCACGAGCGTCCCGGCGGTTATCTTGTTGGCGGCGAGACTGTTGATTTTCGCGCTGGTGACTGCGAGGTCTTCAATATTTGCCGTGCCTACCGCCGCACTGCCGATTTTCGCCCTTGTGATGGCCGCGTTAACGATATGCGCCGTATCGATGGCGGCATTTTGCATATTCGCTGAACCGACAGACAATGCCCCGAGCTTGGCGTTAGTTACCGCGCCTCCGTTGAGCTTTGGCGTCGTGACGGCGTTGTCCTGCAACTCGCCGGGTCCGACGCTGTTCGGGCCTGGCGCGGCAGACGATGTCGAGGCCGACATACCCCCCGTCGCGCTCGGCGGGAACCAGTCACCCAGATTGCCGGACACGTCGCGGGCGCGAGCCCAATAATAGCGCGTGGTATTCGCCGCGAGCCCCTGCCTGGTCAGGCCGGCGACAGTGTCGCCAATATAGGCCGAGACGTTGCGATTATTGCTCGATGCCTCCCATATCTCGACCGCGGCCAGTTGGAGGTATGGCAGGCACGACTGTCCGCCAGTTACCGGCGCAATGACAATAACCCCCACGCCCCCCGTCGCGGTCAGCGACGTGACGGTGATATCGCTGTCTGCCATGTCGGATTATCCCCAGCAGGTCAGGGCCACTGTCTGCGCCGGATCGTCGGCGGTGCCGTAGCTGTCCTCGCGGCCGATCACCACGAAGTTGCGCCCGCCGCTGTAGCCGAACCGGGGCACGTCCACGCGGATCGTATCGCCCAGGTTGATCGCCGTGGCGCGGGTGTATGCCTCATCGCCACGCTCGCTGTCGCCGAAGGGCAGCACAATGCGGATGGTGTCGCGCCGGACGGACCGCAGCGCCAGCAACCGGGACGCCTCTGCGCTTGCCGCCGATTGGCCGGCCAGCAGCGTATCGATTGTGATCTCAGGCGACAGGCGGTGCTTCGTCTGGATCGAGGTGTTCTCGGCCCGTGCCTCGCGATACTCCGTCGAGAGGTAGGCCCGCCGATCGTCACTCACACAGCCGCCGACCTCGCCGTCCTGCATCAGATGCCAGATGCGGCCGTAGCGCAGTGTAACGCGATAGGTCGGGATGCCGCGGCCATCGTCCGTTGCGGCCAGCAGCTCTATGCCGCCACTGCCGAGGATATCATCGGCCGTGAACGTGTCCTTCGGCGTGCCAGGACCCGACACCCGGCCGACCTGAAACACCCCGAGATGATCAGGCGCCAGCCAGCCGCCGATGCTCGCCAGCACTTGCGAGATGGCGTCTTTGGTGTGCATGTCGGTGTCGATGTAGATGCCGCACTCGACCGGGTTGAGATTGTGCAGAGCCGCAAACGATGACGCGTTGTAGTCGACCGACGTCAAGCCGGCGCGAATGAGCATCCGCTGCGCAATCTGCGCCGCCGAGCGCAGGCCAGCTGCTCCCTCAACCACGTCAGCCGTGATCTGCTTATACGGCGCGCCGCCGAGCCGCGCCAACCCGAGCGAGAGACACGTGCCGTAGAAGCCCGGACGAATGGTTGCGCTGCGCAGGGCCGAGATAGTCGAGAAATTGCCCGCGCTCTTGAGCTGCACGCCTGCGTCATAGACCGTGATCGACTGCAATGCGCTATCTGACCACTGGTAAATCAGGTCATAGGGATTGGCGAGGAGGCCGGGAACGTTGAAGACAGCGCCGAAGATCAGCGGCTTGATCTGGTCCTTCAGGTCCGCATTGCCCTCGGCAGTTGGGCCTGTGCTCGTAGTCGTGCCAGCGTACCTATTTACCTGTAATGGCTTGTCGAGGTCAAGTCGACGATCGAAGATACGAACACGTAATTCAGTCCATGCCGATGTGCTGTCGAGCATTTCGACCGAACCACGAAATACGGTCGTCGCCTGAGAATAGGCCGTGTCCGCATCCGGCAGCACCTTGATCGTCACCGGCCGACCGTCAAAGCCGTAGTCGAGCCACGCATCGAGCCCGCCGTCGACATTGGCGAGGACGATATCCCCCATGCGCAAATCGGCCCCGCCGGAGATCGCGCCGGGGTTGAACAGGTGCCGGGCAAACAGACCAGGCGCGATCACGCGCGGCTCGTACCAGGTGTTCGCCGGGACGTCGGAGGGCAATGTAGTGTAGCCCTCTGACGCGAGGCGCAGCGTTTCGGTGCCGGAGCCCGTATGGGCCTCCATCTCGACAAGATAGACGGTCATTGATGCTTACCTCGTGCCCGACGCTTGATGAATACGACGTTCGACTGTCCGCACCGCACCAGTGTTCTGGTCCGTTGCAGCAACCGTGGCGCTAAACCCGGCCGCCAGCACCTGTTTCAGCTCGTTTTTCAGGCTCGCAACCTCCTGCCGCAGCGCTCGGATCTCGTCGCGGGCGCTGTCGTCGTTGGCCGGTAGCCGGCCCGTGGCGTTGATCGCCGCAAGCGTCGGCAGCGTGTCGCGGTTGACGGCCGGTGCGCGGGTGACGAACTCCCCGCCGGCTAGCGCGATGTTCCCGCCCCCGGCATACCGGGCCAGCACGCTGTCAACGTCCCACCGCCCGTTGCCGACCATGCCGCCCGTGGCATAGCTGCCAACGATGCCGCCAAGCCGCATGCCGCCAGCCGCCTGGATGTCCTGCATGCGCCGGAGGACTTCCGCTGCGGTCATGGCCCCGACGTCGAGCTGATTGGCCCAGTATTGCAGTCCGGCCGTGTCCGCCTCTCGGCCGAGCACGTCGCGATAGGCCTGCTGGACAAACAGCTCGTTCGGGTTGCGGTTTGCGATGGCCTGCTGCTGGGCGAGGATGTCGTTTTGAACCCGCTGGGCATCGGCGAGCGCGGACTCCGCCGCCGTCAGCTCAACGATTGCCTGATAGACGGACATGACGCCCTGATTGATGCCCAACAGAGCGTCCATTTGCGACCGGACGGCCTCCAGATTGGCCTGAGCCACGGCAAGGGCCGTATCGGCCTGCGCCTGCTGCTCCTGAGCCGTGGCCAGGTCGGCAACAGCCGCGTTCAGCTCCGCCTGCGCCTGCTCGATGGACAGCACCGTGTCGTCGATCCGGGTCAGGGCAGCGATCTGCGCCTCAAGGGCGGCCAACTGCTGTTCGGCCTCCGAGAGCTGGTTCTGCGCCGTGCGCGATGACTGGTCGAGGATCGTCTGAACGTCGTTGAACGCCTGATAGTAGGCCTCCGACGACGCGTAGTAGCTCCTCGCCTCCGACAGATAGTCGCGGGAAACACGCTCCAGTTGGTCGAGCGCATCCTGATCGCCGCCCATGGCGCGCGCCGCGATGTCCTGGAATTGCCGCTGCGCCTCCGCCAGGCGCTGTTGCGGGCTGAAGGGCGACAGGGCATCATCCAGAATTAAACTCGCCTTGAATTGCTGAATGCCCTTAATAAAGCTTTGCAGCCTGCTCACCGTGTCGCGCAGCACGGCGGCCTGATCCTCGTATCCCTGCCGCACTGCGTCCTGCGCACGCTCCAGGGCCCGCTGCGCATCGTCCACGCGGGACTGCGCCTGGTTGACCACATCGGCCGCCGCGCGGGCTGCGGCCTGCGCCGCGTCCACCTGTGCTTGCGACGCGTCGATGGCCGCCTGAGCCGCGCGCTGAAGGTTCTGGCGCGCCGCGTCAACCGCCTGTTCCGCCGCGGATACTGCCTGCGCCGCGAACTGTGCCTGCACGCCCAGGCGCTCGGCCGCAATGGCCCTCTCCAGCGCCACAAGGTGCTGCCCGCCGGCCGCAAGCTCTGCCGCCCTGTCCGCCGCCGCCTGTCGGTCGAAGGCGCGCAAGGCGCCGTCCAAGGTGCCGTTGTCGTTCATGGCGTTGAAGAACCGGTCCTCGTAGCCGCGCAGGCGTTGCGCCGCCGCCGCGATCTGCGCCGCTGTCTGCTCCACTGCCTGTCCGGCCTCCCGGAGGCTGCTGGCAAGATCCGGGAACCACGCAATCAGGTCGGCGAACGCGTCGCCCGTGAGGCCCGCCGCGTCGACGATGTTCTGGCTCGCCAGTGAGAAATACTGGTTGACCAACCCGAGATCCACGCCGACGCTCTGTGCGAGAGCGGTCAACTCGTCCCGTTCACGGACGAGGTTCCGCATGTCGACGATGTACCCCTTGCCCTGTGCCCCCAGGATCTTGTCGATGATGTTGTTCTGGACGTCCCAGAAGGTGTTGCCGACCTGCTGCGCCACAGCGGAGAATTCCGTCAACTGGCTCGCGAGCTGCGGGAACCATGCCAGCAGGTCCTGGAATGCCTCGCCGGTGAGCTGGGCATTGTCGACGATGTTCTGCGCCGTCAGGTCGAAATACTGGTTCACCAGCGCGACATCGACGCCGAGCTGCTGGGCGGTCGCGGTCAGTTCATCGCGCTCCTTGATGAGCGCCCGCATATCGCTGATGTACGATTTGCCCTGCGCCCCGAGGATTTTGTCGATCAAGTCCTCATAGAACTCGCCTGCGGTCTTGCCCACATTCTGAACCGCCGCCGCGAACTCGTGGACATGGTCCGTCAACTGCGGCACCCATGCCAGGAGCTCGGAGAAGGCAGAGCCCGTGAGCTGGGAGCTGTCCACAATCGACTGCGCCGCCGCAGCGAAATACTCCTCGACCAGCGCCATGTTGCCGCCGACCTGCTCGGCCGTGGCGAGCAGTGCGTCACGCTCCTGGACCAGTTCCTGCGCCGTCGTGATATAGGCCCGGCCCGTGGCGCCAAGGATCCTGGTGTACATGCTGGCGTTGAATTCGTCCGCTGTCTGGATAGCCGAGTCAATCGCGGCCACGAACTCGTGCACAGAACCGACCAGCTCGGGGAACATGGCCGTCAGCTCGGCGAAGGCGGAACCCGTAAGTTCTGCCCCGTCGACGATGGACTGTGCAGAGAGCCTGAAGTAGGACCAGATGCGCTCGCCTTCATCGATCCCCAGAGCCGCGGCGTCCGCGTAGAGCTGCCGCATCTCGGCGAAGGCGTCAGACATCTCGTTGATGTAGCCCTTGCCTTGCGCGTCAAAGAGCTTGGCGGACAGGTCGGCGCTGAAGCTCGTCCGGAGCGCATCCATCGCCCGCAGCACGCCATCATTGATCGCCCGCGCCGCATCATCGCTCGACATCCAAAGGTCTTCGAGGATGCCCTGTAGGGCCGAGGCACGGCCGTTGACCTGCTGGATGGCGGACTGGACGGCCGTCAGCGTCTGCACCGGTTCCAGCATGGCGAGGGCTGCGCTGCGTGCGGCCTGAGTGGCTTCATCCGAGACAGGACCACCCCATTGCTGGAAGGCGTATTTCACGTCCTCAACCCACGCCATCAGCTCGTCGCCGAACGACTGCATCTCGTTCTTCGCCGACGAGAACGCACCCGACATGCCACCGCCGGCGCGAAGTTGGTCGAGCATGCCCTGATAACCGTCTCGGAATTCCTGCCGGGTTCGCTCGACGTAGGCGTTGAACTCGTTCTCGATCCGCTTCACCTCGTCGAACTGGAAGGCGAAGAATGCCGCGCCGCCCAACTCGTTGGCCTTCTTGTGCACTTCGTCGATGGTCTGCTGCAAGCTGCCGGTGATCTCGCCACGCAACGCCGCCGTGAACGACTGGATCTGCGGAATGGCGTCCTGGTATGCGGCCTGCGCCTGCGCCATGCGCTCCTGTTTGGCTTGATTGCGGGCCTGCTGGTTGGCATATAGGGACAGGCCCGCGCCGATGGCGGCACCGATGCCAGCCAGTGGCCCCATCATCGCGGACGACAGGCTGAGCCCGGCTGCGAGCGACAAACCGCCCATCCCGCCGGAGATAGCGCCGCCAAGGCCAGCCATGCCGGGACTGCCGCCCGCCGCGCCGACGCCGTATGCGCCGACGAGCGATGTCAGCCCAGCTCCGACGCCGAGGATCTGCTTGCCGTACTGCTGCATGAACGCCGGCATGCCCGAGGCGACGTTGCCCTCGATGGTGCCAGTTCTTGCACCTTCGAAGGCGCCGGTTGTCGTACCGGCCTCTGCACCCTTCTCGATCTGCTTCGGGAGCTGGTTGAACAGCTTCGTCTGGTTGCCCAGCAATAGGCCGAAGACGCCGCCGACTGCGCCGGGATTGTTCGGGTCGTTCGATGCCAGCCCCGTGAACTGCGCCAGCGGGCCTTTCCCGGTCAGGAGAGCGTCGAGGGAGGCTTTCGACCATGCCTCGCCGATGCCCTTGATCGCGTCCTGTAGCGTCTGCGCCTTCAGGATCATGTCTTCGAGACCACGCACCCAAGTCGCAGAAACGAGGTCTTGGACTTCGTTGACGGCCTCGATGGCCTTGCGCTTCTCGTCCAGAATCCTGATGTACTTAGCTTCCTCGACGGCCTGCCTTTTCAGCTCATCGATGTCCTCCGTTTTCAACTTTGTATTATTTCGCAGAGCAGCGGCCTGCGCATCGTACTGCTTCTTCAGGAAAATCGACTCTTCCGAGGTCTTACCATAACTGTCGATCTCCAGCTTAAGGAGATCAATGCGCTCTTGGCCGGAATGTATGAGTTGCTCGACGGCGCTGTTGAGGCGCGCCTCCGCCTTCGCCTGCTTGTCGGCTGCGGACGCCGATTTGTTGCGCTTCGCCTCTTGCTCCGCAAGGTCGCGATTCAGGTTCTTCAGATCGCGCTGCTCGTTTTCCGCGAGCTGTGCGAGCAATCCTTGGACCTTGGCATGGCTCTCGCCGGTTTCGATGAGGTTTTGGATCTCCTGCCGCTGCTTCGCGTACGCTGCCGTAAGCTCCGCCCGCGCACGCTCCGCCCGAGGAAGGGAATCGCGCAACCCCTTGGCCGTCTGATCGTCCAATTTTTGCTGGGCAGCGGTAAGGCCCGTGATGCTGCCGGTGGCCTCGGCCGTGGCCTTGTTGAGCATCTCCATGCGGCTGTTGAACGCGTCCCAGTTCCCCGTTTGCTGAAGGGCCGTCAACGCCTCTGCGGCCTCAATCTGAAAATTCTTCTGAACCGCAGCCAGATCTGACTGCGCCTTCATTGCAGCGCGCATGCCCGGAGCAAGGGCAATGATCTCCTTCATAGCGTCTGACAGGCCAGCTACCTGTCCTGTCGCTACTGCCGAGGCATTCCCAAACCCAGCCACCACTCCGGTTGTACCCGCCATAACGCGGGCGAGAGCTTCCGTATCGCCAGTCGCCGCCTTGAGGATATCACTATGACGGGCGACCTGACCTGATGCCTCCGCATACTTGGAGGCATATTCCGCAAGGCGCGAGACGAGCGCTGCCACAGTGGGGTCAAGCTTATTAGCGTCAACAAGCATTTCATTGAAAACACCAATGTCGCCTGTCCGCTCCAAACGATCGAATGCATCCGCTATTTTAGCCAGACCAGCGCTCGTAACCGCCTCGAATTCTATAAACGGCTGCTCACTCCACAACGCGTCATGTGCGTCTTGAGCTTTTTTCTTGACATTTTCAAGGGCAGACAGTGCCTCAAGGTAAGTAATTTCCTTTATTCTGCTTGCAAATTCATTTACATTCGCTCCGACATCTTCATATATGGCCTTGACCCGCTGCAATACGATCTCATGCGAAACCAGCGATGCGGTGGCCTCATCAGTGCGTGTGGCCCAATATGCGACGCCGGCGGCGATGCCAGTGATTGCAAGCCCCAAAGGACCGCCGAACGCCGCATTCATCACCCTTAACGAAACTGCCGTAGCCGTCGCGGAAGCGTTAATGCGCCTCGTAGCAATGTCATAAACGGCTAGGTTCGCGGCAGCGGTGAGCGCGGACGTGCCGCTCGCGATCAGGCCAGGGACCATTCGTCCAACCATGACTCCTGCAAGAAGCCCCGCAGCCGTCGCGGAAACCTCGAACATGCGCTGCAACGCTTCCCCGTCTTGCGACAGGTGCCGTATTCCGTCAGCTACAGATATGATCACTCCCGCCACGGCAGACGACGCGCCTGTTAGCTGATCGAAGGCCCCGACAAGTGCCGTCACGTTTGTGCCGACACGGGTGAAGGCGTCCGCTACCGTCGCTGGCATTTCGCCGGCCCGCGCCCGTACCTCCTCCAAGGGATTGATGATAGCGTTTGCTATGACCTCGCCCGTGATCTTGCCCTGAGACGCGAGCCCGCGCAGGCCGCTGACAGTGGTGTTCAACTCATTCGCCAGTGCCTGCGCCACTTCGCCGCCGTTGGCGAGAATCGTTTCGAGGCCCTGCGCCTGAAGTTTGCCGACCGCCATTGCTTTCGACAGCGCGTTCTGAACCGATGCCGCCTGCTCACCGCGCGTGGCCGTCAAGACCAGCATATGATTGAGGGACTCTGTATAATCGGCCGCCTCACTGGCGCTTTTTCCCAGATCACCCAGCGCGCCGACATTGGCCGTATACACCTCCACCGTCTGGCTCAACGGGCTGTATGAGGCATTCGCCAGATCAACCATCCTCTGCATCAACTCGGGCGCGGCATCCATATCCTTGACCGCCGCACCGACGCGTGATTGCATGTCCGACCACGCATCCGCCATTTGGCTCAGCGCACCGACGCTGAAAGCGCCGGCAGCGGCAAGCGCCAGCCGGTTGAATGCCGTGGAGAGTGCGTTTACGCCTGACGTCGCACCAGTCGTCGCATCGTTCACCCGCCCAAACGAGGCCCGCGCCCTGTCAGCGCCTTGTGTCGCCTTCTCAAAATGAGTAGCAAGCTGCCGCATGTCACGCTGGTACTGTTCGGTGGAAATGATCCCCTGATCGAGCGCACGCTTCAGTGTCGATTGCCCCTGAATAAGTCGCTGCGTAGCACGGAAATTCTCATCAACCTGCGCTTTCACGCTTTTATACGCGCGGTCGGCACGGACTTGCGCCTTCGACATCTTATCAGATGCCACAACCACGCCGTCATGAGCGTCCGTCAACTTATTGAGCGCGCCCGTGCCTTCATCAGCACCTGTCGTCTTTACGTCGATGTTGATTTCGTCGTTGATTTTTTCGGCCATGCGACGCTCCCAATAAAAAAACGCCCTCTGAGGGGCGCTCGTGGTAGATAGTGTATGGTGCCTATGAAGCCGGGTGAGATATGAAAGCTATCGCCTTATTCGCCTTGATGGCGGGGTCTATTTTCATCGCGCTTAGCGCAGCAGCCGACGACAACCCCGATGATGGAGCTGTCAGCCTCTGCGAACAGTTCGTTTTGTCTTCAATCAGTACGCCCGCGACATACGCCAGGGTCGATCTGCGGATATCCGACAGCCGATACCCGAAGCCCGGCGTCATTCTAGAGTTCGATGCCCAGAACGAGTTCGGAGCACTGGTGCGTTCCAAGGCTCTCTGCGTTTTCGCCGCCGACGATTCTGTCGGCGGCTTCCGCATGACGGAAATCGCCTTCAGCGGTTCGGTTCCTGGTAGCAGGCGACTCGACTTGAGCGGCAGTTCGCTCACCGTCAATCGCGATCAGACGAAGATGACGCACGCCCCGCAACCTACGCAGTAAGCAGCAACTCCGGTTGCCCGGCCGTAGTTTAGGCAAGGCACCGCCGTAGCTGGGGACGCAAGCCCATCTCAGCCAAACCGGCTGAGCCGGATAATCTCGTTCCTCACGTATCCCATCGCTTCTATCTCGCGATCAGTGGCGCCGCCAGTTCTGTTCACCAACTCCGTGATTTGACGAGGCAGCGCCAACCTTGCGTCCTCATCTCCCAATATTGAAGCAACAGCCCGCGAAACGTCATGAACGGTTGGCGCGTGAGAAAGCAGCCTGCTGGTAGCCGCTTCGGAAAGCGGACCGTAATGCCCTATGTTGAGCCTTCGGCGTGCGCTTTCCACTATGTCGCTCACAACAGCGCCGAGCCTTTCGCCCTCGCCGGCCCTCGCGATAAACGATAAGATAGTAGATGGAGCACTGGCCGCATTTGTGACGGCCTCCAGGCTGGCCTTGTCGACCTTCCTCGGCGTAGACCCGGCCCTTTTCATGGGCCGCCTTGGCAGAACTCCTTCGGGCCTAATCTGAGCATGGTGTAAATTGGATGGCTTGGGCCATTCCGTGCCCCACTCGACATCTCTTTTGCTGCCGGACAAAAACGAATAAAGAGCACCTGTAAGCAGCGCGTCCTCAAAAGCCCCGTGCTTTTCAGAATGTCTTGACAGGCCGATGTGTTCCAAACAGTCATCTAGCCTTGCGCTTTCCCCTGGGAATAGGTCGCGGAACCATTCCATCGTGCAGCGCTCACGCTTATCGAGCTGCGGCGCCCCGGCTTTTCTCAGCTCCCTTTGGAGGAACCGCATATCGAACTCAGCATTGTGCATCACTAACGTGTCTGCCCAAGAGAGCCACTCATAAACCTCTTGAGCCTCGTCAGCGAACAGCGGCTGAAACCTCAGCGTCCAATCGTCCCATCCGTGGACCCTCTCTGCGCCGTCCTCATTGTCTTTGCGAGGATCGTATACGCGATAAATGTAATCGTGAAATTCGCCGTCCTCGTATCTGATCGCCGCCAATGAGACCAGCCGCGCGAACTTCATAACCCCGGTTGTTTCTGTGTCGATAACAATAATTCTATCGCCGCCCATCCGCGCCACCCCGCCACATTATGGCAAGATTGGGGCAGCATAAGCGATTCGGTCAAGTCGGACTTTAGGAAAGGGCGGGCAGCGCGTCACCCGGACGCACGAAGAACAGCTTGCCTATTTACCTTTAAACCGGACGGCCAGTTAAGCACGAAAGGGGAACGCCCTAAGCCGGATCGTCGAATCTCAATAAATGAATTCGTTTCGGCTTGAACACGCCATTTTTTTCGTGTGAGAATTCTATTTTCAGATCACCCTTTATCGTCTTGAGGTCGGCGAGGCGGTCAATGTCGATATCTGGAGATAACACCATCGGAAGCCTGGAAGAGAAATTTTTGTCATTGAGTATTTTTGCCTTCCATCCGCTTTTTGAGTTGTCTCGATCTGTTGCTCGAATCTCGACCTCAGCGTCATGCATATCGAGCGTGGTCATATCCTCTAGGCTAGCCAGATCAGCGTCAGTAGGATACTCCGCAACCACCTCTGAGCCTATAACCCCCACGCCATCAATCTGTATCTCCGATCCGGGCTCACGCTTCGCGGGGCGGAGAAAATCAGAAACACGGCCCAGCAATTGCCGCTGCTTCTTTTCGGTTATCTCCTTCGAAACAGCCCCCTCGACGACCTCCGGCGTCACGTTGAGGGTGTGAGCAACAAGATTGACCACCCTATTGTATTCCCCCTCAATATGGACAGGCTGTGGCGCAACCGATGCCGGCTCGCGCTTCTTGAACACGGCTTCATATGCGCGCCTCGCAACGAAATAAACGACGATGAGCGTGCCAATAGTCACTAGCGCCTTGTATTCATCTGGAACGCTCATTTTGGCCACTCCCTCAACAGATCCGACGATTATATCTTCTATATCTGTCTGATATTCCTTATATAGTTCTAACAACAAATCTACATGCAGCGACCCCGTATAAATGGTCTCTACCTTTATAGATTCTATTGTTAAATTTAATCCTGGCTTTGAGCGAGATACTATTAATGCACCTTCATGCAACAGCTTCTGATGGGCCGACAGCACATTGATTACATCGCCAAGCGAGATCGATTTGGCGGTGTAGGTGACTCTGTGGTGCTCAATTTGCCTCATGGCGGCCCTCCCTAAGAGAGCCAAGCCAACTCACCGGCGCGCTGTCAAGCTAGACTTGCGACCGTCTCCTTTCAGTGCGCTCTATCTTACGTGGAACAAATACGGAACGCAAGCAGTTTCGCTGCCCCCTACGCGATGGGTCCGCTACTCATCGCGCTTTCGCTCAAGGACGTCCGTGGCAGCGTCCATGAAGCTGCGGAGATTCCGCGTTTCAGTGCGCTTCGCAGTCTCGTAGCTCTCGAAGAACCGCTCTTTGTCTCTCTCCGGTATTACCCCCGACCTTTCAGCCAGCTTTGCAACGACAACCTTGGCGATCTCGTCAATGGACGTCACTGCACCACCGCCAATCGCTCCGGGGAGTTGGGCGATGGAGTCGCTTCCTTCGAGCGATTTTGACAGCCTGTCGATTATCTCCGCATTGAGGGACCGGCCGTTTTTTGCAGCTTCCGCTTTTAGCTGCTCACGCATGCCATCAGGGAACCGCAGCGGGAACTGGTCCGCTCCCCTGCCCGGCCTCAAATCCGTCGCATCCCGCGATTGCCCGATTTTCACCACGTCACACACCCTGCCTGCCCCCGCCGCTCCATATCACTGTGATTTTTCCGCTTGACAGTCAATTAAATCACAGTAATTTAAATTACGGTGACATACGAAGGAGCATCACCAATGGGACAGCACATTCAGCCCTTCCTTTTCGAGGGCGAGCATTTGGTGAGGGTAGTGGAGCGAAGCGGTGATCCGTGGTTTTTCGCGAAAGACGCGTGCGATTGCCTTGAGATCAAAAACCATCGCGACGCGGTTGAGAAATTGGACGGCGACGAAAAGGGGGTCGCTTTAACCGACACCCTTGGAGGCGAGCAACAGGCCATCATCATCTCCGAAGGCGGGCTTTATACCCTCATCCTTCGGTCGCGGCACGCGACGACACCGGGCACTATCCAGCATCGTTTCAGGAAGTGGGTGACGGGCGAAGTTCTCCCTTCGATCCGCAAGACTGGCAGCTACAGCGTCGAGGGCGACATCATCCCGCCAACCCCCGCCGAGCACCGGCAGTTCCCCGATTGGCCGCTGGAAGAGATGCGCACGAAGAAGCAGGTCGTCGACATGTATCGCCTGCTCTATGGCAGCATGGCGGCGCAGTGGATCAGCCCGCAGATGGGGTTTCCGCCTCCGCCGCCCGAGCTGGTTGAGCATGGTCGCCAGTACGCGATGACGCTGGTGCCGATGGAGCCCACAGAATGAAAGAGATCCCCGAATGCCCATTCTGCGGCGGCACCGGCTGGTGGTGGCTTCGAAGATCCATCTTCACGGCAGACGGCTTTCGCAAGGAGCGCTGCCACACCTGTCACGGATCAGGCAAAAGCACCGAGAAGGCCGGCAGAACCCCATTGGGACGGTCGATAGCCCGCGACCAGGCCAAATTCCGCGAGCAGATTGCCGCTGAACGAGAGGCGAGGCGCAAAGAAACGGCTGCCAGAAGGAAGGCAAAGACCACGGAGGCGGCAGGAGCATGATCGCATCCCGTAAAGACGACCAGTTTTCTCTCCGCCTGCCGGCCGGATTGCGTGACCGAGTTAAGGAGCGCGCAAACGCCAATGGCCGTTCCATGAACAGCGAAATCATCCACCACCTTGAGCGTGCCCTCGCTCAACCAGCGTCGGCGGGGAACGACCCGTCGAAGAGCCTCCCCGCCGACGCCAAGGTGACTTCGTAGGTTCCCCCACAAAATCATCGGCCCGGCGCAGAGCTACCACCCTCTGCCCCAGCCCTAACCAATCAAGCCCATATAGGAGGCTGGAATGGCTGTCCCCGCCAATAGCACACGCGCGCCTGTCGCGCATCATGCCCCTGTCCCCGATCCCCGCGCGCTGCCGGAGATCTACACGATCCGCATCCATCTCGATAATCTCGCGCCACATATGCGAGACGGTGAGATGCACGTTTTCAGCACGGTCGAGCCGTTCAAGAAAGGTGACATCGTCGCTCTGTGGCGTCGGCCCGAGACTGTGGCCCCTGGCGAGCTTCAAGCCGCTGCATACCGGCTGACGCACGATCTTCCGGCCGATACGAAGCTGGGCGACCAGACCTATGCCCGCACTCCGGCCGATTTCCTGATCTACGTGGAGTCGACCAATCCCCGTGAGCGTTTCGCCTATCGCACATCAGAGCTTGTGGCGATCCACAAGTGGATGGGCAAGCTGCACCCGAAACAGGAGACGTACAAGCTTCAGATGCAGGAGCGCGAGGCGAACGCTGAACCGGCCCGCGCCACTCAGAGCGAACTGTCGCTGCTCGCACCGGCCGCAGACGGCCCGCTTACCATGTCCAGCCGGGAGATTGCCGAGCTGACGGGAAAGGAGCACAAGCACGTCATCCGCGACATTCAGGTCATGCTGACCGCTGTCATGCCAGGCTGGGAGAAAGATGGTCCAAAGTTGGGCCATCAAGGTATCGCAATCACTTACGACAATCGCGGCTACGTTTCCGAAATCCGCCTGCCGAAAGACCTCACTATCACGCTCGTCGCCGGGTATGACGCGAACCTGCGGTTGAAGATCATCCGCCGGTGGATGGAGCTTGAGGGCGCAGCGAAGAAGCCCGCCGCTCCCGAATTCCCTATCCCGCAAACCTTCGCCGAAGCCCTCATGCTCGCGGCCAATCAGGCTGCGCAGATCGAGCACCAGAAAGGCGCGATTGCGGAGATGAAGCCCAAGGCCGAGTTCCACGACGACGTTGCCAGCGCCGTCAACGCACAGACCTTCATGGACATCGCCAAGGCGTTCGGCACGGGCCGCACCCGGTTCACCCGCTGGCTCCGCGCCCGGTCCTTCGTCATGGAGAACCTGCGCCCGTACCAGCAGTACATCGACGCAGGCTATTTCCGCGTCGTGGAGAAGAAGCGCAAAGACCCGGAGACCGGCGAGAAGTTCGTTTACGTCCAGACGCTCGTTACCGGGAAAGGCGTCACGTACCTGCAAAAGAAGTGGGCCGAAGATCACAAGGACGCGGCATGAACAGATGGCCCGGTCGTTCGGCGGCCGGGCCGCCCCCTCATGCAATCAACTGCATCTGCGGGTGGTTCGTCCTGCGTTCCGCATACCGCCGAGCGTTGGCAAGGAGGCCGTCATGCATGGCTTCCTTCACTTTCGCCGGGTCGCCTACTTCAACCCCATCTGGCTCAACACCCACGCTTTCAGCGCGTCAGTGGCGACGGACTGGATAAGCCTGAGCGGCATTGCTCGAAGCACTTCGGGTTCGAACGCGGCCTTGACTTTCTGCCACACACTATCGTTGGCAAGCAGCGCGCCTGCAAACTCGTGCCCTTCCCACGTTAGGTCTTTCACAAGCATAAATGGGGTAGGATCTCCCTTTACCTGAGACTTTACTCCCTCCAAGTAACCAGCGTTAAACAGAATCTCTACATGACGCCCCACGATGGCAGGGTCATAGCCATCGAGTTTTATTTCTCGCGCCCTCAAGCTATCGCTTGTGATCACATCCTTGAGGATTGCCCTCACCAATTCCATATCTCGCTGCATGTCCGCCCCCTCGCCCCTGACGTGTGCCAGTTTGGCGAGAGCGGTGGCGATTGCAACATCAACTTCGGCTTCGCTCATGTCGACATTTTTCCTCGCGGTCAATTTCGTAAAGCGACAGCAGCGGCGCCGTGGGCTCGCCCTCGGGAACCCGCTGGTGCAGGCCGACCAACTCAAAAACGGACTCGCCTTTGATGTTCGCCACGAACTTGAACTCAGCGACACCGATCGGCCCGTGCGAGCTTGATAGGGGCGTGAAGAACCTCTTTTCATTTATCCATGGAACGGCGATCGACACACGAATCGCTATCGCTCCAGGCACGTCCTGATCGGCCCACAATTCCTCGTAAATCGCGGCGCTGCTCATCGTTCTCTCCTTGAAAAAGATAGGTCACTCATCACGCCGCCTCATCATCAAGGCGACCGGGGATTTCCAGCGCGTACGCTTCCTGCCAGACATCGGCGTGATAGGCCTTCACCGTGCCGTAGTTCTGGTCGAACACGTCGATGGCGGGAATGCCCATTTCAATCGAGGTGCGCTTCAGCAGCCGCCAGTTGAACTCCTGCCCATGGTAAAGCATCGACATGCGCTTGATGCTGGCGTAGGACTGGTGGCGGTCCAGCTCCTGTTCGAGCCTGTTGGCCTTTTTGACCGCTTGGCTGGCCGTATTCATGGCCGTGGCCTCGCGGCGGGAGCCGATCTCCGCCTTCGTCTGTTCGGCTATCAGCGCCCGCTGCACGGCAATCTGTTCCGCTTCCTTGGCGTCTGCCCATGCGCGGGCAGCGGCGACGGGATCGGCGAAGTTGGGCAACCGTGGAGCAGCCTGCTTCACCGCTTCCTCCAGATCCTGCCAGCGGTCAACCACCTTGGCAGTGAACTCGGGGGAGAGCTGCGCCACCACGATCAGGCTGGACCGTTTGTCGAGACGGTATTCCTGAACGGTCTGGCCGAGGTGGTTTTTAACATCCTGCAATGCAGGAAGTTCGATAACACAACGGTTTGTGAGGCGCTCAATCGTTACCTTCACGTTGTCGTGCCGGCTTCCGAGAAGATCAGCGATCTCCCGGCTTGACATGGTCAGCGGCCCAGCGCCCACGCCGACCCCGATGACATTCGGCAGGGCGCTTTGCTGCACTGGAACATTGTGCGTCATGCTGACAGGTTCCTTTTTCGCTGCGGCATGCTGATGGACAAATTCATGCACCTGCTGACCGTCTTTCATGCCGCCAAGCCATTTGTGGATCGCGAGAAGACCGGCGATCTTGTAGGACAACTGCTGTTTGGTGCTGGCCGTCTCGGCGAAGATCACGTCATCCACGCCGGGCGGGGTAGGCCCGCCGAAGTTGACGCCAGCCGGAATGGCGCTCTTGAGACGGGCGAACACGAGTTGCTGCCCCGACTTCACAAGGTCGGGCCTGCGCCAGAGAAGGACGAGGTCGCCCTTTCCGTAGGAGGCAACTCGACTGAATACCTGCCGCTCTCCGCTCGTAAATACGTCAGAGCCGGGGCCGGTCACGACGATGGAGTACAGCTCCGGCAGTGTGTTGGGGCGCGTGTCTTCGTTCAGGTGCGCGAGAGGCACACCTGTGGTATGGGCTGGGATAGCCATGTCGATCTCCCTAACGGATCGGTCATCGGTTAGGATCGGGGTAAGACGGCCATCTTGCTCCGATCCGACCTTGGTGTTATCATGAATGCATGAGCACGTCAACTCGCGATAACACGAAAACACGAAAGCCCCGACCCAAAGCTACCGGGGAGCTCGTCGGCGTTCGATTGCAGCCTGACCTTATAAGCCTCCTTGATGACTGGCGCTCCCAACAGCGACCTATTCAGAGCCGTCCTGAAGCCATCAGGGAACTGATGCAAATCGCCCTTCGCGCGAAGGGGATTTTGCAGGAATAGCGCCACTTGTAACCCATTGATTTTAAACGGACCAAATTTGGACCGTTATTTTTCAATGGCTTATCCGGGCCTATTTTATTGCGAAAAATCAAGCGAAAAGACCAAAGCCCCTATAGAGTGATCCACGCAACTTAACTGCGGGGGCATGAATGTTCAGGAAGGTTCTTATCGCGTCGGCGTGTGCGTCGTATCTTGCAGCCTGCGCGACAGCGTCGGTTATTCAGGTCGCGCAAGACTCACTAATAGTGCAGGTCAAAGCCGGGACAGACTGCGGCCCTCATGCCGCCATCCAATTGGCTCAGAAGCAAGCGGCGATCGAAACTATCCGCGCTGGATTTGACAGGTACATTGTCGTCGGCGCGGACGCATCAGGTAGTCCGGCATTTGGTCAAGCGGCGCTTCAAAGCCAGACACTAACTATTAAGATGTTCCGCGAAGGCGACAACGGTGCTGAAAACGCGCTATCCGCACGGCAGATACTCGGTCCCGACTGGCAGGAGCAAATCAAGCGTAAGGACGTTTACGCCTGCTAAGACCCTCCTGTTCAACGTCAAAATGAGGAACGAGAATGAACAGCCTTCTTGCAAGTGCTCTATCTGCGCTTAACGCTATTTTTGCGCTCATCATCATCCTTGCCGGAGTATTCTTTGGGTTTGGGTATAGCAGATCGGCCCTCATAGACCCCAGCATCGGCATAACTATTGGCGCAATCGGTGGTATAGTCGTGGCAGTGCTTACCTGCGGGATTATCGCCCTGCTCGCGAGGATCGAAGAGCACCTTAAAGAAATCGCCCACGAGCTGAGGTCCGCTCGCTACCGGTCCATAAAAGACGTAACAGATTGAATCTTAAGGTTCCTCAATTTTGAGGGACCGGAATTCGCCCCGAAGCCATCAGGGATATTGTCCGCGATTGGTTGTCCGACAAAGGGTATCTGCCGACATTCTAGCCTCCTTGCAGGCTCGCTTGGTTAGGGCCGGCGTGGTGCTCGCAACACCACACTGGCCCGCTTAAGTTACACAACTTTGTCATGCTGTCAAGGATGTTGCTTATGTTGTGTAACTGCGCTATCTTGCGCGCATGTCTGAGGAGCTAAAATCTGTCCGCCTCCAAATGGTCATCGCCCCCTCTCAGGTGGCGACAATCGACGCGTGGCGGAAAGAGCAGGACGATCTACCGTCGCGGTCAGAGGCCATACGCCGACTGATTGACCTTGGGATTGAGGCGGCGAGGGAGCGTTCCCGGCAAAGTGCCCCAGCCCCAAGGGCAGGGAGTGGGTGAGCTCTAATTGTAGCCACACCCGTAAGCGGAACTAGCGCCACCCGTCAGGGAACTTGTTGCCGGTGATTTCGATGGCCCAGATGGCGAGCACTCCAACGGTGGGCCCGCCGAGCGACGGGCTCCACAAATCGGGTTCATTGAATGATAGGTATCCGGCCCAGCACAATATGACGATCGGCCAGATGACCCACCATATGCGGTTGTCTCGCTTGCCTTCGTTTGGATCGTGTTCAATTGTCTTCATTTGACAGGAGCGTCGCACATTCTATGAAGCTTGTCACCGCTTTCCCGCTCCGCAGCCTTATCCCGTTGTTGTCGGTGTTCTCCACGTCTAACTCAATGGTTAGATTTACGTCAGTCCCCTTGTCAAATTGATTGAACGCAATCGTTAAGCGTTTCTCTAGAAATCCATCCATAAGCATTTCAATTGTTGGAGAAAGCTGAAGAATAACGAACAGGGCTCCCGGCGTGTCGGTCTGATAAGAATCAACTACACTGGAAAGATTTGTTTTCAGGCCTCGCCCAACTAGGTATGTCCGCGATGGAGGGGACGGGATAAACTCTATTCCATTCTGTTGATTGACGCTTATTTGGTTGATGACTGTCTTCATGGTTGCGCCGATGGCGCGCTGTTCGCCATTCTGCATAGCCATAATCGACAAGGACCCGTCAGCTCGAATATATCCGCCTTGTCGATATGTCCAATCCTGAGTGATGGTTTCATAAACGAGTTGGCATCCTGTAAGGGCGCCCCCATGGAAGTACGGGTCGCTTCTGACGAAGAGAGTGCCGGTCATTTTAACCAGTTGATCCCTGACGATCTGCTGTAAAATGTCGTCGCTCTGGGCTGCGGCCGGAGTAGCCAACAGTGCGGTCATAGCCAAGAGGCCGTGGAATACTTTCATCGGATTCACCACGAGTTGCAATGCACCACGCCTCTCGCGGCGCTGTGGCACACTGTCTGCTGGGGCGCGGATTGCGTCTGCACGGTTGTTGGAGCATAAACGACGGGCGGCGGCGGTTATCGGATCGTCAGGTAGGTTTCGCCCGCATACAAAAATGACAGCGTACCTATTTACCTTTAACGCGGGCAGGACGTCAAGGACAAAGCGGGAACGCAGTCGCCTCACATCCGATGATACTGCCTACCTTTCATGCAACTGTAAATTGCACTATGAGCTGAATCGACTCGTGCTCGACGGCGTCGTGTCATCGCCCAGCCTAAACAACAAAGGAGGGCATGGGGATGAGCATAGATAACGAGATCAAGATTCTAGATGGAGCGATTTCGGCTATTCGGTTTGCGCGCGAGACGTTCACCAGCGACGACCGCTCGCACGAAATAATCTACGCCGTCGTTGCCGGAGTTTCGTCCATCGAGAAATCAGAGATCGCCAAAGACACAGTTCTCTCTGTCTATAAGGCGCTCTACGGGAGGGACTTCACCCCGAATGAAGGTGCGTGACCCCGTGTCGGCCTTGCCAAGCGCGAACTAACCGAGACCCGGTGGGAGGCTATCCCGCCGGGGTCTTTCACGCCGCCTTCTCTTTACGCCACCAGAACGGGTCAAGAGGCTTGGCGGGCGGCAAGCGCTCACTACGGCCTAGCAACCCCCGGTCGAGCGCCATAAGCCCGGCCTCGAAATTCTGAATTGCGGCAACGAACCACTCCCGATCACCGTATGCGGTACCGTTCACCCGGCTCACCTCGGCCACCAGGTCATCAACCCCTTCGCTCACACGGCGGAGGAGCTCAAGCTTCTGTTCCCTGTTCATTTCATCCATCCTTTCCAAATGAAAATGAAGCGCGCGCCAGCGCCATACGGCCCCGTCACACGAGTCAGCGCGATTGAGTTGATAGGTCAGACCTCAACATATTGACGGCAACGGCGGGAATTATCACAATATCTAGCAGCGCGCTGATTCGCCCCCGTCCCTATCTGGCGGGTTTTCGGCAACGCGCAAGACTGACACCCGGTCGATATCCATCGCCGGAGGCTGGAGACGGCAACGCCTGCCGATCTAGGCTCCCGCAACAGCGGGTAACGCGATCTTTTCTTCTAGCTTCCGCTTGGCCAAACGTGGCCAGCGACACGGAGTTGAACCGATGACATACCCCATGAACGCATTGAAGAGACTGTTCTATAACAATCTATTGCTGCGACCAGATCTGCCAGTTTATGTTGATATACATTCCGTCGGAAGAATGTTCTTCTACCCGGTCCTCGCACATGACGTCAAGTGGCACAGATATGAAGCTGTCTATATAGTGGCACGGCCCGATAGGACAGCGATCTACGTCGGACAGGCAAGAGATCTTTATGAACGCCTCAGAAATCACGAACGTATCCATGATTTCCAGCATGCCGGCGGAACATATGTCTACGCCCTTCGCGTCGTCGTACCTGGGGCCGCTTATGCAATCGAGAAACTGCTGATCGAGCAACTGCAGCCTCTCCTCAATACACAGCACGTACGTTAGCCTACCAACCTCGCCCGCTAAACCGGGCGGGGTTACGCCGCCAACCGTTCCACGTTCTGACGGAAGCGATTCCAGTCCTGGCGGACCTGATGGACTGACCGGGGCTTGTCCGCAAGGTGATAAACCCAGCCGTCTTCCCAGCGGTAAACCACCTCGGCATCCGCACCAGTGCCCGAGATGGACCGATCCATCTGCATGTAATTCCCGCCTGCGGCGCGCGCCTTGGGAATGTGGTCCATCAACATATGCGCCACGAACTCGTTGGGGCTGCGAACATCAACGTGAAACGGGTCGATCTCTCGCGGCAGCAACGAATTGTTGAACGCCTTGAACAGCAGCTTCGACATGGACAGGGGGCCGTGCTTATCGATGCCGGACCAGATGATGGTCAAAACGAACTGCCGATCTTCGACGCGGTACAGCCATAGAAAGCCCTCTGGATGAAGACCAAGCTCCCTTAACTGCGCCAGATATTCTGCTCCGGCGTCATATAATTCCCGAGGTAGTTCCGGCACACCCACGGCACCACTCCATCATCTGAGAACACGGCAGCCAGCAGCTCATTGATCACGTTTGGCGGCATATCACCAACGACATACGTGTGCTCTCGGCGCCATTGTAACACGACACGCCAATGAGGCGCCAGCTCATGATCAAGCGGTATATCCATTCCTAAAATGCGAGCGAGACGAGCTAAATCGTGAGTATGCAAATCACGGCGGACGGTCTTTGATGGGAACGAGTTCAATCGCTCCTTCGCCATGATGGCCGCTTTCAGGACGCACTCGACTGCGAACCCCGCCTGCGTCCAAGCAGCACTCGCCGAAGAGAACTCCCGCGCGCAGAGAGAGGCAACGTCTCGGCTTGATCGAGCGAGATCCAGCCAATCATCAACGCTATCCGCTTGCCTGAACATTCGCCCCGCCCGTTTGTGGCGAGATTGGGGCTCGGCAATGATTCGGTCAAGCCCTGCCCATCAGGAAGCCAGCGGCGAAAGAATCACTCACCGGCTGCGGATCAGGGCCACAAGTCTGGCCGGAGCCGATCAATCAAAATGCTCCGGCTGTCGCCGCCGCCCTGCACTCCGGAAACCACAAGGCGGAGTATGTAGTGCCGATATCTCTCCGGTGTCCCGCTCCAGGCTATCTCGTCCCGGAGAATGACTGCGACCTCACGGCCAACCGGGGTTAGAGCGGCGTCCTCGACGATTTCCACGCCGCCGCGACGCTTGACCACAGTGCCGGCGATCAGCCCGCCCTCTCTCGTCAGGACACCGTGTCGCTCGTAGATGCCCGCTCCGTGCTTCTCTGCCGGGTCAGCGACGACATGACCCCCGACCTCAACGTCGAGCAGAATGTCGCGGGCGATATTGGGGTTGAATTTCATGTCGCCACCCATTTTCGTGATACATTTATTGTTGACGTCGCGAATTATTGTGATACAAATAATCCATGACGATCACCTGCGACCCCACGAAACGAGCATGGACCCTGGAAAACCGGGGTATCGATTTCATGGATGCAGGCGAGGTGTTTGCCGGGCGCACGCTGACGCTTGAGGACGACCGACAGGACTATGGCGAGACTCGCTTTCAGACCTATGGCTTTCTCAAGGATCGGATCGTGATGGTGGTCTGGACCCCGCGCGGTGAGGCCCGACACATTATTTCGATGAGGTACTGCCATGAACGCGAAGCACGTAAAGTCCGACCCCACCTTGATTGACCCGGATGACGCGCCGGAGTGGACCGACGAGCAGCTTGCGCGGGCGGAGCTGGCTGTCGGCGGCAAGGTGATCCGGGAGGCAAAGGGTACGCTCACCCGACCGAGGGGAAGGCCGAAGCTTGCGAGCCCCAAGCAGCAGGTTTCTGTGCGCCTCGATGCCGATCTTCTGGCCGCTCTCAAGGCCACAGGGCCACGTTGGCAGGCGAAGATGAATACTGAACTGCGGAAGGCGCTCGGGCTCAAGCGCTGACCGCCTCATCCGAACATCGCGTCAAACGCCTCGGGCGACACGTCGTCGAACTTCGGCAGCGCCTTGAAATCGACCTTGCCAATGGCGGGCTTGCTCTTGGCGTCTCCGGGGCCGAAGACCGCCTTGAGCACGTCGCCGATGAGCCCGATCCGCGCCTCGTAGGCCGACACGATATCCGTCATGTCGGCATCGAGGGTATCACGGGGTGACCATCCGAGCACCCCGGTCCCCATCTTAAAGAGCCAGTCGAAGAACTCGTCGTGGCTCAGGCTCCGTTTGGGTCGGCACCGCCATCCTCACGCCGATCGTCGTCACTGACCGGCCGGCCGCCGTTGGAAAGGCTGGAGACGTATTTGATCAGGTCGCCAGCGATATTGATGGTGCCTTCGCTCCATGCGGCATCTTCCAGAGCGCGGACCTCCTTGCCCTCCGCACCGGCGCCCACAACGATCGTCGCAAGCGACGCTTCCAGATCCTGATTGGCGATGGCGGCGATCAGGGCATTGAAGTTGCCGTAGCGCCTGTTGAGCGTGCGAGCTGCCTGGAGCGACGGGCGTAGGGTAACGATCTTGCCGCCGAGAGTGATTTCGACTTCACCGGGACGAATCGACATAGAAAACTCCGTTCACAGGGAGGATACAAGAAGGGAAGGCCCGCCGTAGCGGGCCATGCAGATCAGTCGAGTGTGACTGCAGTGGATGCCCGCGTGACCGACCCGGCGGCGTTGGACAAGGTGACCTCGAATACGAGATCGCCGAGAAGGCCGGTGGAATCGAACGACGTCACGTTGATGGCGACGATATTGCCGTCGAGCTTCCACCTCGTGGCCACGTTGATCGGCAGCGTGCCGGAGAAGGTTCCGAGCACACCGGTCTTCGTATCGCCACCTCCACTGATGCTCGGGTCAACCGAGAAGGTGGGAGCGACGGGCGGAGTGGCAGCAGCAGCGATCTGAACGATATTCGAATTGATGCCGATTGTGACGTTCAGACGGATGACGTTGTTCACTGTGTCGTAGGCTTCCGACGCAGACATGACCTTGCCCACGAACCGGCGAACTGTCGGCTGACCACCGCCCTCGGCATCGTTCCATTCGACCTCAAACGCATAGTCATCGGGAGATTTCTCGGCAGCGAGCAGCGCCTGCTGGCCGGGATCGTTCGGGTCAAAGCCGACGACAAGCGCCAGATTGCCCGCATTGCGGGTGCCCTTGAGCTTCTGCGTGCGCCCGGTATCGATGGATTCGAACGTGATTTCTGTCGCCTCGTCGCCGAACGTCCCCAGGTTCTCAACCCAACCCACAGGAACCTTCGCAGCAAGTGCCGCGGTGAAATCGGCCGCAATGAAATCGGTGGTCTGGGCTGGCAGCTTGCCGCCGATGTAGATCTTCTTACCTGCCGTTGCAGAAATAGCCATGACGGCCCTCCAAAAAGAAAGGCCGCCCAATCGGACGGCCAGTATTGCACGATGATGGTGGTTTGGTCAGGCGCCGACGAAGTGCCGATACGGAATGGCGAAGCTGATCAGGAAGTAGCTTCCGTGATCGTCTTCACCATCCAGCATCGTCGGGGGTGACGGCGCCTGAAACAGCACCCCCAGGAAAAAGCGGCCCCGCAGCGCATCGCGGAAGGCATCGATCTTTTGCATGTACGGATCGGTGCCCGCACCAGCAGGAACTGAATACACAAACCGGACGCCGCCCGTCTCCAGCGGCGACGGTGTGCCATGTTCCTCGGCCACCGGGAACTGCACGGCAAGGAACTCGCTGCCGTCCAGCGGCGGTTGGCCGTTCGGATCGTTGGGCCAGTAGACTGGCGTGCCAGTCCAGATAGATGGCAACAGCGCCTTGACGGCGTCCATGACTGTCTTGCTCGCCATGCTGTTACCTCGCCCAGATTTTCAAGGCCGGGTAGCGTATCTCTTTGTTGATCATACGCACCTCGCCTCTCGTCTTGCCCGCGATATCCTTGTATTGGCCGGTCATCCCGCCTTCGACTATGCCGATCCACGTGAATTTGATCTGCGCAATATTGCCGAAGCGCTGGTTTCCGATTGCCTCCAGAACCTCGTAAACGCCATCCGGCGATTGCGCCGACTGACCGCGCTCGATCTTCCGCGCATAAGGGACGTTGCTGACGATCTCCCACTTCTGCGCCTGCAATGTCGGATCAGGTGAATCGACCTCAACACCATCAGCAAACAGCCTGTGAGATCGTCGATACCGCCCCGTCATTTGGGGACTGTTTTCGGCTATCTTCTGATAGAGCCAGTCGACCACTTCATTGACCAGTTTGAACCTGATCGTGATATTGCCGCTCGGCAGGTGGATGCTTTCGAACGGTGCCCCTTCTCGGCCATCGACCCAATGTTCGTGCGGCGGAACGCGACCGAGCACCGCGGCGTTCTGAGCCTGAACGTCCTTCAAAACACCTTCGGCAGCTTTCGCGATCATCTTCTTCTGCGCTTCCGGGGACAGACGGCGGTCGATGAGCAGCTGGATGTCACGTTGAAAGGCCCTTACTCTTGCCATCTATCCCCCCAAAGAAAATGGTCGCCCGTGAAGGCGACCATCTGTTTGCCGGCCGTGCCGCATCATGCCGCACCGCGCCTTCCCACGACGCTCCACGCCACGCCTGCCGTTCCGTGCCAATAATCCTTACGCCGCCTGCGCAGCCTCGTTGATGGCGTCGAACTGTGCCTTGGTGATGATATCGTGTGAATCCCACAGTCGATCAGCGAGGATTTCAGCGGCCCTGGATACTCCTGCCTTCTTCCGCTCTTCGAGACATTCCAGCCCCATCACAGCGGAGGAAATGGTTTCAGCGAAACCGTGAAGGTCGATCAGCTCGTTTTCGATATCGAACTTGGTCATGCCGCTGTCCCTTCACCAGGCTCGCCGAGCGCATCGTCGATCTCGTTGTATCGGTCGACAACCTCATTATGCAGGTCGCGAGCCCGGTCGTGGGCGAGGGAAACAAGGGTCATGAGGCGGCATCCGACCCCTTCACGACGTGCAGGGGAGCCCGTCCGATCGCCCTATGTCGGGACATGCGATTGCCCATATGACCTTATGCGCAACGGCCGACGATGCGGCGGGAGATCGGCGTACAGCCGCCCTGGGGGTAGGAGCCCAGATCGACTCGTGCACGGCGGCGTCGTGTCATCGTGAAGTCTATGACACAAAAACGCTGAGGTCATACAGAATCTGTAAGAGTTGCGTATTACGTGCCGCCACTACTATTTTGTTGCGCCGCAATCCTGCTTTTTATCTTTTTCTTGAATAGATTACGCATCTGCCGGATCTCATCCCTCGTAAGGTCTCGCCCAAGCGCCGACCTACAAGCGGCAAGCATTGCCCTGTCTATGTCACTTGGAACACCTGAATCTGTTTTCCAAAAGGCGCCAATTCCCTGAACATCTGAAGCACTCAATTCCTCAATGAAGATTAAAACTTGTGAGTCTATAGAACTCGCTGCTACCGGGGCGGCATCAGGAACAGCGCATGGTTGGGCCACTGATGAGTCGGGCGAAGCCGCTAAAGGCGATGGAACCCTCTTTCGGACCGATAGAAACTTCTCGACGGTTATCCGATCCCACTCTGAGGTTGTGTCTGCCTCCCTCAACAACTGCCGTGACTGGGATCCTCTGGCAGGGTGTATACCCAAAAGATGAACACGAACACCGTAATTCTGGGCTATCTGCACACCAACCCGTATATCCTCATCACCGGCAAGCAATATGGCGTCTGATATTGCATGAAGCCGGCTGAGCTCTATAAGGTCAGTTACAATTAATGAATCAACTCCTTTTTGCTGCCCATGGCTGTTTATAAAGCCAAGACGCAGCTTTACATTATCGAGATCTGCGATCAGCGACTGCTCGGAGCTAAGTTGCCCGCTCGCGAGAGTGCCATCGTACCAATATATTCTTAGTAGACTACAATGTTGAGTTTTTGTCTCCGCGAAGGCGGTCAACTCCTCAACGACGGCCCTCGCAGCGATGGACAGATCGGCTCTCAACTGCTTTCCTTTGCCTGTTAGCAGGTTACTGCCCTGCGCAAAAAGATAGCCGGCGTCGACAAAAATAGCGACCCTATCCATAAGCACCCCAGAAATAGCGAAGGCTCCCGCAGGAGCCTTCTTAGCCGTGCACGCCCTAGTTAGGATAGCGAGCGGCACGAGATAAAGCTATTTAGGCATGAGCAGAGGGCTTGTCAACATAAAAGGGTGCTTGCGCTATCTCACACAAACGGTACCCTGCGGCAACGCCGCAGGGTACCGTTTGTGTGAGATTCGCAGCCTCTGCGGTGCAAGAATCTCCCAGCGCTCGCGGATCAAGCCTGGCGGGGTGAAGAGGGGCGGCGCCCCGGCGTCCGCCTGCACGACAAACCCTAAGCCCCCGTTGCTGTCAAATCGAATGCGACCGTTTCCCCCGCCACCCGGCGCGTCGACGAATCTACGTGCTGCACGGTCAATGTCAGCGCCCCGACAATCACGCGGTCGTTTTTCTGCGGCACGCCCCACGACGATGGGACGTCTTCCGCCAGAATGACAATCCGCCGATGCCCAAGCGTCACGCTTCCGACAAGCTGCTCGGGCTGAAAACCAGTGACACGCACCCTAACGCTAATCTCGGCACCGTCGAACCCTTTGCGCAGCGTCACCGCCTCGCCGTGAGCATCTATCTGCCGCCGATATGCCGCCTTGGCCTGTTCAGGAGTCATAGGACAGGCACCCTGTAGCCATCCAGCAGCGACGCCGCCGCCTTTTCGTAAACATCAGCCGTCGCCGCGGTAAAGCCCCACTGGAATTCACCAACACCATCCACGCGCTCACGCTGCAACGCAGGATCGACAGTCATCGACGTGATGATCGGCCGTGCGCGCAGGATGATCGCCTGTCGAATGGCCTGCGGGACGTTAGCAGGCGCATCGCCATACCCAGCGACATAGCGCACCCGGAACGACCTTGGACCGACGCCGGCCGGCCAGCCGTGGCGGGAGATGACCACGTCCGGAATGCCGGCGGAAAACCGGTACTCCGTCGACGGGAACTCGACCCATGCGGCTCCGTCCCAAGTAGACACGGACACGATGGATTGCACCGGAGGCAACGGGAGGCACACCGACACACCCGGCCGATCATCAAGCGTCAGATCCCACGTTTGCGAGATCAGCGCGCGATGCAGCCAACCATTCTTGCCGTCGAGGGCCTGTCGCGACGCCACGAGAGCTGCGCCGATCGTCAGACCGGAAACCGAAGACGGCAGGCCGAGAGCCGCCCTCGCCTCCTCTACGGACACAGGCTCAACAGCCGGCGGGGTGACGAGCGTCAGCATCAGCTTTCCTCAGCAGGCGTTTGCTCGGGATCCGGCGTCACCGGCATGGACGACAGCGGATCGGCAAACCCTTCGGCAATAAGCCGCTGGGCTTCATCATCAGGGAATTCATGCAGATCGCCGCGTTGCAGAGAGTGGTCCGGCCCAGATAGAGCCACACGCATGATTGCGACCATCGGCATCATCCTTCAGCTTTAGGCTTGCGACGCGGTGCGCGGGTTTCAGCAGGCGGGGCACGCACTGTGCGTTCGATGCCGCCGCCCGGAGCCGGATCGGCGTAGCCGGCGGTTATCAGCCGAATTGCCTCACCGTCAGGGAAATCCCGCTCATCGCCGGGCGAGAGGGTATAGGCCGGGCCAGAGAGCCCGACCTTCATGCGCACCTTCATGGCCTACGCCTTCAGCGCGTCGATCACGGCCTTGATGGCGGCCGTCGCTTCGGTCAAGTCCGCATAGTCTTCGGCCGGCGACTCAAGCGCATCGACCTCCGCCTTGGTCTTGATCGCGTCACGCGCCTTGGTATCGGTATATTCCGTAGCGGCGGTCACGAGCCCGGTCACGGTAGCACCTTCGGCAATTTCCAGGGCGCCGCCGATCACCAGCTTATCGCCGCCATCGGTGGAGTAGTTCTTCGACGAATAGGACATCGGTTCCTCCTGTGGGTTGGCGGGGCCGAAGCCCCGCCATCTCGATTACGCCAGAGCCAAATGCTTGACGGCCGCGGCGTCGCCCAGCTCGCCGTCGAAGCGGATCAAGCCGGCAATGCCGAGGTCGGGCCAGAACCGCTCACGCAGAACCCCGATCACCGGAGCGCCGACCTTGCGCACAAAGTACTTGCTGTGATCTCCAAACAGGACGGCCCGATTGCCGGTGGCAATGTTGGGTACGGCCTGGTTGATCGAGTAGCGATAGCCGAGGAGCGTGGACGGCTCACCGCCCTGCACGTCACCCGCCGACCAGATGAACCTACCCTCGCCGTCCTTCAGCTTGCGCAGAGAAGCCAGCGTGAGATCGCTGAACTGGAAGCGCACCTTCGGCGACTGGCGATAAGCCGGGTCCACCGAGTGCACGAGATCGATCAGCTCGTCGTAGGTCACCGCAGCCGTGGCAGCGGCGGTCTTCCCCAGACCCGAGGCGACAACAATACCGTGCGGTTCACCAGACCCGGTGCCGACCGTCAACTTGAGGTTGGCGATGCGCCCCAGGCGCTCACCGAGCAGTTCGCCCAGCAGATTTTCGATATTGAAGATCGAATCCTGCGCCAGTTCGAGCGAGAAGCGCACGAACTCGGTGTCGAAGACGTAGGCGTCCAGCGACTTCTGCCCGAACGTGACGTCGCTGCCGCCGTCGTCAGTCAGTGCCACACCTTCGGCGTGCGCCACAGCCGGCACGTTCGTGTCGTCCACGGTCGGCAGCTTGATCGGGTTGCCGCTCACGCTGTTGATGACAGTCGTGATGTCATCGTCATACAGAGGACCCCACGCCTTGAGGGTCTTGATGATGATGGCTTCAAGCTCAGTCGGAACGGTGAACCCGCCGGCCGCACCGCTGCCGCCCGTCGTTGTCTGGGCCCGGAACTCGGCGTCCCGGATGACTCCCTCCTGGAGGACATGCCGCTCTTCAGAGGTCAGTTCATAAATCGCGCCGCCGTGACGGAGGAGCTTGTGGAACACCGAACGATAGGTCGGCCGCTCGCCGTCTTCCTGCCCACGCCCTTCCGTTCCGCCAGGGACCGGACGGCGACGCTCGCGCTCTTCCTGCTCTGCTTCCTGCGCACGACGCTCGGCATCGGCGACGCGCTGTTCACGCTTGATCAGCGCGTCGGTGCGGTCGAACTCCGCCATGATGGTGTCGTGGCGCTGGTCCAGCTCGGCCGCGCGGCTTTCGTCCGTGTTGGCCGTGATTTCCGTCAGTGCGGCGCGGGCATCAGCGACGAGCTTTTCCCGCTTCTCGATCAATTCCTTCAGCGACATTGAATCCTCCTGGGGTTTGCCGCCAACAAAAAACCCGCCTCAACGGGCGGGTGCGAAAAGGCGGGAAGCGGGAACGCTAACCTGCCGACTCCGGCAATGCCGGGGAGCTCAGACTATGCCGCGGAACCGCATTTCGGCACGCGCCTTGCGGCCGGCGATGCGGTTAGCAGCAGCGTTGAAATTGTGCTTGCGGCGCCCTTTACGGATCTCATCAAGAGATCGAAGCGCGATAGAGGTGCCGTCGTAGGCGGGCACGGACACGATCGATACCTCGATCAGGTCAGCGGCATGGATCGTGCGAACCGGAATATCGCCCGTCTCGTCCCATTCCTGTTTCGTCACGATGAAACCGAACGACATGCCCGTGATGTCGCCCCGGCCGATCAGCTCACGGGCATCCCGGCCGTCGCTGGTGTCAGGCAGATCGATCTCGACGGCCAGGCCACGATCGTCCTCTTGCAATCTCAACGTGCCAGCGGATGATCTGCCCAGCACACGACCGCTGTCATGCCCGAAGTATGCCCGGACGTCGGCCGACCGCAGGGACTCCGCGAATGCACCCGGCGCGATCACCTCGTAGAAGTAGCCCCCGATGTCCGCGCGCTCGTCGAACACGGCAGCATATCCAGTGATCGTAGACGAACCTTCATCCGCCTCCCGCTTCGACACCGCGCCAACGTGCGACCGGCGCTCGGTTTCATTGCTCGTCGGCATTTCTGTCTCCATCTCTTTCGTCAACCTCGCTCTGCCCATTCGGCTCGTTGAGCGGAGGGCCACCGTTATGGCCCATCCCGGCGCTGACGGTAGCCGCCGGCGCACTGCCGAGGACCACGGTTGCACCCTGAACCAGCAATTCGTCCGCAGCCGGATTGGGGTGGCGCGGCCGGTTCTCCAACAGCCGCCCCTCGTTTGGTGTCATTTGTCCGGTCATGATGCCGCGCGCGATGCCCTCGATCCGAGACTTGAAGTCACCCCGCATCAAGCCGTCCAGGTTGTGTTCGACGAACCGCCGATCCGTGCTTGCACGCCCGAACAACTTCAGGGTCATCTCACTTTCGAACGCCTTCGCCCACTGCCCGATTAGGTGCTTCACGAGATGCAGATCCTGCTGCTCGGCATTACTAAAAGTGGCGCGGGACAGGTCCTGCAAGAACACCGGCGGCAACTGATACACCCGCGCGATTTCCTCAACTTGCGCCCGCTTCGCTTCCGTCATCTGCCCCTTCGCGGGGTCGAAGCCCACCTGCTTCAGCTCATGCCCTGGGGGGATGGGAAAGACCGATTTGCTCGATGATTTTGCCGCCTCGATTGACCGGCTGATGTCGATCATCGCGCGCTTTAGACCCTCCGCTCCCTGGGGTAGCGGCCCCACCAGAGCCAAAGGGGGTACGCCGCCACCAGAGAAGAACGTGCTGCCGTAGTTGTTCATGGCGATGGCAAGCTGGATGGCCTTCGCCGCTTTCGCAATCGGCCCGTAATGCCTCGTCTGATCTTCCTGTAGCATGAACGGTACGTCGATCACGTCGCGGGACTGGTACACCTGCCCGTCGTGCTTGTAGGTGAGCCGCATTCCCTGGCGGCTGATCGAGACCTTGCGTGGATCGAGCGGCCAGATCGCTTCGATTTCGCGGCCCTTGCGCTCAATGTAGGCGAGGCCGCGCCCCCCGGTGAACACCTGCTGCCAAAAGTACTGCCGGAACTTGAACGACGACATCTCATCGTTCGCAAACTCGTGCACCGTGACAGCGGTTTTGCCCTTCAGTCGTTCCGATCCATCCTTGCCGTCGCGATAAGCATGCAACGGAATCGCGGCCAGTGTCCGCGACAGGAACGCCACTGCCGCCAAGACTGCTGGCACAGTCAGAGCCGTGTCGATGGTGACGTGAGGCAGACCGGCCGACCCGACCCCAAAGAAGGCAAGAAAATTCTCCGAACTAACCGGAACCGTGGGGTTCTCGATCGTCGCGGCACGCTCTTCCTTCTGGCGCGCCCAGCCAAATAATCTCATGCGAATGCACCCACTAAGCTGAAGCTGGGATCGTCCCAAGGAGACACCACCGCCTCTTCATGAGCCCGAGCCGTCGCCGCTCCTACCGCCATCGCCAATGCGACAGCCATGTCGATGCGTGCCGTGGCCTTGCTTTTCGTGAAGCGCCGAAGATTCGCCGGTGACGTATCGAAAGCGGCGCTCGCCACCGCAGTTTGAAGCGCCGGATTCACGTGGACGCGAAGCCGTTTCTCAAGGACCAGCGTTTCGAGTTGATCGATTGAGCCGGGCATCCACAGCTCGATCTCCAAACCATCAGGCGCCTCGCGCCTTCGCTTGTTCCACCCCTGCGGATGATCAAGCATAGGTATGGCGCCGCCCAGGTCCTCCACCTCACCCTTGAAATCAGCGATCAAGAAGTTGTCGTAGGCAACAAAATCGATATCGAATCGCTCGGCGTCGTTGAGCAAGTCATGCGCTACGAAATCAAGTCGGGTTTTCTCACCGGGGGTAGCTGTCAGGAAGCCCTGATCCACCCACTTGTCATATGGCGCGCCATCCCTGTCAGCCCGCGCCCGCAACGTATCGGCCGGTGTATACCCGTGCACGAATGCCGCAAATTTCGGCCTCCCATCGTCCGCGTGCCCATCCTCGAACACCAGCGCCTTCGCCGTAAGGTCGGTCTTCGCAGAGAGATCGAGGCCTGCGAAGCACCGGCGACCGACGAATTCGTCAATGTTCAGCGTCGAGTCTTCGATCGCCTCCCATGCAGCGCGCCGTATCCATGCCGTCTCAGCATCTGTCCACTGGCAGAAATGCAGCCGGCGAATTCCGTTCGCGCGCCCTGGGATGTCCCTCGCCTGCTTCGCCTGAAGCGCGAGGTATTCTTCCGTTATTGTCACCCCGAGCAACGGGTTTGCCTTGACCCAGCAGGAAGGATCATCCAGCGGGTCGTCATCCTCATCCAGCGCGCAGACGTAGGAGAAAGCCGTGTCGTCTTCGACCTCTCCAGCCGCAACAGCAACGGCATGCTTGCGCTCCTGCCAGCAAACAGACTTCCTATCCGATCCGCTGTTCGTGATCATCACCAGAAGTGGCTGTTCGCGAAACTTGAAGCCACGCTCCAAGATCTCGATCACGCCAGCGTCAGGGTGCTCATGGATTTCATCGCACAGAGCAAAATGTGGGCGCGGCCCGGAACCTGTCTTTTTCGTCTCGCGAGATACAGGGCGAAAGAACGACCCGGATTTCAAATGCGCGAGGTTGTACTCCCTCCCAGGGCCGCCGCTTCGCTGTAATGCGCTGTCAAGCGCTGGCGATTGATTGACCATCTTCACGGCGTCGCGGAACAGCACATCCGCCTGGTCCTTTCTTGATGCCGCGGCATAAACCTGAGACCCAGCCTCACCGTCAGCGACGAGGCCATAGAGACCGATCGCGCCAACCATGGGGCTCTTGCCGTTACCCTTTCCTTGCTCAATGTACGCTCGGCGGAACCGACGCTTCCCGTTGACCTTCCGCTTCCAGCCAAACAGCGATCCGCATATGAATTTCTGCGACAAATGAAGCTCAAACGGCACGCCGTCAAACTGGCCTTCGCTCAACCGAAGCATCACGCGGCAAAACCGAAAGAAACGCTCGGCCGCCTCCGGGTCCCAGATCAGACCGCGCCTAGAAGCGCTTTCCAGATCCCGCAGATGACGCCGACATGCATCACGTACATGCGGCCCGGCTACGATTTTCCCCTCAACGACCAGACGCGCATATTCCGTCGTTGGGTCAGTTGAGGAACTCGCTCGCCGGGTCATCAGCACCGTCATCATCTGGCGCAGAAACCTTCGATCGGCTCGCCGGTCCACCGCCCATTTCTGTGATACACATCCGAAGCTGCGCCAGAGCGTTCACGCCCATGTTGGGATCGGTCATCATCCGAGCACGCAGCCGCGACGCCGTCTCCACAAGAGCCCGATCGGATTTCGCCAACCAAGGCATTTCATCGGCGAACAAATTCCACGCCTCGCGCTCAACTTCGTTCAGTCGCGTAGGCGGTCGCCCGAGCGGCCCAACCTTTGGGTTCGCACGGCTCGCGTGCCGTCCCGGATTTTTCTTGTCGGCGCCGATCACTTTCGCGACGGCAACCGGCGTTCTCGGCCTACCTGCCATCACGAGCCCCTAATAGGTCAGCCTCATTGTCCATTTTGTGGATGTGGAAGGAAGGACCCCCTGCCGGTTCCTACCCCCCAAGGTCTCAGACTTTCGACCACCCCCCCCGCCTAGGTGTGTTGCATTTCCGCACTTGATGCGTTTCAGCAACACTTTCGCGCCGTGAAATGTGATTTCGTGAAACACCGTGTTCGGGGCGACACAGGTTCCGCGCCTACCAAACCGGGCGCCCATCGGCGTCGAAGCAGATGCGCTTCTTGACCCTGCGGCCCTGAGCCTCGGCAGCCTCGCGTGCCGTTTTCTCATCGTGGTGGCGTCGGCAAAGACTTTGCAGATTGGACAGGTCATCTGCCCCGCCTTTGGACTTTGGGGTGACATGATCGACATCAGTGGCAGGAGTAAGCTTGTCGGCGGCCAGGCACGCTTGGCACAGGTGGTTATCGCGGGCAAGGGCGGCGGCGCGGAGCTTGCGCCACTCCGCGCCATAGCCACGTTCGGTGCTCGTGCCAGCGTGGCACCAACGGTGGTTAGGACGCCTCGGCATCCGAAGCGATGTCCTCGACCGTCACCGGGTCATACTGCACCTTGCGCAGGTACACGCCCCACAGCGGCCCGGTGACGCCCTCATCGACCCTGGCATATGGCCAGCCGCCGTCCCGATCGACGACAAACGAAACGCGGTCTCCATCCGTATTAACGAGATACTCGGGCCATGCATGTCCCCAAGGCAGCGCCTGATAGGCGGCCAGCACCTTCCCGTCTGTCACAGTGCCAGCGGCGAGCACGACGGCTGGCGCCTCGTCACCCCACCGACCAGTTTCCAACCAGCGATAAAGGGCGCCAGCCAGTTCCAGCTTTCCAGCCTTGATAGCAAGATCAAGTGCTTGGTACCGACGATCAGTCATCTCATGTCCTCATACAGAAAAGGCCGCCCGGCATGCGCTGGACGGCAAAAATTCGTACATTTTAAGGTATCTGGCCGCGATTATCGCTTGCAAATTCGTACACAGTACGATACAACATTCTTGCCGGGTCGCGGTGGCCCGGCAAACCGAAAGGAGGTGAGACGATTGAAATTCCGGCTTACGCTGACATTCAGGATCTGGGCTTGGACACTCACCCTGATTGTTAGACGCTAAGAGCGAGGGGATCGGGCGAAAGCCCGGTCCCTACCGGAAGAAAGGTCGTCTCACCTCCCCGTGGAAGGAACAATACCATGACGCCCGACGATTTTAAAGGATGGCGGAAGACGATGGGCTACTCTCAGGCGCAGGCCGCCGGAGCCCTTGGTGTTTCAAAGCCAACCATCGAGAACTATGAACGCGGTACGCGGCGCGAGGATGACCGGCCGGTGGTTATCCCGCATACAGTGGCGCTTGCGTGTACCGCACTCTACCTTGAGCTTGATCCGTGGCCGATGGCCGGTGAGGATATCACTATCATCCGCAGGAAGGCGCGGCGCGGCGAATAAGCTGGAGGCAGGGGCCGGACTTGCACCGGCGGTCTCCGGCTTATGAGGCCGGCAAGATGCTACTTCTCCATCCCGCTACGAAGGTTTGCTTGACTCCGCCACTGCCTCGTTCACGCTGGGCTTGCAGCAACCGGCAGGGGACGAGACATGGCATTCGAAGAAGGCAATTTCCACGTCAACTTTAGCAGTGACAATGGAACGCTCACACTTGTCGATAGTGGGCACCCGCATGGGCATAGGTCTGTCACGATCTCACTGCCCATCCAGGCCGGGCAGGGACGCGATGAGACGGCTATTCGGCGGTCCTTCCGGAAAGCCGCTCGCAAAGCTCTAGCCGACGCGTTAGCTGCCCTATCTCCTGCGTCAGCTCACAGCGAAGACGAGCCTCTTCATGAGGAGCAAGAATCCTGAATTGCTCAATCCTCGCCACGGCGTCCTCCAGCGTGGCGATACGCGCCTCAAGCGCGGCAATGCGTGCGTCGTCAGACATGTCAGCCTCCGAAGAGAAAGCGAACCGGATACGCTGGCGGATACTTCAGCGTCACGGTACCGGCTTCCTTGTCGACCGTGTAGTTGAAGCCCTCTTTCAGGACGACATGACCATCGAGTACGGCTATGATATTGCCGCCTGGATGGCGCAGTGTCAGCGGATCAGCTGGCTCGGCGTCGACAAGCTGGCCGCTGTTGAGACGAAGATGGCTGTCTCGGATTTCGACGAGATTGGGCGCCTTCGACAGAAAGGCCCCGCCAGCTGTGCCCGCCACCCTGTTGGCGACATCAATGCGATCAGCGAGAGCGGAGACGGCGCCCTCAAGCGCGGCAACCTTTTCGACCAACTGTCCGGTTCTGTAATCAACCATTTCTTGTTCCTCAAAATGAAATGCCCGGCGAGCGTTCCAGCACTCGCCGGGCTTGCCCATAGGAAGCATCTGAAATCTATTGCCCTAGTCGGACCCTTGCGGGCGAGCCCCTCACGAGGTCTTTGCAGGCACCTTTATCCGACTTCCGCACTACGCTATGCGGTACGCGGCCCGGCGCCAGCACCGGGTCTTCAAGACGGCACCGGTAGACAGCCGGGCCGTCGAACCTCGATCAAATCCACCCCGCGAGCCACGCCAGTCCCAGCGACGGGAGCAGCGTGAGCCACGCAAGGCCGAACAGAGCGAGCGCGAGGCCGGCAATTGTCGCGAACAAGCCGTTGATCAGCTCCAGCACGTCATTCATCGCCGGCGTCCTCATCGTCACCTGCGAGATAGGCCGCAAAGTCCCTCGCGATGTCGATGACCGCGTCATGGTCGGAGGCGGAACGAGTCCACCCGGCGACTTCTACGGCGAGCTTGAGCGCTTCGATTCGCCGAAGCTCGTCCAGGGTGACGTCCGGCTCAGTGCGGCAGGGCATGGCCTTCCTCCTCGGCGGCAAGCGGGAGGTCATCGTCTTCGATGTCGATGTTGTCTTCGTCGTCCGCATCATCGTTTGCGAACTCGATGACCAGCTCATCGCCCTCGCCGTCGTCGGTCTCGATGAACTCCGTCTCACTCACATCCGGCGGGATGATGTCCACCGCCGTTTCCCTTTCGCCGCCATGGTCCGCGACACGTTCGCGAACGCTGGCAACCACAGGCTCGCTGGCAACCAGAGACACACTGGTGTCGCCGGACTCGTTCGTGGAGATGGTGACGGTCGCGGAGAATGCTTCGGACATCAAGAACTCCTATAGGGGGAAAGAAAACGGCTTGAGCCAGTGGAACACGATCCACGGACATGCATATGCCTGCCATGCCAGCAGCACTGGCACGGTCAGGTGAATAGCGAGTTGAATGGGGATGGCGGCCTCCCAAGGTGGGGCCAAAAAAGCGAAATGCGCCTCAGATGTCATCCGGGCGCACCAATCCAGCTTCTGTTAATGACTACACGACCCCTTCGTCTGTGTCAACACCCTCATCCTCATCATACTCCGATATCTTCCACAGCCTCACAAGGGCGTTGAGGCCACGGAACAGATGCGCGTAATCGTCCAGAGTCCGATCATATAGGATCACAGCTTCCAACGACGAGAATGCCTGTTTGGAATGCCCAATCTCCCGCAATCCCGCGCCGACATCCCCGAGGGAGCGCAGCACCCTATCTCGACGCTCTTCTTCGGTTTCAATCGCTGAAGACCCGCCGTGAACCGGCGCAGCATCACCATGCCTCTCTCCGGCCGCGATCCTCGCCAACGGCCCATTAGGCATAGCGGGAGACGCCATGACGGCATGGAACTCCATCATCAGCTTGCGCCACTTCACGCCGGCCTGGTATTGCGCTTGCGTGATCAGCTTGAGCAACCGGAGTTGACCGAGGAGGCTTTCTGCGCGCTGGTCGGCCCTCTTCGCTTCCGGCAGCCATGCCCGATGCGGCTGCGACAAGGCGACAAGGCGGGGGTTTTGCGTTCCAGCTCGCGATGGTCTTCCGTTGGCCTCCCGCTTGACTTGTTCACGGGCCCGCCCCTTTATGACGACAACCGGAGTGGGAGCATTCTTCTGGCCCTTCCTCTTGCCGCTGCTACGATGAGGTTTGCTGCCCTTGCCCATTATGCAATATCCTTTATAGGTTAATTTCTCTACGGGTCTCTATTTCCTATGTCCTGATAGGTACTTGCTGGATGGTGAGAGCCTGAGTAAAGGCATAGGACGACCAGCCCCCGGCTAAAGAGCCAGGGTGGTCCCAATGCCTCCGCGATCTTGCTGGCTGGAGCCGAGCCGTCGTTTTGGCCGATTTGGTGGCGTGATAATCCCCAAATCGTTGAGCACTACTTTCGGCACCTTGATCACTGTGCCGGGGGCCGCGCTTTGCTCTTTCGGACTGCGCTTTACCTTTGGCCCCGCCCCGTGGTGGGTTTCCTGCATCTGGCGCCACTGTCTTAAAACCGCCCGCCAAACCGGCCTGCATGTTTATGGCGTGCAGGGGCACCTTGAAATTCATCCCGAGATAACCCCTCGCAAATGCAGCGCCACATCCCGAAGGCCGCGTGCCATATGGAAGTCATTGAAGTCTCCGAGCTCTGGCGGCATAGTCCACGGGCAGCCGGAGCGTTTGGCGTAGAATTCACCCGTGCCGAGCCCGTCCAGGGCCTCTATGGACTTATCGTGGTCCGCGGCGACCATAGCGCCGGGGATCGCTGCCGCTACCTTGGCGACGTTGGACGCCGAGAACGCCGCCAGGACGGTCGCAGGCACGTTCAGAAGCCGCAGGGCAGCACGCACGGACAACGCCGTTGCAATGCCCTCACAGACCACTGTGCGCGATCCTGTGGCGATCCTGTGCGACGCGCCGCCTATCTGCCCACGCAAGATATTTTTCTTTGCGCCTTCTGCGTCGATGAACTGTACGGCGGTGATGCGCCGGCCTATGCGGCCCGGCACGATTAACACCGGGCCTTCGCTTACGGGCATAGCCTTCGCCAGCATCTCGCCAAATGACGTGGCCGGCAGCACTGCGCGAGGATCGTCGTGGACAAGCCCCAACTCTTCCGGGAAGCCCTTGCGCGCCAGGTACGGGTGCGGCTCCTGCCGGCATGACTTGACGATGGCTTCGCAGATGCGCTCGACCTCGGCCTGCTCTGCCCGTTTTAGGCGCGCGGCTTCCGGGTCTGGAGATGGGCGAGACGGCACCGGCGCAGAGGAAAAGATTTCGTTGCGGATCGAGAACCGCTCTTGCTGCCCCGTCTGCCAATTGTGGGCCAACCCGCCCATCCCGTCGTCAAAGATCAGGATGCGGCCGTCGCCCTTGCCGTTGCGTTCGTAGGTATCTGTCTTCGTCCACCGGCCCGGTGTCGGTTCGCGCTTCGGTGGGTTGATCAGCACGGCCGCGCAGGCTGCACGCATGGCGTCCTCAAGCGTGGACCGGTTCATGCCGCCTCCCTCCGCTTGCTGTTTTTCCGAAATCTTTTGGTCTCGCGCTCGACCAGAGCGAGTGCGCTTTGGTCAACCGATGCCGGCACGGCGATGCCATACCAGCCGAACGGGAGTTTGCTGTTCGGGTAAATCCCCTCCTTGCCGCCAAAAAGGCCATACGCCCATTTCCGCGCGTGATCCTCGCCCTTCCGCGTATTGGCGGTGCAATACACTAAAGCCGCCTCCCAAACCTTGCGAGGATCCTTCAGCACCTCGGCGCGGAGACCGGGGCGCGTTGTCAACCCTAGGGCTTCGGGATTGAACTCATGCAGCGTGCCGGCTACGGCGTGGATGCCAGATCGCGCCGGGCGCTCCCAGCCGCAAGACATGCAAAGGTTTCCGCGCATCGCGCCACCGCACTCCGGGCACTTCACCTTTTCCCGCGTGGTCTCATCGCGTTTCCGTGCTGTGCTATCGCGCTTTTCCGCCTTAGATAAATCGCCAACGCCATTGTCCCACACGTCGAACATGTCAGCGGCAAATCTTTCCACATTTCCAGAATGGCAAATCCAGATAGCCTTGGATTTTTCCGGGTGAGAGCGCATGATGCGGCCGATCTCTTGCATATGGCTGGACAAGCTTTTGCGATATGGACGGCAGGAAATACCGATCAGGATATCGGGCACGTCAAAGCCACGGGTGAGCGCCGCGCAGGATACAAGGCCATGAATCAGACTGTCAGAGCGTCGAAATTCTTCGATCTTCGCTCTGCGTGCGTCATCGTCCTTGTCGAGATAGCTGACTTGCTGGAAGTTGTAGCCCACCGCAGCGAACGCCGCGCACAATTCGCGGCCATGTTCAACTGTCGGTGAGAATACTATGGTTTTCGCCGGACCGCCAAAGTGTTCATGGGTTTTTTTGATCCATTCCCCAACAACGTCACCGACAATCTTTATTCCTGCGTCCTCGGCGCTCTTGTCTGAAAACTCGCCGAAGCTGTTCAGCCCCAGGTCCACATCATCCGGGCTTTTCGCAACGTAGATTTTCGGCTGCACGAGAAACCCGCTGTCGATCAGCTGCCGTGCAGTAATTGCATCAACTATGCCATCCCAATCACGCCCCATGCCCGGCGTAAACGGCGTTGCCGTCAGTCCGATCACAGTCGTATTCGGGTGCGCATGGATATAATCCATCGTTGACTTGATGCGGACGTGCGCTTCGTCGACGACGATCAGCGATGGCTCGCGCGGCAGGCTTCTGTTTGCAAGCGTCTGCGCGGAGCAAACCTGTACATTCTCATACGGTGCCCAACGCGGGTGATTGCCCTGTACAACACCGTGCCGAATACCGTAGTCGTCAAATGTCTGGCTAGTTTGATCAACAAGAGACACGCGGTCAACGATGAACATGCTGTAGCTGCCGCGATCACTGGCTTGCTTCATCAGGCTCGCAGCAGTGAGCGTCTTGCCCCCGCCCGTCGCAAGGCAAAGCACCTGCCTCCGCCGCCCGGTGCGGATGCCGCTCCGAAGCGCGTCGATAGCCGTCGATTGGTACGGCCTGAGAATGATCTCTTTCGGCTGGACGAACGTCAGCATGCCGTCACCTCGTCATAGGCCGACCGCTCAGCGTCGGCGCGAGCTTGGCCGCCATCAAATTCTCTGATTGCTGCTCTTTCCTCGAACGCGCCAAACGCAGGCCAAGCCTCGACGCATACTTCGATCCAGTGGGCCTTGATCCACGCAATGGCGTCCGGCTTAAGCCGGCCGGGCTTGAGTGAAAACCGCCACTCGTCACGAATGACATCTCCGCCATTGGCGCGGATGCGAGCGAGGATACTCATCAGTTCAGCGGTATCCCCGCTGCTTCTAGTTCTGCGACGCGCTTTTCTGCCTGCGTTCGCCTGAACTCTTCGCGCTTTACCGCTTCCATTGCTTGATCTCGGGTAAAATTGGCTTGGTCCAGCCGCTTATTTAAAAGGCCAATGGTGCGTCCTTGATCGCTGTTGAGGGTAAAAAGCCTGTTTTCCTCTTTCAGATTCTCAATCTCGACCTTCTGCGCTTTTATTTTGGCCTTAGCATCGGCCAAATCAGCCCGGAGACCAATGACCTCATCGATCAGGGCCTCGTCGGTCATCTTGGCGAGCTCGCGCCTCTCTTTCGCCGTCTCTGTGTCGCCCCTGGGCGGCTCGTTGCCAGGGCTGGCCTTCTGCTCTCGGACCTCTTTCGCCTTAGCCTTGACTGCCTTCGGCCCTTCGGCCATCACCGCAGCTTGCTCTTCCTGCGGAAGCTTCGACACTACGGCGGCGGCGGACACGGAGACACTGCCCTGCTCGACAGCGGCGATCAGATCCGGCGCGCCTTGCTCGATCACCTTCCTGGC
This sequence comes from Pseudochelatococcus sp. B33, assembly GCF_053570585.1. NCBI lineage: Bacteria > Pseudomonadati > Pseudomonadota > Alphaproteobacteria > Hyphomicrobiales > Chelatococcaceae > Pseudochelatococcus > Pseudochelatococcus sp. B33. The sequence goes on along the minus strand of NZ_JBSEFH010000029.1, from coordinate 23,141 downwards.
GGTGGCGACGCTGCGCTCTGATACGTTCAGCATGTCGGCAGCTTCGGCCTGCGAAACCTTCTGCAAATTTGCAGAAGGTTTCAGATCCGTGCGTTCACCCTGTCGCATGTTCGCCAGCTTGGCAGCCACGGCGGCGCGCTGGCTTTCAGTGAGATGGCGGCGATGGAGGTTGGTGGACAGCACATAGTTCAGCGCCTCCGCGTCCGTGCCGTCGAAATCCGCGACCGGAAAATCCAGCCCCAGATCGCGCGCGGCCATGTAGCGATTGCGCCCGTCGAGAATGCGCCCTTGGAACACAACAACTGGCTCACGGACCCCGAACTGCTGAACGTCAACCCGCAGAGCGTCTTGCCCCACTGCGTCCAACATTGGGAACAGGTTGGCATAGTCGTGCCACAGTCCTGGAAGCGCTCTCTCGCGGCGATAGTTCATCAGAACACTCATTGCGGCGCGCCCTCTCTATGATTGGATGTGGGGGATGGAGGGGAGACGGTCATTCGGCCGCCTCTACGCGAAGGATCGCCCTGCCAATGGCCTCGGGGATTTGCGGCACAACGGCATCGCCGAACGCCTCGACAATCAGGCTCGCGGCAGACGTCCGTTTTCCACTGCCTGTCGCAATGCGCGTGTCAGCCACCCAGGCGGGAAGCCCATCATCCAGCCGTAGCTGATGGGCAAGGTTTTCGATGGACCATTGAGGCCAGCATTCGCCAGCACCGCCGCGATCTGGCGTGCGTAAGCCCATTTGTCTGGCGCTCGCCCCGTCATTGCTCCATCCAGAACCGCGTCCATCGTAGGGGACTTCCGCCTGTCGTATGCTGGCGACCAGCGATCCATTCGGCCGTCCCTCTTGGTGGGCGTCGGCAACGCCTCCGGATTGGCTATCACCTGCCATGGCGCCGCAGTCGACCACTTTGCCATTGAGGGATGATGCAGGTTCCCGGTTTTCGTGGGGGTGTGAAGCAGAGTTTCCAACGATGGTCGCTTCCGCGACGTGTCGTCCGGGTAGCTCTGCGAGCCGTATCGTGTCGCTGTCGGTGTCGGCATCATCCCCGCATGACGACTGGCGTATCCGTTGATCTGGCTCAGCACGTCGCCCCGAAACCCGCGATCCGCGTCCGTCTTCCGTGGGGTTGCCAACCTGCGCGACATCGCATCCGATAAGCCACGACCGAGCGCGTTCATGGTTGGCCCCGACGTCTGAAGCACGTACCACGAACGGCCAGCAGGCGTAGCCGAGCGCTTCCAGCTCATCGAGGACTGCGTCAGCGCCGCGAGTTCTGAGATTAGCGCTGTTCTCAAAAGAGAACCAACGAGGGCGGCATTCTCCAACGAGACGGACGGCTTCGAGGTAGAGGCCGGAGCGCTCGCCCTTGATCCCTTTGCCTTTGGTGTTGGCGCTGGAGATATCCTGGCAAGGTGGGCTTCCGACGATGATGTCGGGGAGGTATCCGAGATCGGAAATAATTCGATCTGCTGTAAGTGTTCGGACATCGTCATAGAGATGGACACCGGGATTGTTCTCCGAATATAGGATGCGCCGCCACTCCACGACCTCACAGGCCGCGACGGTAACGAAGCCGGCGCGATGCAGGCCAAGAGACCAGCCGCCCGCTGCGGCGCTGAACAGGTCGAGGGCCCGCATCGGCCTCGCCGCCTCTATCCCGCTGCATATGCTTGCGTAGCGGATGGTCATTCCGCGCCCTCCGATACGGTAACAACGACCTCACCGCCCCTCACAGGCTCTCCACGCGATATGCTGTAGGTCCATCGGCTGTCATCAATGCCGGTGGCGTCGGCCACTCCATCGAGGGCGCTCTTTGCACGGGCTAGAGCATTGTCCAGGTCATAGGCTCGGCGAGACGGCGCGTGGAACACGATGTCCGCGTGCAGCCGCTCCCATGGCAGCGGGCTGACGATCCGTGCGTGCTGTGCGAGCATGAATGCGTCGCGGCGCGCCTTCTTCGCGGCACGGGCCTTTTCAGCCCAATGTGCCCGGCTGTTCGGCGACAGACATGGCGGGGGCCAGGGAAGCGTGATCACCGTCATCGCGCCACTACCTTTCCCTCAGCGATGAGGCGGTCGATCTTGCGAATGCCATGCAAGATGGTTGTGTGATCTCGACCGCCGAGGATGCGTCCGATTTGCGGCATGGTCAGCGGCGTCTCTCGGTGCATGCGCCACATGGCGATGTGCCGGGCCAGCGACGATCTCGCATCCCTACGGTGGGAGACGATATCGGTCATCGTCACGCCATGCCGGTGCGCGACCTCGGCCACAATGGCGCGGCCACGCCGGGGCATGATCTCGTCGTGATCATCAATGGTGTACGGGTAAGATGCGAGGTCGATGATATCCCGCTTAGGCGGCTCGGGAGGCGCCACGTTCACGACCTTGGGCGGGTCCTGCCAGAAGACACTGCGGACACGGCGGTAATTGGAGATAATCTGCGATGCAGTCTCAGACACGGCCGCCTCCATGGATGAGGGAAATGAAAGGGACCGAAATGCCGTCCGGCCGCACATGGACGCGGATACCGCAGTCAGATGATACCGGCCGATACACGGCGCGCTCGCGAGCCGGAGATTGCCGTGCGCTGTCGGCGGCAGGCACAGCGCCGTGAGTGAGCTCTTTCTTGGTCCTGGCTGTCATCAGATCGACCCCGCCAGTGCAGAGCCGGATAGAGACCGGACTATGGGATGTATCCGGACGTGATTGCCGTAGCCGCGCGGGATATCGAGCTCGCCGGCACCGGGCTTGTGGCACTCGTTTAAATCGGCCAGCGCCAGCGCCGAGGCGACACGCAGGTTCAGCCTGTCGAGATAGGGGCTGCTGTCTGATCCGTTGGTCAGAGGCGCGCACAAGGGCGGGCACGGCAGTGTGGCGCCTGTCAGCTCCATGGCGCGTTCGTTGGTGATGCGGGTGATGTTGGTCATGCAGAAAGCCTCCGGAGGGCGGCAATGGTTTGCTTTGGCTTGGTGCCTTCAAGCCATGAGATCAGCGTCGGAAGCTCTGCCAGATCGAGACGGGCCATCAGCCAGTTGGCGAAGTCGTCAGCGTCTCGGAAGGCGATTGCTTCATTGGTCTTTTTCGCGTCGGCGATGACGGAGGTATCGGCGTCGGGAGACTGACGTGCGGCCTTCTCCCGCTCGCGCCTCTCCCGTTGTTTCTGACGCTCCGCCTCTGCTCGCTCCGGGTTAAGCACGCGCTCGACCGTGTCTTTGCTCAGCCCTGTCTGTTCGGCTATCTCCGTCGCGACGCTCTTGTGGCCGCGCCCCGTTTGTGGCTGCGGCGCCGATGAAAGCGCCGCATCATGCGGCACTTTCTCTCGCAGATCGGCGAGGATCTCGGCATATCTGCGAATGTGCGCGTCGCGCTGTTCCTTCGTCAGATCAAGGCGATGCAGGTTCTCGGCGATCTCCATCAATTCGACGTGCGGGTCGTCGGCGTCATGGACGTTTACCTCGACCATGCACTCCCCGAGAAGGCGCAGCGCCTCCAACCGGTGGCGCCCATAAATAAGTACCTTCACCAAGTCCTCGAACTCGCCGGGCTCGACCTCCACGTTGTTCCGGACGCACACGCCGATAGGGCTGAGGAGGCCGAAATCGCGGATCGACTCCGCAAGCTCGCGCACCTTCGCCTCGTCCAGACCGCGCATGCGGTCTGGACGGACGTGGATCTCCCTTACGGTGATGACCTGCCGCTTCATGGCTCTACACCGCCGGAATGCTCAGGACGGCAGGGTCAAGCAGCTTTGCGGACGACCTACCGGCCGTCCAGTAGCAGAAGTGCCAGACAGCAGAACGAGCCCACTGGTCACGTGGAAGCTTGACCTTGTAGGTAGTGAGCGCCTCCCTCAGTGAGAATGCTGCGCACCCTCGCGTGCGTGACTTGTTGCCATTCTTCACGTCCGCGAAAAACTGCTTGATGTCGTCGGCCGGCGTCTTGTTCAATAGCAAGTAGAAGGCGGCGACACGAAACGCTGTTGGGCTTGTGCCACGGACGACGCCCGTGACCACATCGCAGGCAAGGTCCATCAGGACCCGATTGTTATGGTAGTATTCTTGCTCTTCAAGCCGCGACGGCGCGCGCCCATTGAGCATCTGGAATGCCAACCTCGCCACTGCGGCCTTTGCCGCCGCGCTGTTGACGCCATCGAACTTCAACCGATCCGCGCCAGTCCGGACAGCGCCCATATCGACCGTGTTCCGCGTCTCGCGCTTGAGGCCGAACGCCACATTGCTGCGAATGCCTAGACCGGTCAGGAGCACGGCCCACATACGGTGCTGTCCGTCGTTGAGAAAGCCGCACTTCGATACAATGATCGACTGTCCGTTCTCTTCCCACCTGCCCTCGGCGACATCGCGCATCCGCTCTGCAAGCGCCGCCGAGTTGATGTACCGGTTGTCGGCGTTAGCCTCTAACAGCGCCTGTGCACGTTGCGGCGTGATCCGGTGGAAACCGGACGTGGGCGCGTGGCGCGCGTCATCGATTTCCCCACTCAGCCAATCCCGCGCGCGGCGCATCTCCGTCGTGCCATCGCGGATGAAAAAACCGCTCGCCCTGTCAGCGTCGATCAACGGCTTGGCGAGGCGGGCCGCTTCTTCGTAGCGCCGCTCGGACACCAGACGAAACACGCGCTGATGTGGCGTCTCCGTCGCGGAACCCGGTGGATCGCTCTCGGTAGAGACCTTGATCCTGAACAGGTCGGTTGAAATTACTGATGCGTTCATCTATAAAGACCTTGCTTTGCTTGAAGCCCCCGGTCGTTAAGCGCTCAACTCGCGAGGCCGGGGGCGACACTCGCGGCGCGACCGTTACCCGCTAAACCGACCTGTCAGCAGCATCCGCCACCGGCGCTTCATCCGGGCCGCCACGCGGCTCCAGAACAGCCTCAGCCGCAGCAATAGAATGGTGGTCGTTGCCGGCCTCCAACCGGGTTCTGGCGATGTCATGCTCAAGTGCTCGCATCTGATTTTCCTTGAAAGCCTCCCATGCCTGCCACAATTTGAGGAAGGCAGAGGCCGATATGTCTTTGGGTCGTCTGTAGCGCAGCGACCACAACAGTCGATATCCGACACCCGTTCTGCGGCCAACGCGCTTCAAAGCGTTATCGAGATCACCCGGCTGACGTAGCTCGCGCATCACCATCTCGTCGGCCCATAAAGACGCCTGATCGACAGGGTGAATATCGGCTTGATACGCAGCGGACACGTTGTTAGCTCCGTTACTAGTTTGCGAATGTTGCAATGAGGATTTTCGCATCTGCAAAAGGCTCCGTGTTTTCTTGGACACGGCTGTGAGAGGCCATTGCGGATGGAGAAACTGGATGGGCAGCAGAGACACCGATGACATCGCCGACGATGACAATGTCGTGTGGTTGGGGGACCTTTCGCGCGAAGCCGTCATGCTCGCGCACGTGCTCATGACCCGGCGCAAACGCGCACTGGCCAGAGAGAAGCGGAGATCCGTGCCGAGGCAGATCATGATCGACGGAAGGGACGACCGTGATCAGATCCAGCCTCGGCACGGAGACGGAGAGCCTCATGACAGGGGAGCATAGGGCGTTGGTCATGAGGCTCTCCTGACCGGTGGCAGTTCGGGGGAGAGGATGTCGAGACGGCGAACCACCCTGTCTAGGGCTCGCGAAGTCTCGGTAAGGTGCACGAGGCGCCGGGTCAGTTCAGAAGAGCCGGTGCTGTCGTCGATGACGTCTACGCACACCCGAACGCACTCATTGCAGATAAACGCGTCTTTCCCAGCTACAATTTGCGCGACATCATGTTGGCTCTTGCCGCAGAACGAGCAATAGATGGTCTTGTCCGTCATGAGGCCCTCCGGACGGGAGAGGGAGAGGCCCTGAATGCTGCCGCCGCCGCAAGGACGTCCAATGTAATCCCATTGACGCCCTCTTGCTCTGCGGCGCTGACGACCCGTTGCCAGTAGGTGGCCGGAATCGAGCCACGACGCTTCATGATTGATGCGTGCTCGGTCGTGACGCCGATAGCCCTTGCGATACGCGCCGGGCCGCCGAAAAGGTCGATAATGTCAGCAAATGTCTTCATGGCGATACGGACGATACGATACGTATCTCGATACGTCAAGACGAAACGTATCGCGCAATGTGCCATAAGTCCGTAATGACTGATTCTCAAGGCGAGCGACTGCAACGGGCACGAGAAGATGCGGGATACGAGACCGCAGCCGACGCGGCACGCGCCTTCGGCTGGAATGAAATCACGTATCGCGCGCACGAAAATGGCGGTCGGGGCCTAAAGGCGGACGTTGTCAAACGGTATGCCAAGGCCTTCCGCGTCAGCGAGTCGTGGCTGTTTTCCGGGTCCGGGCCAATGAGGACCGGTCTGGTATCCTCGTTTGACCCCGACCAGCAAGAGGCCGATTACAATCAGGACTCCCCGAAGGCAAAATCATCGACCGGTCACGGCCATGAGTTGACGCCGGGTGCAATTGTGGAAGTCGAGACGCGGGCAGGCGCCGGGGCCGGCGGCTACCTCACGCAGGGCTGGACATCTGACGGGCGCACCACGTATGAGGCCGATGCGGTGCGTGCTGAATGGATACTCCCCCAATCGTTCGTTCGCGACGAGCTACACCTGACCTTCGGCAAGACCGAGATCATCGGCATTCGCGGCGATTCCATGGAGCCAGACTTATCCGATGGCGACCGGGTGCTGATCGATCGGACGGACACCAACCTCCGACAAGGCGGGATCTTTGCCGTCAGTGATAACGGCGAGATTATTATCAAGCAGGTCGAACTGATCCGCGACAGCGATCCGCTTCAGATCCTCTGCACGTCCCGGAACGAACGATACCGGCCGATCACTCTCACTCTTGATGATGGCACCTTCGTTATCGGCCGTGTAGCTGCACGCATATCGAGGATGTGAGGGCGCAAAGATGGGCGGCGGCTTTGATGGCAATCCGAAGAATGAGCCTGCCCCAGTGACGCGGTATGGACCTTAAAACGGGGACCGACATGGCAGAAACAGCCCCCAACGGTGACGCCCAACGGTACGGTAGAGCGCGTATATTCAACCCCGTAGCCATCGGCCACGTTCACCTCGACGCCGACCTGGCCGAACTTCGCAAGATTGCCGAACAGAGCCCCGATCTCGCTCACAAGATCGTCGATCAGCGGCTCAAAGCGACCGATAATGAACGCTGGCGATATGCACTTGGGGCGGCAATCGTTGCAGGATTGGCAGCGGTGCTTATCGCGGCATGGCGCGGCGCTAAGAGTGGTTGAGGCACCCCGCTCGGCGGGTCTTCAACTGCTCCTCTCAATATGGCACGTCGTCGTCGATGTCCGGTAAGCCGGGGTTCTCCGGCAGGTCAGCCGGCGCGGTCGGCGGTATGGGCTCGCCACGCAACCAGTATCCGCGCCCTTCGATGTTTTCGAACAGCCCCTTATGCCGCCAGACGATGGTGCCGACATACCGCCCTTTGTCCTCATAGGGAATTTTTGCGTCCCGTTGCTCTAGCGCCCGTACCAGCTCCCCGCGTGTCATCGGTCGGCCGACGTCACGGATGATTCTCTCGACCATCTCCACGATATCGGACGGCTTTGTGCCGCGCCTACGTTTGGAGCCTAAATTTTCCACAGGAATCGTCTCATATTCCTGGGCATTTCTGGCACTGGATAATTCATCTTCATCTGCGCCCAGCGAGGATTGTCTGTCTGCGACTTCCGCCTCTAACGCTCGATGCATCTCAATAAATCTTTTAAGTTCAGATATTTGCGCCTGAAGATCAGCTATTTTCTTCAGCGCTTTGGAAATGACGTCAGACATAGAGGGTCTCCATTCGTTCGCGAACGGATAGCACATCCACATGAAGATGGGGAGAGGCAGAGACGTCTCATTGTACGCGCCCGGGTTCATGAATATGGTCGTTGCAGCCCAAAAAAGATAACCCGGACAGGATGGCAGTCCTGTCCGGGCTCATTGGGTCACTTGACGTGGCGCGCAACCTCTAAAGTACCGGTCACGTCTCGCGATCACGTCTCCTCGTACCACGCGAGGGGACGGATTGTCCAATGCGGTGCGCAGCCGTAGGAGCTGCGAATGGTATGGGTTAACCCGTACACACGCATTCGCTTCGGTAAGCTGGAGAATGTCTGCGGGCACTTCCGCAGGCTTCCGACCTGATCCGAAGCGCGTCATCTGAGGGCTTGCGATTGGGCGGCCCAATGATGACACATCGTTTCCCCTAGAGAGGGGTTACATGGCCGTCACGGGGTTGCCCTCCTGCGGCGGCCTCTTTGTTTATCAGGCCCCGGACTGGTTAACAAACCGTTAAGACCGATGGCCGGAGGATCGCTGACGCGGCACCCTCACTCCTCTTATACCGCAGGTCGGGAGGGGATGCGACACGTTTCGTAAAAAATAATCTGAGACGATACGTTTTGTGTTGACACGGGCCAATACGATACGTATCGTCTCCCCATACCCCACGACAGAGCGCACAACGCAAGGGGGATATGGAGAGAGCGATGACCAACGAGATTTCCCCGAGCCCTGTTGATGCGCCCACGGATGTGGTGGAGTCGATCAAGGGTTTCGATGCCGATCTGAAATGCCGTGGCTTCCAATTTGAGTTCGGCCGCACCTACACCGTCGAAGGCAAGATCAAGGCTTGCGAGAAAGGCTTCCATGCTTGCCCTGTCGATGAGCATCCGCTGTCTGTGCTCGACTTCTATGCCCCGGGGAAAAACCGTTTCGGTATCGTAGACCAATTCGGCAAGCGTGACCGCGATGGCAGGAAACTCGCGTCTGCATCCATCACATTGAAGTTCGAACTGACGTGGCATGAAATCGTGACGCGGACCATCAAGTGGGTGCTGGACCGGACAACGCCGTCTGGCAGTAATCATTCTGAGGGGGACCGGAGCGCGTCGTCCGCCACGGGGGACCGGAGCGCGTCGTCCGCCACGGGGGACTGGAGCGCGTCGTCCGCCACGGGGGACTGGAGCGCGTCGTCCGCCACGGGGGACCGGAGCGCGTCGTCCGCCACGGGGTACCAGAGCGCGTCGTCCGCCACGGGGGACCGGAGCGCGTCGTCCGCCACGGGGGACCGGAGCGCGTCGTCCGCCACGGGGGACTGGAGCGCGTCGTCCGCCACGGGGGACCAGAGCGCGTCGTCCGCCACGGGGGACCGGAGCGCGTCGTCCGCCACGGGGGACTGGAGCGCGTCGTCCGCCACGGGGGACTGGAGCGCGTCGTCCGCCACGGGGCACCGGAGTGCAGCTCTCGCGACCGGATACAAAGCATCCGCGACCGTCGACAGCGAAAACGGTGTTGCGATTGCCACCGGCGAATTCGGCAAGGCGCGCGGAGAAAAGGCGGGCTCTGTCCTGTTCCTAATCGAGCGCGACGACGACGGCGGTATCTGCAACCACTGGTCCGGCAAGGTAGGAGATAACGGCATTGAGCCGGGTGTTTTTTACACCCTGCACAACGGCAAACCTGTCCCGGCGGATGACGCCGAAGACGATGAGGATTGAGGGCGCCATGAACACTCAATCCCAACCCTATCGCCTCGAACAATTCCCCGTTCTGATCCGCCCCGGCCATGCCATCGGCATCATCACGGACGGTATCGCGGATCTGACTGTTGCGTGGGATTACGAGCAGGACCGCGCCTATGTCGAGCGCGTCGAGAGCATCACGCTGGCGGTGGATGAGACCGACAAGAAGGACGCTCCGTTGCAACGCGAGCGACTGGCCGAGGACGACCCGTTTTTCGCGATGATCTCGGCCGAAATCATGCGTCTCGACGACGCCGGAAAGCTCGATCTCGAATTCGATCACGACGCCGGCCTCTACGTCGGCCTTCGTGCAGGAGCACGATAATGATCACGACTTACCCCCGCACGTTGTCTGCGTCCATCGAGCGCGCCGCGCGAGCCGTGTTTGAAGCTGGCGCAGATACCACGAACACCCACGACTGTTGGCAGGCCATGCTTTCCGCTGGCATCAACATCAACGGCCACTGCGCTCGTGCTGAGTGGTTTTACGACGAGGCTATTGCCCGTGTCCATGAATTGAGAGCAATCCGCGCTGAGGCGCTATCTGCTCTCGCCGAGATCGACGCAGAACTGATCGGGAGCGCGGCATGAAACAAGACCTCGTGATCAACACGGACGCGCTCGTATCACACAAAGTAGTCGCGAGACAGTTCGCCCCCGAAAAGCTCACCATCGGCGGAAAGATATTCACGATTGAGCAGATTCTTCTGTTCGACGAGCTTGTTGCTTCCCTTGAGGAAACGCTTTCTGTCGCCACCCAGAGCGAAGAAGGCGAGTTCGCCGATAGGGCGCGCGCCATCCTCCGCAAGGTCAGGGGAGGCGGCGCACGACGGACATCATCTTCGGCCTCACGGCACTAACCGTCGCTTTCGGACCGAGCCTCATCTGCCTGTTTTTCGCCGCCCGTAACGCGGCCCGCTGATTGGAGACGATCATGTCTGTCGCAGCAACTATAGGGCACAACTGCCCGCCGGCGCCAATCGAACTGGCGCAACCCATTATCACGGGCGTCTCCGCGTGGCTGGCAGATAACCCCGTAATCCAGCCGGGCGATCAGGCTACCGCGACCGCAGCAGCCGCGCACATCGATACGCTGCGAAAGAACGCAGCCGATTTCGAGGACGAGCGCAAGCGTCTCGTGAAGCCTCTCAATGATGAGGTAAGGGAGATCAACGCCCGTTACAAGGCGCCGACAACGATCTTCGACAAGATCACCGGCGAACTGAAGGCTCGCCTCACCGCGTTTGCCCGCGCCGAGGAAGACGCGCGTCGCGCCGAGGCGGAAGAGAAACGCCGCGCCGCCGAGGACGCCGCACGCAAGGCCCGCGAAGCCGAGATGGCGGAACTGGATGCGCGCGACAACGCTGCCCAAGGCGAGGTCGGTGTAGATCTGGGATCGGCCGCGCTGGACGCCGAAGCTGCCGCCCGTGATGCAGCCCGAGCCGAGCGCGCCGCCGCCATTGCGGAGAAGGATGCGCACGTCAAGCTCAAGGCCGGCAATGCCCGCGCCCTATCGCTGCGTACCGTGCTTGTGTTCGAGGTCGTTGACCCAGTTGCCGCACTGATCGACCTCCCGCTCACGGACTCAATCCGCGAAGCCATCATCAGCGCGGCGCGCGGCTACCACAAGGCCAATGGCGCGCCTCCGGCAGGTGTCACTGTCCGCACTGAAAGGGTGGTGTGATATGTCCAGCGCACCCACGAACATCATATCAGCAATCGCCAAGATTATCGGCGAGGTCGGCAGCGTCGAGAAGCGCGGCAAGAACGACTTCCACCGGTACATGTACGCCACCGCCGCCGACCTTTTTCACGCTTTGCAGCCCCTGCTGGCGAAGCACGGCGTCGTCATCTTCCAGAACGAGGTCGGGCGCGAGTTCATCGCGAACGAAAGCGCCATCGCCGTCGACTACGATTTCACCATCGCCCATTCGTCGGGCGAGGTGTGGCCGCACCCGATCCGGCAGACTGGCGTTGCGGCCGCGAAAAACACCAAAGGCGGCTTTGACGACAAGGCGCTCAACAAGGCTCACACAGCCGCGCGGAAGTACTTCTTGCTGGCGATGTTCCAGGTGCCGACCGGCGACTATGACGACGCGGACGCCGATGAGGATAAGCCCGCCGCGAATGGGCGCGGGAACTCCGGTTCGCGCCAGTCTGCCGACCAGAAGCCGCAGGACCGTCAGCAGAGCTCCGCACCGCGCGACCCCTCTCCCGGCGAGAAAGGTGTGAAGGCGGCAATGCTCTACGCCATCAGCCTCGCCGAGAGCGAGGCGGATCTGGCGGACTGGTATAAGGACACAAAAACGCAGGAAGCGCTTGAAGTCCTCGCGCCCACCGACAAGGACGATGTGCGCAAGGCATGGGCTGCGAAGCGGGCAGAACTGCGTGCTGCCGCATATGGGCAAGAGGCAGCATGAGCGACCTCGACGCCAGATGCTTCACCAAGCGCGGCAACACCCTAGTACCGAGCGATGTCATGGCCGACGAGATGATGGCGCAAATCAAGGATGGTCGAGATGTGCTCGTCACCCTGCGCCGCGCCCGCAACCCGAAGCACCACCGGCTGCTGTTCGCCGCCCTGCGCAAGGTCGTGGACAACACCGACCGCTGGCCGAGCGAGGATGTGCTGCTCGACGAGTTGAAGCTTGCCACTGGTCTCGCCGAGGTGCGCGTCAATCTGCTCACCGGCAAGCCGTACGCCGTGCCGGCCAGCATCAGCTTTGCAGCCATGGACCAGACCCGCTTCGGAGAATGGTTCGCCCGCGCCACCATAGCGCTCGCGCAGGCCATCGGCGTCGAGCACCAAGAGCTGCTTGCGGAGATCGCGGAGATGACCGCTCCGCGCGCACCGGCGGCACCCCAACGTAGCGCGAGGGCGGCATGACAGACAAACCCATCCTTTTTTCCGCCCCGATGGTCCGCGCGTTGATCGACGGTCGCAAGACGATGACGCGAAGGGTGCTGAAGCCGCAGCCCTCTCGCCGTGACTTCCGCAACGTCTCCCCGGAAACGGCGAGATGGTTCCACGATCCCGTTCGTGGCGGGATGTGGATTTCGGATGGCTGCGCGGTCGGGCCATTCAAGTCCTTCTCTCCTGGTGATCGTTTATGGGTGCGTGAGGCATTTTCATACGATAGTCTGGATGTCGACCGGGATGGCCTCTTGCCTCCCTGGTATTGGGCTGACGGCAACCCGACAGGCGGAGACTATACCAAACCGAGGCCGAGCATCCACATGCCCCGCTGGGCTTCCCGCCTGACGCTGATCGTCACGGGCGTGCGCGTTGAGCGCTTGCAGGATATCAGCGAAGAAGATGCGATTGCGGAAGGTGTCTTATGCGATAGTGATGGGTGGCGAGACTACCTGATGCCGCAAACGCAATGCTGCCCAACCGCGAAAGACAGTTTCCGCACCCTTTGGAACAGCATCAACGGCCCCGGCGCATGGGAAGCCAACCCGTGGGTGAGCGTCACGAGCTTTGATGTCCACCGCCAGAACATCGACCAGATGGAGGCGGCATGACGGACGCACCCGCCACTCGCCGCAAGATCACGACGCTCGACAAGCTGAAGGTAGTAGTCGCGCAGGCCACGTGCCCGCTGTGCGGTGGCAGGCTGGGCGATCTGACCGGGCTCGACTTCGATCACGCCGTGCCGCTGGCGCTCGGCGGCGCTGATGATCTGTCCAACCTGCGAGCCGTTCACCGCGACTGCCACAAGGCCAAGACCAACGGTAGGCCCGCGACATCTGCCGGCGGAGACATCCATGCGATCGCAAAGGCAAAGCGCCTCGCGCGCGACGCATCAGATTTCGACATGCGCATCCTTGCCAAAGCCAATGGCGACGATCCGCCACCAGAACAAAGGCGCAAGAGGAAGATTGCCTCTCGCCCGTTCCCCAAGAGGAAATCTAAATGAACTTCTTCTCCTGGCTGTCCAATGACAGCGATAACCGCAAAGTTATCGACGCGCGGGATCTAATGATTGACGATCTGGAGCGCGAGAACAATTCTCTCGCTGCGGAAGTCCACGAGCTGCGCGAAAAATTGAAGAAAGCGGCTGCGGCCATCGCGTCTGCACGCGCCTCGCTGACTGACTGGAGCGCATGATGGCTCGCCGACATTTCCGAAAGCCAGCCCGCAACACCGTCACAGCCGTGATTCTCGAAACGGCGAAAACCCAGCGGATTGAAACACCCGCGTTCTGGAACCGCGTCGCCAGTGAACTCGGCGTCGACCGTGACCAGCTTTCCGACCTCATAGACGAGTACGGGATTATCGTGCCTGTGCGGCCGTCGGACAGGGAGGCCGCCCGATGACCAAGGCTCCCGCACCCGACCGCATCTGGGCCGTCATCCGAGGCGGCGGCGTGTCCCTGCCTGGCTATGCCTCTTTCGTCAACGGGTATTTCGAGGACATCCGGCATGAGCGCGCCACGGAATATGTCCGGGCCGACATTGTCGCAGAAATGGAGCGCGAACTGAATCTGCTTCGGAACATCGTGCAGGGGGTGACAGGCAATGACAATTGATTGGAGCAAGCCCGTCCAGACGCGTGACGGCAGACCGGTGGAGATTATCACGACATCTGCACGTGGGTCATTTCCGGTGTTGGGGTACATCGGCGATAGCGACGCTCTCCAATGCTGGCGATCAGGTGGCCAATTCAGCACCCGGGACGCAGGCGAGCCTCGCAACCTCATCAACGTCCCCGAAGAACGTGAGCTGTGGTTGAGCGTGTATGAGGGCGGAAAAGCTTTCGGTCACGGCAGTCGGGCAATAGCAGACAGCCATGCCGCCTGCATGGGCACAAACCGCATCGCCTGCGTCCCCGTCAAGTACAAGGTCGGGGAGGGACTGGAATGAGCTGGATCAAGATCACCAGCGATTTCGCTCTGCTCGACGTCAAGAAAGGCCGAGGTAAGCTCGCCAAGCATTTCGCAGAGAGACCACCGCTCGGCCCGTGTCCTCCTGAAATGCGCATCCCGGTTCAGATAACCGGCTACATCGACAGCATTTACGGCGGTGATGACGGAACCTCACAGGAGTTCAATGTCATCGTCACCAGTGTTCGGAGACCCGACTATGACCCCCAATGAACTGATCGAGCGCGCGGCACGGGCTCTTGAGGCTAACTGGTCCAAAGCGCGCCCCGGACCAATCGATATCACGCGTTCAGACGCCCGCATCGTCATCCGCATCGCGCTCGAAGAGGCGCTGAAGGAGGTTGATAGATTGGCGGAACCGGCGCGGCGCTGTCTGAGGGATGAACCGTGGGTGCAACGGCACGAATCCGCCGTCGAGATGGCAGAGGATATAGACGCTGCCATCCGCGCACTCCTGCCGCAGGAGTGATGGGGAATGAACAGCGAAAAACTGACTGGCGGCGATTGGTATGCGGCAACCTCAGGTGACGATGTCTATCACTATGGGCCGCATAACGACCCGCGTGATGCGCTAGGCGACTGGCTGGAGGATCACGACGACGACGCGGGCAAAACTGCTGACAAGGATCGCGGTTTCACCGGCCTCGCCACGGTGATTTACGCGACGAACCCGCCTATCCGCCTTGCGGACTGGCTGAATGCCGGGACTATAATCGAAGCGGTCGAGGATGATATCTACAGCAATGATCGCGCCAATAGCGAGTATGATGACGGTCCGGTGTTTGCAGCAACACCTCACCAGATCGCCGACCTTGACCGGCGATTAAAGGCAGCCGCCGACGAATGGCAGGCTGCGAACAATCTGAAATTTGGCGTGTCCACGTTCGACAGAATTCTGTTCCGGCAGGACATTGCCGTCACTCGCGTGCCAGGCCAAGGGAAAGACGCGGCGCTAGATCTGGCCGTCAAGATTTTGCGACTGGAGCCCGGCCATGACCACCTATGACCTCCCCACCCTCCGTGACCTGCTGGTGCGGGTAGAGACGGCAGACGGACCGGATAGGGAGTTGGATGCCAAGATCCAGATTGCTTTCATCCCTGACTACGGCTCGCGGGTCGAACTCTCACCGGCCAAGTTTGTCCGGTTTGAGGATGTCTGGCGCAGGAACCGTGCGCAGCATCTGAACCATGCCAACAATGTCGCGGACTGGTGGAATTGCCCCAAGTATAGCGCATCAATCGACGCCGCCGTTGCTCTGATTGAGCGGGCGCTTCCTGGAGCATTCTACTTCTTCGGCAAGGGCAGACTTACTCCCGGTGAGCCGTTGTACGGGGCACGAGTTACCCCTGCAGACGGAGAAGAGTTTGACGCGGAGCATGAAGCGTCGCTGACCCTCGCCATCCTCTCCGCGCTGCTGAAGGCTCTTATCGCAAGGGAGGAAGGCCGTGAGCCAGACACTGTTTGAGGCCGGCGACCTCCCACGCCACCGCAGAGCGCCCGTCAAGCGCATGCACGTCAGCGACGCCGGCGAAGGCTGCATTGAGTTCACCTGCCCGCACTGCGGCCATTGCACTGGATGGGTCAAAGACGAGTGGACGGTCGGCGAGAACCGTCGCGGTCGCCCGTGCCCGGTCTGCAACAACTCAGAGGAATACCAGGATGAGCAAGGATAACGGTGGACCAGCCTTTCCGCTCGTGAAACAGAAGATTGGCTATCACGCTGATGTCGTCAAGGCCGACGAGGGCATCAGCGTCCGCGATTACTTCGCCGCGAAGGCTTTACAGGCACTTGTCACAGCGGATGCACCATCGGGGTTCGGTACCTTTGAAGAGCTTCTCCTGCACTATGCTACAACATCCTACCAATACGCCGACGCCATGCTCAAGGAAAGGACACGCCATGACCGTGAAGATACCTGATAGCCTGCCTTGGGAAATGACCAGCGGCGGCCTCTTGGGCTACTTCAAGGACGGTGTACAGTGGACGCATGTGGCCACAGTACACCGTCACCCTGAATACGTTCGGCGCGCAATCAACTCCTATCCAGCATTGGTGGAGGCGCTGAAACGGCTTGTCTCCGTGTTGGACGAGGGCATCCTCGACTTGGACGACATCGAGGCCGAGCACGAAAAAGCCCTCGCCGCCCTTAAAGCCGCAGGAGTAGAACTATAATGTGGGGACCATCAGGCTCCGACCTGCGATTTTTCGCCGGTGTATTCGCCATATTCTTCTTTCTGCTCGGTGCGCTAGTGGGGTGGTTGCTATGAAACTTACCGCCTGCAACGTTGAACGGCTATTTGCGGAATGCTTCCGAGAAGCTGGCGAGACCACCGAAGGTGTGATGGGCTGCGTTGCCCTCGACGTTGCCGGCCGAGAAGCCGACATTGAGGCGATGCTCGCCCAATTGCCGGACGAGTTCCAAGCAGCCGGCGGCGGAGGATGGTCCTTCCTGAATGCCTGCATGGACAGGGGTGGCGGGCAATGGACAGGAATGCATCCGACCATGGACAAGCTTTTCATGCTCGGCATTGCTGCCGGGAAGGCCCGGTTTCTACTGCCGCGCGACCTGTGGTCGGCGCTACCGGGTGGCATGCCCTACGTCGTGGTCAACTGATCAGATATCCAGGAGTAGAGCTATGACCGACGAAAAGGTCTATGTATCCGATATCATCGAGATTCGTGAAGCTGGCCCTGATGGTGGCGGGCTGCTCGGTTTCTACGCCAAGGGGCACCACGATGTTTGGAAGTTCGCCCACGCGGTGAACAAGCACACCGGCGCCGACCCAGAACACGACGCCCGGTACGTGCCATTACGCCTCGGCGAGGAGGGCAGAGACATCGTCCGTCACGAATGGTGGCGCACCGTGCCAGAAGCTGGAGAGCCTGGGTATTATAGATTCATCGCCGCCGAACCGAAGTCACGCGGCGCTTTCGCGGTCACTGTGACGACAGTCGTCGATGATCGCGAGCGCCGACGCACGGAGCGGTACATTGAGGAATTCCGGAAGGGCAGCAGAAGAGGTTTCGCCGATGGGCTGCATTGGGCGCTGCTCCAGCTCGACAGGATCAACCCAGAGGCCGGTGAAGAGCTGCTGCGCCGATATCGCGAACAGAACAGGGGTCAGCCATGACCGATCCCCGCGAAAAGCTGATTGATGCGCTTGTCACGGCATTCCTCTACCCGGAGGGCCCACCGGCAATCGAGATGATGGCCGGCGAGCTTCGCCGCAAGGAAACGACCCGCGTCGCCGATCATGCTCTGAAGACTCTGAACCTTACCCCGGCAGCCGCCGCAGCACTGATGGACGGTACAGCGGTTGTGGTGCCAATAGAGCCGACAGACGAGCAGTTGAAAGCACTTGAGAAGGCGGGTGGGTTCAATCTCACCGGCTATTTAGATGCCATCGCCTCATCACCCTACCGGAGTAACAGCGATGAGTGACGCAACGAGAACGGCGCTGTCAGAGCGCATGCATGAGCTTGCCGAGAAGCGTACTGACCTTCCGCCAGATTGGCTTGAGAAAGCCAGGGCCTTCGACGAGGCAGCCGCTGGTTTTTACGCAGAACCACAGACGGTAACAGTCCAGAAGTTCGTAGGATGCTTCGCCCGTGCGAGACGGATGTGGTGCGACGTAACAGGGGAGCCTTTAGTATGACGACTGACACAGACCGCGCTTTTGAAGAATACTGGGACAGCGTCTATCATCCCCTCAACTGTGACGAGGCATGCCAGCTTACTTGGCACGCCGCTGTCGCTTGGGCAACAGAACGGGAGCCGTCCTTCGACTTCCGTGCACACCTCGCTCGGCAACGCGCATTCTCCGAGAAGACCTTCGGCCCCGGCGCGCGCACCAAAGGCGTCATCGATCATATCCGCAAGGAGCTGGCGGAGATCGATGCCGACCCATCCGACATTTCCGAATGGGTCGACGTCGTCATCCTTGCCCTCGACGGAGCATGGCGCGCTGGGCACTCGCCCGAGCAGATCATCGCCGCGCTCGTTGCCAAGCAGGACAAGAATGAGGCGCGCAATTGGCCGGACTGGCGCACCGCCCCGCCCGACAAGGCAATCGAGCACGATCGGACCAAAGACAAGCCTGTCGCCATCAGGGGCACGAATGGAGGAGAAAGCAATGGCTGACGCCGACAGGAAAGCGTTCGACAAATGGGCGCGGGAACGCGATATCCCGGACCAGAGCGTGCAGCGCATTCTACTGTATGCCGCATGGAGAGGCGCCATTGACTACGCGACGAAGAAGGCGGCGAAAGAGAAAAGGCGATCGGGGCAACTGTCCGGAAATCCCGGATCGTTGGACGCCGCCCCTCTATCACCAACCGCCGTTGATGACAAAGAGACGGCGTATATTGGTGGCAAAGATCCGCCTGCCGATCTGGCGGAGAGGGCGGCACGCTACTGGCGGGAGAAGGACAGCCAAATGCAGGACGTTCATTTCCCCGACTTGCTCGCCGCCTTCGCCGCTGATTACGCGGCGGAGCGGATAGCGGAGAAGGAAAAGGCTCTCAAGGCAACGTTGCAGGCAGAAGACAACGTCCGAAACCATTTAGCGAAATGGCAATCTCGCGCCGAAGTGGCCGAGAAAGAGTTAGCCAAAATACGTGAAGTGTTACGAGACATAGACTATGCATCTTTACCTGATGACTATCCAGTATCGGAAATCGCACAAGCGCGCATGACGACACTGAACGAAAGAACAAAACAAGGATTGGCAGAAATTGGCAGATACGAAGCTGCCGAACAGGCGCTGGCGGAAGAGCGTGAGGCGTGCGCGAAGGTGGCGGACGAGAAGGCTGCCAATAGCGTGTTTCTATCAGAAACAGCATCGGAAGATATCTCCCCTCTCCACGGGGCAGCGGCCGAAGCCGCGATCAGCATCGCCGCCACCATCCGTGCCCGCAAGGGAGGTGAAGAGACCTCATGACACGCCGCTACGCAGCCGACACGTCGGTATCGACAGACAAAAGCATCGCGGAGATCCGCGCCACCTTGCGCAGGTACGGCGCCAAGGAATTCATGCACGTCGAGGGCGAGCATGAGGCCGCTGTCGTGTTCGTGATGAATGACCGGCGCGTCATGTTCCGGCTGCAAATGCCCGACCCCGCCGACTGGGAGTTCACCCATACCCCGACCAAGAACGCCCTCCGCACGGCGGACGCTGCGCTCGCAGCATGGGAACAGGCGTGCCGGTCCAGATGGCGCGCTCTTGCACTCGTCGTCAAGGCGAAGCTGGAGGCTGTTGCGGTCGGCATCGTGACATTCGAGGACGAGTTTCTCGCGAACATCGTCATGCCAGATGGGGCGCTGGTTTCCGAGCACGTCCGCCCCCGCATCGCATCAGCCTATGAGCACAACGAGATGCAGCCGTTGCTGCCGAATTACAGCAAGGGAGGTGGGGATGGTTGAGAAGCGCCTGACCAAAGCGCAGCGGCAGAGACTCATACCGGCCAATCTTCGCGAGCGCATCATCTCCATGTCCGATGACGAGGTGCTGGCGGTCCACGATCTAACGCACGAGATCATGGAGGATCGCACAGGCACGAACAAGCGGATGACAGCCGAGGAAATCATGGCCGAGCAGCGGCGCAGGATTGGTGAATGGCTGCCTCATGCCCGCGAAATAGGAGGGGCTATGATGAAGGGCTATTCCCATGACTGACATCGTGAAACAGTTGCGGATGACACCGCTCTACGAAGGCCACGGCGAGGAATCCAGCCTGCCAGAGTTCGCCGCCGACACCATCGAAGCGCTGCAAGCGAGGGTAACAGAGCTGGAGTGCGCGCGTGCCAAGGCTTGGTACGATGTGACCTTCGCGGAGAACAGGCGCCGTTTCGCGGCATGCGACGATGCTCCGCGCATCTTCATCCGACATCTTCGCGCGCCGGACAAGTCGGAGCCCTTCAATCCCGACGATCCGCTATTCGAGATCAGCGAGGGCCGCGCCACCGAGCTGCTGGCTGAGCGCGAGGCGCGGGCTGTTGAACGGGCCACCACGCCGCTTGCTGACCGCATCCGCGCCCTTGAAGAAGCGCTGAGGCCGTTTGGAGAGACGTATGAAGCCGGCATTGATGACGATGATATCCCCACCTTGAGCATCTGGGAGCACCCAGCCGCCGGATTCATCACCATCGCCGACCTCCGCCACGCCCACGCTGTCCTGAAGGGAGAGGGAGAGACCAATGCACGAAATGCCTGAAACGCTTTGCCTGACGTATGCCGAAGATCAGCAGCACCGCAGGACATACCACAACATCCCGCAAGGCGGCACCCCCTACACTCGCTCCGATCTCGTGTCGGCGTGGAACAGGGATTTGAGCGCAGCGCCGGCTGGGGAAAATGTGCTGCTGGCAACAACCGGTGGGCATGTCGGAGAGGCGCTAGCCCCGGCCGAAGCAGGTGAGACGTGGATTTGGAAATCTGGCGATCCGGTGCATGTAAACCTCACCCCCATCGCATGGCAACACCTACCGAGGCATCCAGATGAGGGCTAGCCGCGATATCCGCTCCCTCGTGTCATGGCTGCGCAAGAAGGCCGGGAGGAAGAACGGCGCCATCCCTGCCGGAATGATGGACATTCCGGAGATGGAGCGACAGGCAGCGAAGAACGCCAAGCAGCGTAGCCGTAAGCATTTCAAGATCGAGGTAGATCATGACTGACCACGCAATCGCAGAACTCGAAGCGAGGCTGTTGGCCCTATTGAAAGGCGAGCACTCGTCGTTGACGTTATCGTACAACGAGCACTCGTCCGGATATGCGACGGCCGAGCAAGAGTTGGATGGGGGCGACGCCTACCTCAGCAGCATCGATTGGGTGTCGGATGAAGAAAAATCGGCCGCCATTGCACGAAACAGCGTCTGGATCTTGCACTGGTATCCAAACTCGCCAGTCGGGTTCAATGCCGTGGGCGCTTCCTCGCTGGCCGCGATCTTTGACTATCTGGAGCGGCAGAACGATGACTGACCCCGCAATCGAAATCATGGCGAAGGCGATGCAGGCCAGCAAGGCATGGCCGGTCGTTTTCCAGCCCGGATCCGCGAACGTGCTTGCGACTGCCGCCCTCCGCGCCCTCTGCGCCGCAGGGTACACAGTAGAGAAGTGGGAGCCGATAGAAACCATGCCAGTGGGGACCAAAGCCCTGATCACAGGTGATGGCAGGGGCGGCCTCAAGTGGCGCTCGGATTTACCACCCACTGCAGGCTCAGAGAATGGAGGTGACGGATGAGGGAGGCTATCCCAGAGCCATTGCTGAGGGCATACGAGGCACGTGTTACCCTGCCGCTCTCCGAGACTGCCCACCTACTCGGCATGGATGAAAAGACCTTGCGCGAACACGCGAAGGCGGGGAATATCCGATACGTGCACAAGGGCCTTGGCCAGCGGAGCATCCGTCGCGAATTTTCACTCGCAGACGTTGTGGAATTTCTTGAGCGAATGAGGCGCCGCGAATGTCCGTCTACAAGCCCAAGGGGTCGTCAGTCTACTACTACGATTTCCAATGGCGGGGCACTCGGTTTTATGGAACGACGGGCACTAAAGACCGGCGCAGAGCCGAAGGCGTCGAGAGAAGCCGCCGCGAGGAGCTGAAGCGGCAAGACGCCCGCGGCGCATACACGTCCGCTACGACCACGCTTGACGTTGCGGCGGGCCGCTGGTGGGATGAGGTCGGCCAGCACCTCAAGGACCCTGGCGTTGAGAACAAGGTGGCTGGTCTCATCAACCTCGTCGGGAAAGACACCCTCCTGTCGGAGATCGATGACAACAAGGTCGCGTTGGCTGTCGTCCGCCGACGTGCCGAATTTCGCCGGGGCAAGCCCGAGATGGGCCTGGTGACGCCGGCAACCGTCAATCGGACGACCGTCGACCTCCTGAGCCGCATCATGACGAGGGCGCAAAAGATCTGGAAAATCCAGCTCCCCGACATGCCGGACTGGTCCGCGCACCGGCTGAAAGAGCCGCCGGAGAGGATCAGGGAGCTATCGTTCGTCGAAGAGGATGCCATCAAGGCGGCGGAGCGAGAGGATTACCGCCCTGCCCGGCTGTTTGCGCAAGCCACCGGCCTGCGCCGGCGCGAAGTCGTGAACCTCACATGGAAACAGGTCGACTGGCACGCAGGGGTGATCCGTGTCACTCAAAAGGGCGACAGGCATCACGTCCTCCCGATCACCGCCGAGATTCGCGCCATCCTATGGTCGCTACGCGGCCATCACAAGGACAGCGTCTTCACCTATGTGGCCAAGCGCACGAAAAAGTGCAAACGCACCGGCAGAGAGTGGGTCCGCGGCCGGCGGTACCCAATCACCTATCATGGATGGGGAACCACATTCGGCCGCATCGTGAACAAGGCGAAGGTCGAGGATTTCCACATCCATGACATGCGCCACACAGGAGCAACCCGTACGCTGCGTGCCTCAAAAAACCTCAAGGCGGTTCAGAACATGCTCGGCCACGCCGATATCAAAACGACGATGCGGTATGCGCACGCGCTGATCGACGACGTAGCGGAGGCGATGGAGTCTCGACCTCGGGACGAGGCGGCGCGCCGCGCGAAATCCCAAAAAAATCCCAAGGTTGCGGCTCGCTCCGGCGGCAAGCAACTGAAGACAAAAAGCAAATAGACGCGCGGTTCAGGTTTTCCTAAACCGTAGGTCAGGGGTTCGAATCCCTTCCGGGACACCACCTATA